>DAMDJY010000001.1:0-45950 GCA_032100225.1 Mobilicoccus sp.
CCCAGAAGGGCCGCGGGTACCAGCACGCCCTCGACAACGCCGACGACGCCTTCCATGCGGTCGGCGTCATCAACCCCGAGACGGGTCTCCCGCTCGAGATCGCCGGCCGGAGCTGGACAGCCAACTTCTCCGACACCCTGTGTGAGCTGGGCGAAGAGCGTGACGACCTCGTCGCCGTCACCGCCGCGATGCTCATCCCGGTCGGTCTGCGGGAGTTCGCCGAGGCCTACCCGGACCGCGTCTTCGACGTCGGCATCGCCGAGCAGCACGCCACCACGATGGCGGCCGGGCTCTCGTTCGCCGGTCTGCACCCGGTCGTCGCCATCTACTCGACGTTCCTCAACCGCGCCTTCGACCAGATGCTCATGGACTGTGCGCTGCACCGCCAGGGCGTCACGTTCGTCCTCGACCGTGCGGGTGTCACCGGCAACGACGGTGCCTCCCACAACGGGATGTGGGACTTCGCGCTCACCTCGGTCGTCCCCGGCATCCGTGTGGCCGCACCGCGCGACGGTGAGCAGCTCGCCATCGCGTTGCGCGAAGCCGTCGCGATCGACGACGGGCCCACGGTGTTGCGATTCCCCAAGGGCTCCGAACCTCGCCCGATTCCCGCAGTTGGACGCCGCGGCACCCTCGACGTGGTGGCCTTGCACCCCGCACCGGAGGGTCAGGCCGAACAGGTTCCCGACGCCGACGTCGAGATCGCCGAACCGGCGCAGATCGCCCTCGACGAACCGGTTGACGTGCTGCTCGTCGGCGTGGGTGCCATGGTGCAGCCGGCCGTGGATGCCGCGTCCGTCATCGCCGAGTCCGGAGCCCGCGTCCAGGTCGTCGACCCCCGCTGGGTGCTGCCGATCAGCGACGACCTCGTCACCGCGGCCCGCTCCGCCGGCTACGTCGCCGTCATCGAGGACCACGTCGCCGCCAACGGCATCGGCTCGGCACTGTCCGCCGCCCTCGCCGAGACCGGCGAGCCACTGCCTGTGCACCGCTTCGGCCTCAAGAAGGAATTCCTCGACCACGCCAGCCGCAGCCAGATCCTCGCCGACGCCGGCCTCACCGCCCCCGCCATCGCCGACACGATCACCGCAGCCCTGCGACCCGAGCTGGTCACCGAACACACCTCCTGACACACGAAACCCGCACCCACCCGTTCACATTCACGGGTTGGTGCGGGTTTCGTCATGCCAGAGACTGAGGTCAACTCAGATGTCGGGTCGATGGCGCCACTGACGTTCGATTCACGCTCGGCAGGTGCCGGGCTTCGCCGCGGCCCCTGCCTCACGCTCATCTCGGTCAGATGTCGCGGAAGGTCTCGACCGTGGCACCCAAGTCGTTCAGACGCCGAGCCAGATCCTCGTACCCGCGGTTGATGACGTACACGTTGCGCAGCACCGAGGTGCCGGGCGCAGCGAGCATCGCGATGAGGATGACGACACCCGGGCGCAGCGCCGGCGGGCAGATGACCTCCGCCGCACGCCAGCGGGTGGGGCCGTCGATGAGCACGCGGTGCGGGTCGAGGAGCTGCACCTTGGCGCCCACCTTGGTGAGCTCGGTCAGGTAGATCGCCCGGTTCTCGTACACCCAGTCGTGGATCATCGTGCGACCCTCGGCGCAGGCGGCGATGAGCGCGAAGAACGGCAGGTTGTCGATGTTGAGGCCGGGGAACGGCATCGGGTGGATCTTGTCGATCGGCGCCTTGAGCGGGCCGGGGATCGTCGTCAGATCGACCAGCCGCGTCTCACCGTTCGCGGAGCGGTACTCGTCCGTGAGCTCGAACTGCATGCCCATCTCGGTGAGCAGCGCCAGCTCGATCTCCATGAACTCGATGGGCACGCGGCAGATCGTGATCGAGGATTCGGTGACGACGGCCGCGGCCAGCAGGCTCATGGCCTCGATCGGGTCCTCGCTGGGGCAGTACTCCACGTCGACGTCGATGACGCTGCAGCCACGGACCGTCAGCGTCGTGGTGCCGATGCCGTCGATCTCGACGCCGAGCTTCTGCAGGTAGAAGCACAGGTCCTGCACCATGTAGTTGGGGCTGGCGTTGCGGATGACCGTCTCGCCGTCGTGCCGCGCGGCGGCCATGAGGGCGTTCTCGGTGACGGTGTCGCCACGCTCGGTGAGCACGATCGCGCGGGTCGGCGCCACATCGGGCTTGACGCTCGCGTGGTACATGCCGGTCGTCGCCTCGACGTTGAGCCCGAAGGGACGCAGCGCGGTCATGTGGGGCTCGATGGTGCGCGAGCCGAGGTCGCAGCCGCCGGCGTAGGGGAGCTCGAACCCGTCGAACTCGTGCAGCAGCGGGCCGAAGAACATGATGATCGTGCGGGTGCGGCGCGCGGCATCCTGGTCCATCGAGGCCAGGTCCAGCGTGGCCGGCGGAATGATCTCCAGGTCGCTGCTGTCAGGCAGCCAGCGCGTACGCACGCCGATGCTGGAGAGCACCTCGAGGATCCGGTTGACCTCTTCGATGCGCGCGATGTTGCGCAGCGTCGTGCGGCCCTTGTTGAGCAGCGAGGCGCACAGGAGCGCCACCGCGGCGTTCTTGCTGGTCTTGACGTCGATCGAGCCGTGCAGCTTGGTGCCGCCCTCGATGCGAAGGTTCTGGGGACCGGAGGAGCCCAGCGAGACGAACTCGGAGTCGAGGTTCGAGCCGATGCGGGAGAGCATCTCCAGGCTGAGGTTCTGTTTGCCCTGCTCGATGCGAACCACAGCGCTCTGGCTGGTGCCCAGCAGGTCGGCGAGTTCGTGCTGCGTCATGCCCCGGTGCTTTCGAGCTTCTCGAATCAGCGTTCCGATGCGGGCCAGATAATCCTCGGTCATGGTCATGATGGTAACTCACATATGAGATAGCGGAAAGTTCAGCCTGGGCGTGTCGCAGGTGCCCCTCGCAGAAGATTGCGCGGCCGATGTTGGTCGATCGACCCAGTTTTGCATGGATCCTCGGTGATACCGGTTCCCAGCACGGCGACGGCGGGTCGCGCGCAGTGGAGGGCGCGACCCGCCGTCAATGCCTGTGACCTGGCGTGACCTGCATATCAGGCAGGCAGGCTGGCCGCTCCGACAGGGAGGAACCGCTTGCCCGTGACCTTTTCGGCGATGCCCGAACGGTCCAGCAGCGGCGTGAGCCCGCCGTTCCAGAACGTGAATCCGGCACCGGTGATCATGCCGAGGTCGAGGTCCATCGGAGCCTGGACGACACCCTCGTCGAGCATGAGGCGTGCCTCCTCGGCGAGTCCGGAGAGGACCTTCTCACGCACCTGCTCTGCGGTGAGCGGCGTCTTGCCCGCGCCGCTCTTCTCGTACAGGGCGGCGATCTCGGGGTCGACGATATGCTTGCCGTCCGACTCGATGTAGAAGGCGGGCTTCTTCATCTCGACGATGGTGCGCAGGTTCTCCGACACGCGGAAGCGCTCGGGGAACGCCTTGGCCAGGGTCTCGTTGTTGTGCAACGCGATGGCCGGTCCGACGAGGCCCATGAGCTGGAACGGGGGCATCGGGGAGATGCCCGCGAACCCGGCGTCGGCCACGTCGATCGGCGTGCCCTCGTCGACGATGCCGGCCATGTCGCTCATGAAGCGACCCAGCAGGCGGTTGACGATGAAGCTCGGGCTGTCCTTGACCAGGATCGTCGTCTTCTTGAGCTTCTCGCCGGTGGCGAACGCCGTGGCGAGCGTGGCGTCATCGGTCTTGTCACCCGAGATGATCTCGAGCAGCGGCATGACGGCGACCGGGTTGAAGAAGTGGAAGCCGACGACCCGCTCGGGGTGGGCCAACTCGGAGGCCATCTCGGTGATGGACAGCGACGAGGTGTTGGTCGCGAGCACGCACTCGGGCGAGACGACGGCCTCGACCTCGGCCCAGACCGTCTTCTTGACCGACATCTCCTCGAACACGGCCTCGATGACGAACTCGGCGTCGGCGAAGCCGTCCTTGCTCGTGGAGCCCGTGATGAGTGCCTTGTAGCGGTTGGCCTTGTCGCCCGAGAGACGGCCCTTGGCCGCGAGCTTGTCGAGCTCGGCGTGCACGTAGGCGACGCCCTTGTCGACGCGGCTCTGGTCGAGGTCGGTCATGACGACCGGCACCTGGAGGCGACGCACGAACAGCAACGCGAGCTGGCTGGCCATGAGGCCGGCGCCGACGATGCCGACCTTGGTGACCTTGCGGGCCAGGGACTTGTCGGGAGCACCGGCAGGACGCTTGGCGCGACGCTGCACGAGGTCGAAGGCGTAGAGGCCCGAGCGGACCTCCTCACCCATGAGCAGGTCGGCGAGGCCCTCGTTCTCCTGCTCGTACCCCTCGCTCTTGGAGGTGGTGCGTGCGGCGGAGATGACGTCCAGCGCCCGGTAGGGGGCGGGGGAGTAGCCACCGGTACGAGCGTCGGCGATCGCGCGGCCCTTGGCCACCGCGGCCTCCCACGTCTTCTCGTCACGGTCGACCTGCGGGCGCTCGACGGTGACAGAACCGTCGATGACACCGGCGGCCCACTGCAGCGAGCGGACGAGGAAGTCGGCCGGCTCGAAGAGCTGGTCGAACAGCCCGAGCTGTGCAGCCTTGGGGCCGTTGATCATCCGGTTCTGCGAGAGGGCGTTCTCGACGATGAGCGTGACGGCCTTCTCGGGTCCGACCAGGTTGGGGGTCAGCCAGCAGCCGCCCCATCCGGGCAGGAGTCCGAGGAAGCACTCGGGGAACGCGATCATCGGCACGTCCGTGGAGACCGTGCGGTAGTCGCAGTTGAGCGCGATCTCGAGGCCACCGCCGAGGGCAGCACCGTTGACGAACGCGAAGCTCGGCACGCCCAGGTCGGCGAAGCGCGCGAACACGTCGTGACCCAGAGCGGCGATGGCGCGGGCCTGCTCGCGCTGGGACACGGCGCTGATGCCGGCTAGGTCGGCGCCGACGGCGAACACGAACGGCTTGCCCGTGATGCCGACGCCGACGATCTCACCGGCAGCGGCTCGCGCCTTGAGGGTGTCCAGAGCCTCGCCCAGACCGGTGACGGTCTGCGGGCCGAGGGTCGTGGGCTTGGTGTGGTCCATGCCGTTGTCGAGCGTGATGAGCGCGAAGGTGCCTGCGCCGCCGGGCAGTTCGACGTCGCGGACCAGGCTCTTGCTGATCACCTCGTCCGGAAAGATAGACGCGAAATCCAGGCTCATCGGGTGGCCTCCGTATTCGTCGACGCGATGCTGGGGACGTAGTCGCTGTGGTGGGGGTTCTCCCAGATGACAGCCACGCCCATGCCGATGCCGATGCACATGGCCGTCATGCCGTAGCGCACCGAGGGGTCCTCCTCGAACTGGCGGGCCAGGTTGTTGCACAACCGGATACCAGAGCTGGCGAGGGGGTGACCGACCGCGATGGCGCCGCCGTACTTGTTGACCTTGGACGAGTCGTCGGGGATACCGAAGTGGTCGAGGAAGGACAGCACCTGAACGGCGAAGGCCTCGTTGATCTCGAACAGGCCAATGTCGTCGATGCTCAGGCCGGCCTGGTCCAGCGCCTTCTCGGCGGCGGGGACGGGACCGTAACCCATGATCTCGGGCTCGCAGCCGACGAACGACCAGTTGACCAGGCGCATCTTGGTGCCCAGGCCCATCTCGTGCGCCGCCTTCTCTGAGGCGAGGACGCAGGCCGTGGCGCCGTCGTTGAGTCCGGCGCTGTTGCCGGCGGTGACGCGACCGTGGGGGCGGAACGGGGTCTTGAGAGCACCCAGCGCCTCCAACGTGACGCCTGCACGCGGCGGCTCGTCCTTGGTGGCGAGGCCCCAGCCGAGCTCCGCGGTGCGGATCGCGACGGGCACGAGGTCGGGCTGGATCTTGCCCGCCTGGTAGGCCGCTTCGGTCTTGTCCTGGCTGCCCTTGGCGTAGGCGTCGCTGCGCTCCTTGGTGAGCTGCGGGAACCGGTCGTGCAGGTTCTCCGCCGTGTTGCCCATCGAGAGAGCCTCGGGGTCGACCAGCTTCTCGCTGATCAGCCGCGGGTTGGGGTCCATGCCCTCGCCCATCGGGTGACGCCCCATGTGCTCGACGCCGGCCGCGATGGCCACGTCGATGGCGCCGAAGCCGATCGCGCCTGCCGTGGTGGTGATGGCGGTCATGGCGCCGGCACACATGCGGTCGATGGAGTATCCCGGCGTCGTCTGCGGGATGCCGGAGAGCAGAACGGCAAGACGCCCGAGGGTCAGGCCCTGGTCGCCGATCTGCGTGGTGGCCGCGAGAGCGACCTCACCGATGCGCTCCGGCGGAAGCTCGGGGTTGCGGTGAAGAAGTTCGCGGATGCAGGCGACGACGAGATCGTCGGCCCGGGTCTGGGCGTAGATGCCCTTGTCTCCCGCCTTGCCGAACGGTGTACGCACACCATCGACGAAGACGACCTCTGCTCGTGACACGGAAGGCCTCCTACAGGCTTGGGCATGCTTCATCGCATGCGTGTCATGTCCCGACCTATATTACTGGTCGGTACGGTCCTTGTCTCTCCCCGATTTCAGTGGGTGACCTCACGTTCCGATCGCCCACCGGCGCAGGTGAGCTCGTCGCCCTCTCGCGCAGAGAGGGCTTACGCCTCAATCGCCTCACTGAACACCCTGGCCAGCACTGGAGCCGCGATCTGTGCCTGCCACGGACGAGCACCCAGATCGAGCAGGCTCGCCTCGGCTCCGGCCTCGCTGAGGTCGGTGGGAGGCTCCCAGATGGCGCGACGCAACGTGTCGGGGGAGAGCAGGTTCTCCAGCGGGATGCGGTGAGCCTCGGCGAAGGTCGAGAGCTCCTCGCGGGCCATCGCCAGGCGTGCCGCGGCCACGGGGTCGCGGTCGGCCCACGACTTGGGCGGCGGGGGTCCCTGGGAGGGCACAGACGTCGGCGGCAACTGGCTGTCCGGCAGATCCAGGGCCCGGCGCACGGCCGCAGACCAGATCTCCGGGTTGCGGCGGACGACCTTGTGGCTGGACGCCGAGGCAGCGGCGGCGTCCGTGGTCGGAGCGGCCGTCGACAGAGCGACGAGGACAGCATCCGGGGCCACCCGGCCCGGCGACGTATCGCGCTTGCGGGCGAGATCGTCTCGGGCGTACCAGAGTTCACGCACGATCGCGGCCATGCGCGGGGTGCGCAGGCGACGCAGACCGGACACACGCCGCCACGGGTCGGTGCGCACGGCGTGACCGGTGAACGAGGTCAGCGCCTCGAACTCCTGACGGGCCCACTCGGCCTTGCCCTGGGACTCAAGATCGGCGGCCATGGCGTCGCGGACCTCGGCCAGACACTCGACGTCCAACGCCGCGTAGCGCAGCCAGTCCTCGGGCAACGGGCGGGTGGACCAGTCGACGGCCGAGTGCTCCTTGGCCAGGGAGAACCCGAGGTAGTGCTCGATGACGGCAGCCAGTCCGACCCGCGGCAGGCCCACCAGTCGGGCTCCGAGTTCGGTGTCGAACAGGGTGGTCGGGTGCAGGCCCACCTCGCGCAGGCACCCCAGGTCCTGGGTGGCCGCGTGCAGGATCCACTCGACTCCCTCGACCGCGTCGTTGATGGGCGACAGATCCGGGCACGCGATGGGGTCGATGAGCCAGGTTCCGGCTCCCTCTCGACGCACCTGCACCAGGTAGGCGCGCTGCCCGTAGCGGTAGCCGGAGGCGCGTTCGGCGTCGATGGCGAACGGGCCCGAACCCGCGCGCAGAGCCGCCGCGGCCTCCATGAGGGTGTGCTCGTCGACGACGACATCGGGGATTCCGTCTCGGGGTTCGGTGAGAACCTCCACCGGGGTCGTCTCGGTGGAGATGTCCTCACCTGACGCCACAGGGACCTGACCGGGGGTGTCGTCGGCGTCATCGGCATAGGTCCCGACGTCGTCGGCGTCCTTGCCGGTCAGTGTCGCGCGAGCCTCGCCACTCGCCTGCGCGTCGCCCCGGTGGCTGCGGCCGTGGCCGTCAGCGTCGTCGTGCTGCGTGCTCTTGTTCCGCGCGCCCTTGTCTCGGGTCTCCTCGTTCCGCGTCTCCTCGCGCCCCGTGTTCTCGTACTGCGAGTCGGCGATGTCGCGGTCGTCGTCGCGGTGCCTGCGCGGGCGCGGCTGCGGGTGCTCCGGGTACTCCGGGTACTCCGGGGGAGTGAAGGGGTCGGTCAGGTAAGACATGGACATCGATATCGGCGTTCTTTCAGCGCAGGCGGTCGTTGAGGGAGGTGACTCCCGCGGGGACCGGGGGCATGCCTGCGATGGTGCACAGCACGTCGGTCCAGATGGACAAATGGTCGACGAGGTCGTCCCCGTCAGGAGTCCAGGATGCCCTCAGTTCCATCTCGACAGAAGGCTCCTTGTCGGCGAGCGACCCGAAACTCTCGGAGACGACGCGGGTGACTGTGCCGCCCAGAGCGCGGTAGGCGGCGCCTCCGGTGTGCAGGGCGTCCGTCAACCATGACCAGCCGACCTCGCCCAGCAACGGGTCGCCTGCAAGTTCAGGCTCGAGGTAGGCGCGGGAGAGCGTGACCACGCGCCAGGATCCGTCCCAGGCGTCGGGGGCCGAGTCGTCGTACAGCAGGATGAACCGGCCCGTGGCCAGGGGTTCGTCGTCACCCTCGGGGGTGATCTCGGCAGACAGCGCCACGGAGTGGGGTGCGATGCGCTGTGGCGCCGGGATCTCCGTCAAACTGATCTCAGGTCGAAGCCGCAGGTCACGCAACCGGGCGACGGCCTCGTCGAACTGCGAGGCGTCGAGGGTGGTCGCGCGGCGAATGGTCACATCGGGCAATGTACGGGCCGCCACCGACAGCCGGTCGCTCCCACGCCGACCTCGTGGGAAGATCGCCGGGTGATGAGCCCCCAGAGCCCGGACGCGCCCGTGACGACCTCTGCCTCGACGACCTCCGCCACCCCGGCCGAGAGTCGCCTGGTGCGTGCTGCGCGGGGCGAGCGGCTGGACCGGCCTCCGGTCTGGTTCATGCGGCAGGCGGGGCGCTCCCTGCCCGAATACCGCCAGGTGCGTGAGGGCGTCGCCATGCTGGACTCGTGCCGCCGTCCCGACCTGGTGACCGAGATCACCCTGCAGCCCGTCCGGCGGCATGGTGTGGACGCGGCGATCTTCTTCAGCGACATCGTCGTTCCACTATCGGCGGTCGGGATCGATCTCGACATCGTCGCCGGTGTGGGGCCCGTGGTGGCCGAGCCGATTCGCACCCGCGACGACCTGGACCGCCTGCCCGAACTGACGCCGGATCTCGTGAGTGACATCACCGAGTCGGTGCAGATGCTCGTGCGTGAACTCGGTCCGACTCCGCTCATCGGGTTCTCGGGTGCGCCCTTCACCCTGGCCAGCTACCTCGTGGAAGGCGGCCCGAGCCGCAACCACGAGAAGACCAAGGCGCTTATGCACGGCGATCCGGAGCTCTGGTCGGACCTGTGCGCCCGCCTCGCCCAGATCGCCGGAACCTACCTCCAGGTGCAGGTCGACGCGGGGGCGAGCGCGATCCAGTTGTTCGACTCGTGGGTCGGCTATCTCTCGCGGGCCGACTACGAGGCGTACGTGCGCCCGCACACGGCAGTGGCGCTCAAAGCCGTCGAAGGGCGGGTGCCTCGCATCCACTTCGGCGTCGGCACCGGTGAGCTGCTCGGCTCGATGGCCGAGGCGGGGGTGGAGTGCATCGGGGTCGACTACCGCGTCGACCTTCTCGATGCCCTCGAGCGCACGGGCGGCCGGTATGCCCTGCAGGGCAACCTCGACCCGGCGCTGCTCTTCGCGCCCTGGCCGGTCATCGAGAAGGAGGTCCGCCGCATCGTCGAGCAGGGCCGCCAGGCACCCGGTCACATCTTCAACCTCGGTCACGGCGTACTGCCGACGACCGACCCGACAGTGCTCACCCGCGTCGTCGAACTCGTGCACTCCCTCGCCGACGCCCCCGCATAGGCCACGGCGACGGGCGGCCTGACCTGGTGCGACGCACGCGCCGGGTCAGGCAGACGCGTCGGGGTCGGGGATGCGCACGGTGCAGTGGGGCAGGAAGAACTGGACCGGCGGGCCGATCGCGAGTGCGTAGAGCACCGTGCCGAGGCCGACCACCCCGCCGAGCAGCCAGCCGATGACGAGGACGGACAGCTCCAGCGTCGTGCGCACCACCCGCAGGCTGATGCCGGTGCGCCGGTGCAGGCCCGTCATGAGTCCGTCGCGGGATCCGGGGCCGAGCTGGCTGCCGATGTAGAGGGCGCCGGCGATCCCGTTGAGCACGATGCCGCCGAGCAGCAGGCCGGCGCGGGGGAGCAGGTCGTGCTGCTCGGGGGTCGTCGACAGGGTGAGGTCGGTGGCGACTCCGATCCACACGGCGTTCGCGATCGTGCCGAGACCGGGCATCTGTCGCAGCGGGATCCGCAGCAGCAGGACCGCAAAGCTGATGACGACGACGATCGTGCCGAACGTCCACGGCACGTGCAGCGAGATTCCGTAGTGGAACACGTCCCATGGGTCCAGCCCGAGCGCGCTGCGCACCAACATCCCCATCGACGCGCCGTACAGGCTGAGCCCGACGAACAGCTGCATCAGGCGTCGCGGCAGCCGCCCGGCCTTGAGTTGGGCGACGGGGCCGATCTGCAGGAGTTCGGGTCGTGGCTGCCTGCCGGCGGCAGCGTCGTGCGAAGTCATGGGGGCGATCATGGCTTGGCCACCACATGCGTGGGTTTCCTGTCCATTCGAGCCGCAATCGTGCGCAACGCGACATTCCGGTGTGCGAACAGCCGCTCCCACCTGCGATTCTCGACGGATGACCGCTGACGCCGTGTACCTCGTGGTCGGTATCGGCCTGCTTCTTGCCGTTGCGCTGCCGAGCCTGCTGCAGCGCTGGGCGTTCTCGGCGCCGATGGCGCTGGTGGCCACAGGCCTCGCGGTGGGGTTGTTGCCACCGTTCGATACTGCGCGCATCTCACCCATGGAGCACCCGACCATGACCGAGCATGCCGCCGAGCTGTGCGTCATCGTGGCACTCATGGGCGTCGGATTGGCGCTGGACCGGCCGTTGAAACGCACCCGCGCCTCCTGGCGTGCCTGGGGGTCGACCTGGCGTTTGCTGGTCATCGCGATGCCGCTGTGCATCGCCGGTGTGGCGTTTCTGGGGTGGTGGTTCATGGCGCTGACACCTGCCGCCGCGCTGTTGCTCGGCGCCGCCCTCGCCCCGACCGACCCCGTGCTCGCCGCCGACGTCCAGGTGGACGGGCCGACCACCGAAGAACTCGAACACGTCGACGAGCACGACGAGGTGCGGTTTGCCCTCACCTCCGAGGGTGGCCTCAACGACGCGCTCGCCTTTCCGTTCGTCTACGCCGCGATCTTCCTCGCAGAGAAGGGTCCGATCGGCTCCTGGTGGTGGCAGTGGTTCGGCTGGGAACTTGTCGGCAAGGTCCTCCTCGGGGCCGCCCTCGGCTATGTCGGTGGCTGGCTGCTCGGCCGCGTCGCCTTTCGCAGTCGCTCCGACGTGTTCCGCTTCGCCGAGCAGGGCGAGCCACTCCTGGCTCTCGCCGGGACACTGGCCGTGTACGGCTTCACCGAGCTCGTCGGCGGCTGGGGTTTTCTCGCGGTGTTCGTGGCGGCCATCCGCCTGCGCGCGCAGGAACGTCACCACGAGTACCACGGCGTCATGCACGAGCTCGTGGAGCGGCTCGAACTTCTGTTGACCCTGCTGCTCCTGCTGGCGTTGGGCATCGCTCTCGGCGACGGCCTGCTCGAGTACCTCACCTGGCAGGGCGCGCTGGTCGGCACGCTGCTCGTCTTCGTCGTCCGACCTCTCACCGCGTGGCTGGCTCTGGGGCGCCAGTCCGGCGAGGACCGCCATGCCGACGGCAACCCCGGCCCCCGGGAACGACTGGTCACGGCCTTCTTCGGGGTCCGCGGCATCGGGTCGATCTACTACATCGCCTACGCCCTGGGCCACGCCGAGTTCGGTTTCGAGGGCGTCCTGTGGTCCACGGTCGGCTTCACGATCATCCTGTCCGTCGTCGTCCACGGCATCGCCGCCACACCCGCCATGCGCTGGCTCGACCACGTGCGCGACGGGGCGACTGCCGAGAGCTCGCCCGCAGCGTAGAGAATGACGCCATGACGATTCCCTCCGACGCGACACCCCCCGCCTCGAACGCTGCATCGCACGACGCGACGAACGACGTAGTGGCCACCAGCGACAAGACCGACGCCGTGACCAACGCCGCCCGTCTGCGCGCGCTCAACGAGACCATCCGGTACACGATGTGGTCGGTGTTCCGCACCTCGACCCCGCTGCCCGAGGACGACGCCGAGCGCGACCGTATCGCCGCCGACCTCCAGTCGTTCCTCGACGGACTTGCCGCCACGGGCGTCACCGTCCGCGGGCTGTACGACGTCGCCGGATTCCGCGCCGACGCCGAGGTCATGGTCTGGTGGCACGCCGAAGAGGTCGAGGCCCTCCAGGCCGCCTACAAGGGTCTGCGCCGCACCGCCCTCGGAAAGCACCTCACGCCCGTCTGGTCGCAGGTCGCCCTGCACCGCCAGGCCGAGTTCAACAAGGGCCACGTGCCGGCCTTCATGAAGGAGGAACGCGTCCGCAACTACGTGTGCGTCTACCCCTTCGTGCGCAGCTTCGACTGGTACGTCCTCGAGGAGTCCGAGCGCCGCGAGATGCTCGCCGAACACGGCCGCATGGCCCGCCCCTACGCCGAGGTCCGCGCCAACACCATCCCCAGCTTCGCCCTCGGCGACTACGAATGGCTCCTGGCCTTCGAGTCCGACGACCTGCCCCAGATGGTCGACATGATGCGCGAACTGCGTAAGTCCCGCGCCCGCCTCCACGTGCGCGAAGAGACGCCGTTCTACACCGGCCCCCGCGTCGAGGCCCCCGCCCTGGTACACGGCCTGCCCTGATCGGGGTCGGTCGATGACGTGAACGGGTGAAGTGAGGGGTCGAGATCGGGCGCTCGCAGACGGGAAAGGCGTTCTCAGTCTGCGATCACCCGATCCCGACCCCTCCGTCATTCCTGCGGGGAGTCGTACGGTGCGTCCTAGGCGATCGGCTTTTCGGTCAGGCGCATGCTGATGGAGTTGATGCAGAAGCGCTGGTCTGTCGGGGTGGGGTAGCCCTCACCCTCGAAGACGTGACCGAGGTGCGAGCCGCACGCGGCGCAACGGACCTCGACGCGGCGCATGCCCAGGGTCGTGTCCTCGATGTACTCCACGGAGTCACCGGCCAGGGGTGCATAGAAGCTCGGCCAGCCGCAGTGGCTCTCGAACTTCGTGTCGCTGCGGAACAATTCGGCATCGCAGGCACGACAGCTGTAGACGCCCTCTGTCGTGGTGTCGGTGTACTCCCCGACGCCGGGACGCTCGGTGCCGGCCTGACGCAGCACCTGGTACTCGGCCGGGGTGAGCAGCTCACGCCACTCGGCGTCGGTGCGCTGGACGGGGTAGTGACGAGAAGTCGGCTCCATGCGTGGCACAACGCCCAGGGGGACCACCTGGATTCCCCGTACCCTGGCGGACATGGCCTCAGATGCGGTGACATTGACGGTTCCCGGCCCCGACGGGGTGGAGCGGTCGGTGCGGCTGTCCAGCCCTGACAAGGCCGTGTGGCCCGGCGTCGACGGCGCCGCCCCGATCACGAAGCGCGATCTCGTCGACTACGTCCTCGCAGTGGACGCCGGCTTCCTGCGGGCTGTCGGGGATCGTCCCGTCACGCTGCAACGGTTTCGCGGCGGCATCACGGGCGAGGAGTTCTACAGCAAGAACCCGCCCAAGGGCATCCCCGACTGGGCGCGGAGCGTGACGTGCACCTACCCGTCGGGGAGGTCCCACCCGCAGCTGGTCATCGACGAGATCGCCACCGCGATCTGGGCGGTGCAGATGAGCACCGTCACCTTTCACCCCTGGCCCGTGCGTGCCGACGACAACGACCTCGTCGATGAGTTGCGCATCGACCTCGACCCGCAGCCCGGGCGCGGATTCACCGACGCCGTCGAGGCCGCTGTGGTGTTGCGCGAGTTGATGGCCGAACTCGGCCTGACGGCCTGGGTCAAGACCAGCGGCAACCGGGGCGTGCACGTCTACGCCCGACTCAAGCGGACGCACGAGTTCCTCGACGTGCGGCACGGCGTCATCGGCATCGCCCGCGAGCTGGAACGGCGTCTGCCCGACCTCGTCACCACCGCATGGTGGAAGGAGCAGCGGGGCGAGACGATCTTCGTCGACTACAACCAGGCGAGCCGCGACCGCACCATCGCGTCGGCCTACAGCCCCAGACCCCTTGCGGGAGCGCCGGTGTCGATGCCCGTCACGTGGGACGAGTTGCGTGAGGTCACGCCCGCGCAGTTCACCGTCGCCACGGTGCCCGCCCTCATCGCCGAGCGCGGAGACGCCTGGGCCGGGATCGACGACGCCGTCGGCGACATCGCCCCCGCGCTCGCGCTGTGGGAGGCCGACATCGAACGCGGCCTCGGCGAACTCAACTTTCCGCCCGACTACCCGAAGATGCCGGGGGAGCCACCCCGCGTTCAGCCGAGCAAGAAGAACGCCGGCAACTGGGAGACCGACGGCGTCACCAAGAAGGCGTGACGCCCGCTGGCCCGACGCCTGTCTCAATCCGTGAGGACCTGGGCGAGGTCGTAGGCCGGGGCGACGTCGATCTGGCTGACGCGGCATGACTCGGGCTCGCGGTCGGGGCGCCACCGCAGGAACGTCACGGCGTGGCGAAAGCGTGAGCCCTCTAACTGGTCGAAGGCCACCTCGACCACGCGCTCGGGGCGCAGGGGAACGAAACTGACGTCCTTGGACGAGGAGAAACGGGACCGGTCGGTCTCGGCGGCCACGGGGCTGCCGTCGTCGTCGCGGACGACCAGGGGTTCGAGTTCGTCGATCAACTCCAGGCGCCGCTTGGCGGTGAACGCGGCGATACCGCCGACGCCGCGTAGATGCCCGTCGTCGGTGTAGAGGCCGAGCAGCAACGACCCGACTCCCTGGCCCGACTTGTGCACGCGGTAGCCGAGGAGAACGGCCTCGGCCGTGCGCTTGTGCTTGATCTTGAGCATCGAGCGCTTGCCCGGCGTGTAGAGCCCGGCGAGCGGCTTGGCGATCACTCCGTCGAGGCCGGCGCCCTCGAAGCGGGTGAACCAGTCACGGGCCTCGGCGACGTCGCTCGTCGTGCGGGTCAGGTGCAGGGGAGATCCGGTGACACGACCCGCCATAGCGTCCTCCAATCGCCTACGGCGCTCGGCGAACTCGATGTCCATCAGGGATTCGTCGTCGACCGCGACGAGGTCGAAGGCAACGACCTCCGCAGGCGTCGCTGCGGCGAGCCGGTTGATCCGCGATTCAGCGGGATGGATTCGGGCAGAAAGAGATTCCCAGTCCAACCGTTCGGCGCCCCGGGTGCCCATCCGAACGACGATCTCGGCGTCGACGACGCAACGTGCCGGGAGCGCCGCCAGCAACGGCTCACGCAGCTCGGGAAAGTAGCGCGTCAACGCCTTGGATCCGCGGCTCGCCAACTCCAGCTCGTCACCATCGCGCAGGATGAGGCACCGAAAACCGTCCCACTTGGGCTCATACGCCAATCCGCCTGGAACGGAGTCGGATTCGGGGACGTCCGGCACTGCCTTGGCGAGCATCGGCGCGAGGGGGAGTGGCACAGGCAGATCCATGCCCGCCATTGTGCCCGCCGCGACCTCTCTCCCCGACGGCCCGACACCTGCCGTCGACGGGTCTGCTTGGTACGACGCGGGTCCGAGGGACGCCCGCCACCTGGGATTGTGCCGCCGTCGATGTCACCATGGACGGATGACGTCGGACCGGGGTACCTGCGAACAGGTCACCTTGTCGCGCCTCGTTCGCACTGCAGGCCTCGCGACGGCCGCGCTCGCCGCCACGTCGGTGGCCGTCTCGTTCGGTGGCGCCTGGTACTTTGCGCGCGTCCTGCTCACCCCCGAGCGGGAGAAACCGGACAACACGACTGTGCTCGAGGTCGACGACGACACGATCACTCTGCGGCTCGACGGGGAGACCGGCGTGCGCGGCCAGTACGGGCTGTGGCTCGACGGCGGACGCACCCACATACGGGTGGGCGAGATCATCCAGGTCGACCCCGAACGGCGGTGTGTCGTTCGCGAACTCGTCTCCGTCGACATCGGGACGCCCGCGCCCGGACCCGCGCGGTGGACGAGCCACATCTACGTCGGGAGTCCGACCGTCTCCCTCGGGATTCCCGCCCGTGACGTCGTCGTTCCTGGCGATCTCGGCCCCATGCCCGCTTGGGTGGTGGACGCAGACGGACCGCCTTCGCCGGGTGGCACCTGGGCTGTCCTCGTCCACGGCCGCGGCGCCATGCGCGAAGAGTGTCTGCGGGCCGTGCCCGTGCTGCACGATCTCGGCGTCACGTGCCTCGTGCCGTCCTACCGCAACGACTCCCTGGCACCCGCCAGCCCGGATGGCCTCATCGCGCTGGGTCTCACCGAGTGGCACGACGTCGACGCCAGCATCCGGTACTGCCTGGAGCAGGGGGCGGAGCAGGTGATCCTCTTCGGATGGTCCATGGGCGGAGCCATCGTGCTGCAAGCACTGGCCGGCTCGCCCCACCGTGCCCACATCCCCGGGGTCGTACTGGACGGGCCCGTGATCGACTGGGTGGAGGTCATCGAGCATCAGGCCCGGCTGCGTCGGTTGCCACGGCTGCTCGGCAGCCTGGTCAAGGCTCTGCTCGGCGACCGGTGGGCCTCGCGGCTTCTCGTGGGGGCCGAGCAGCCGCTCGACCTCGCCACCACCCGCTGGCAGGTGCGTGCGGGTGAACTCGACCGCCCGATCCTGTTGATCCATTCCCGCGACGACGACGTCGTCCCCGTCGGCGCCTCCGAAACCCTGGCGAGCCTGCGGCCCGACGTCGTTCGCTTCGAGGCCTGGGAGGATGCCCGCCACGTCAAGGAGTGGAACGTCGACCCCGCGCGCTGGAACCGCGTCGTGTCCGAATTCGTCTCCACCCTGCTGGACCGCACACCCCACAACTTTGCCGTCCCCACCGAACAGGAGAACCCGCATGGGTAAGAAGGACAAGGAGACCGCAGCGTCTCGACCCGGCGAGGACACCACCCTCTCCGGAAAGAAAGCAAGCAAGAAGGCCGACAAGGCCGACAAGGCCGACAAGGCCGGCAAGGCCGGCAAGGCCGGCAGCTCGATCACGGAGACCGAGCCCAAGGGCGCGGGCAAGAACGCCAAGAACGCCAAGAACGCCAAGAACAAGGACGGTAAGGACTCGAAGAAGTCCAAGAAGAAGGCCGCCAAGAAGACCGTCGAGGCTCAGGCCAAGGTCGAGGCTCTGCAGACGACCGTTGAAGACCTGACGGTCGATGCAGCCTCCTTCGAGGCGGCGCTGCGCGTGCGTGAAGGGTTCCGCCTGTCAGACGTGGACACCTCCGGGACGCCCGCGTTCGACGGTGACAAGGCTGCGGCCGAGGTTCTCATGGAGCAGAACGCAGAGGAGCTGAGCGAGCTGCAGGAGCGGCTCTTCGCCGCGTCGCGCGCCGGTGACAACCGCTCGGTGCTTCTCGTCATCCAGGGCCTGGACACCTCCGGCAAGGGCGGCATCATGCGTCACGTCGTCGGTCAGCTCGACCCGCAGGGCGTGTCGATCGTCGCATTCAAGCAGCCGACGGCCGAGGAGAAGCGTCACCCGTTCCTGTGGCGCATCCGTAAGGGCCTGCCGACCCCCGGCATCATCGGCGTGTTCGACCGGTCCCACTACGAGGATGTCCTCGTGGCCCGGGTCGACGACCTCGTGCCGGCCTCGACGTGGCGTCGTCGCTACTCCCAGATCCGCACCTTCGAGAACTCCGTCATCGCCTCGGGCACGACCGTCATCAAGGTGATGTTGCACATCGGAGCGGACGAGCAGAAGGCGCGCCTCGGCGAGCGACTCGAACGCGCGGACAAGTACTGGAAGTACAACCCCGGCGACATCGACGTCCGCGAGAAGTGGCCCGCCTACCAGGAGGCGTACGAAGACGCTCTGGTCAAGACCTCCACCGACGATGCCCCGTGGTACGTCGTCCCCGCTGATCGCAAGTGGTACGCGCGCCTGGCCGTCCAGCAACTGCTGCTCAAGGCCCTGCGTGAGCTCGACCCGCAGTGGCCGGCAGCGGACTTCGACATCGACACCGAAAAGGCCCGCCTCGAGGCGAGCTGATCGGCATGCTGGGCGTAGGACCGCCTGCCCCAGCACCGCGATCGACACACACGCCAGGGGCGCCCGGAATCGTCCGGGCGCCCCTGGCGTGTGTGAAGTCGTGACTCAGTCGGTCGATCCCTCTTCGGATTCGTTCGAGGACTCGCCATCGTTCTGGGGCGTCTGCTCGTCCTGCTCGGACAACTCGCGCTCCTTGGCGCGGGCGGCACGTTCCGCTGCCTTCTCGGTGAGCTCTGGGGAGACCTCGATCTCATCGCCGGCGACGGCCACGGCCATCAGGCGAGCGGCCTCCTCGCGTGCCTCCTCGGCGTCCTGTTCGAGCACGTCGCGCTCGATGGGACTGCTTTGGAGGATCACCATGGAGCGGGAGCCGACGGTGATCGTCTCGCCGGAGTCGACTGCGGGTTCGGTCGGCTCGGGGATGCCGCCGGAGAGGAACGTGTCGACGACCTTCGCCCAGCGCACGTCGGCGATGACGTCGGGAACGACGAAGTCGACGTCCTCGTGGTGCGCGTTGAACATGAGGATGAAGTCGTCGTCCGTGATGCGCTGGCCGAGAGGGCCGGGTTCGGGGATGGCATCACCGTTGAGGAGGACGGAGAGGGTGCGGGCGTAACCCGTCTTCCAGTCGTCCTCGTTCATCTCGATCCCGCTGGAGCCGAACCACATGATGTCGCCGACATCGGAGCGGCCGCCGTGATCGGCGTTGCCCTCGAAGAAACGGCGGCGACGGAACACCGGGTGGTTCTGACGCAGGTCGACGACGTGCGAGGCGAACTTGAGCAGGCTCTGCTGGTCCTTGCTCAACTCCCAGTCGATCCACGCGACGGCGTTGTCCTGGCAGTACACGTTGTTGTTGCCGCCCTGGGTGCGGGCCATCTCGTCGCCGTGGGCGATCATCGGCACACCCTGGCTGACCAGCAGCGTGGTGAGGAAGTTGCGCATCTGACGCAGGCGCAGGCTGCGGATGGCCGGGTCGTCGGTGGGGCCTTCGGCGCCGTGGTTCCAGGAGCGGTTGTGGCTCTCGCCGTCGTTGCCGCCCTCGCCGTTGGCGTCGTTGTGCTTCTCGTTGTAGCTGACGAGGTCACGCAGGGTGAATCCGTCGTGCGCGATGATGAAGTTGATCGACGCGATCGGCCGGCGCCCGGAGTGGGCGTACAGGTCGGAGGAGCCGGACAGGCGCGAGGCGAACTCGGAGAGTCCGGCCGCGTCGCCACGCCAGTAGTCGCGCACGGTGTCGCGGTAACGCCCGTTCCACTCGGTCCACAGGGGCGGGAAGTTGCCCACCTGGTAACCGCCGTCGCCGAGGTCCCACGGTTCTGCGATGAGCTTGACCTGGCTGATCACCGGGTCCTGCTGGATGAGGTCGAAGAACGCCGACAACTTGTCGACCTCGTGGAACTGACGGGCCAGGGTGGCGGCCAGGTCGAAGCGGAAGCCGTCGACGTGCATCTCGGTGACCCAGTAGCGCAGCGAGTCCATGATGAGCTGCAACACGTGCGGGTTGCGCATGAGCAGCGAGTTACCGGTGCCCGTCGTGTCGTAGTAGTGCTCCTTGGCGTCGTCGACGAGGCGGTAGTAGGCCGTGTTGTCGATGCCGCGGAAGCACAGCGTGGGGCCGAACTCGTTGCCCTCGGCGGTGTGGTTGTACACCACGTCGAGGATGACCTCGATGTTGGCCTCGTGCAGGGTCTTCACCATCGACTTGAACTCGGTGACCTGCTGGCCCGCGGTGCCGTACGCCGCGTACTCGTTGTGGGGGGCGAGGAAGCCGATCGTGTTGTAGCCCCAGTAGTTGCGCAGCCCCTTCTCCTGCAGGTGGGTGTCCTGCACGAACTGGTGCACCGGGAGCAGCTCGATGGCCGTCACGCCGAGGTCGGTGAGGTGCTTGATGATCGCCGGGTGGGCGATCGCCGCGTACGTCCCCCGGATCTCCTCGGGGATGTCGGGGTGCGTCATCGTGAGCCCCTTGACGTGGGCCTCGTAGATCACCGTGTCGTGGTACTCGTGGTGCGGGGGACGGTCGTGGCCCCAGTCGAAGAATGGGTTGACGACCACCGAGAGCATCGTGTGCCCGAGGGAGTCGGCCTCGTTGTAGGAGTTGACGTCGCCGAAGTTGTATGAGAACAGCGCCTCGTCGCCGGTGATCTGTCCGTCGATGGCCTTGGCGTAGGGGTCGAGGAGCAACTTGTTCGGGTTGCAGCGGTAGCCCTGGGTGGGGTCGTAGGGGCCGTGCACGCGGTAGCCGTAGCGCTGCCCGGGCTGGAGGTTGGGCACGTATCCGTGCCATACGTAGCCGTCGACCTCGGTGAGTTCGAGCCTGGTCTCGGTGCCGTCCTCGCTCACGAGGCACAGTTCGACCCGCTCGGCGATCTCGGAGAACAGGGCGAAGTTCACTCCCGAGCCGTCGTAGGTGGCTCCGAGCGGATACGCGTTTCCTGGCCAGATGTCCATAGGTCCGTCTTAGCTCTTCCGTCGTCCATGAGTGCGGCGCGGTGCCGCAGTGTCGGCGATTCACCCGTGTCTCGGGCGAATTCGCGGATCGGCCCCGGCGAGGGCCCTGTCGAACGTTAACCCGATCGCCGGGCCGATGAGGCGGCCCCGCGGTCGTGGCGTCCATGACCGGCGCCGCGATGCGTCGGCGGCACGATCCGTGAGCAGTGTGCCGCACCGGCGACGTGCCACCGACACCCAGACCACGCCGTGGGGTCGACGCGTGGCTCATCCCGGGCGTTGCGGTGACGCACGCCTCAGGGGCACGGACGCGCGGGCGCGGCCGGTAGCTGCGAGGACACGTCGAGGACTCGGCCGCGGGCCGGTTGGACTCCGGCCGCGGTCATCGGTTACTGTCGTCCAGCACGCCGCGGGAAGCCGCAAGGCCGACAAGGTCGAACGGAATCCACGCGACGCACATGCGGACGTGGCTCAGTTGGTAGAGCATCACCTTGCCAAGGTGAGGGTCGCGGGTTCGAGTCCCGTCGTCCGCTCGGAGGATCGCCTCCCTCGGAAGGCAGTCATTCAGCCTTCGCGGTGGAGTGGCCGAGAGGCGAGGCAACGGCCTGCAAAGCCGTGTACACGGGTTCAAATCCCGTCTCCACCTCACAGAAGCGCTTCGGGCGCTTCGTCGGGCGATTGGCGCAGCGGTAGCGCGCTTCCTTGACACGGAAGAGGTCACTGGTTCAAACCCAGTATCGCCCACCATCCACGAAGCCCCCGGATCTCACGATTCGGGGGTTTCGTCGTGCGTCGTGGGCTCTCGGGGGAGATTGGCCACCGGCGCGCATCGACTCGGCCGGGGGGCGAGGCGATGCTCACGCAGGATGACATCCGTGTTGGACTCACGCCTGCCGCGCTTCGGCCGACAGGTAGTAGCCACCCCAGCGCACACCAAGAAGAGGAATCCGATGTCAGTCATGTCCCCGGTCGGCACGCGGCTCTACAGCGTCCTGCTGACCACACACGAAGAACGCCCCGGGACCTGGCTCACGATTGCGGCGAACGACGTGGTCGACGCCATGCGTCAGGCCAAGGCGAACCCCTGGTGGGGTGAATCGACTCCCGAGTGGGCCGGCGCCGCCCGCGTCGCGGCCGTGGAGTGCCTCGGTCTCGCCTGGCACTGAGTCTGCGGTCGGTCTTGCAGCCGGTCCCGGTCGACATCGACGTGGCCGGTGGAACCCCACGGGTGGCCTCGGTCGTTCATGATGAACAGGGCCACGGCCAGGAGGTGCGATGACCACGACGCAGGCAGGACGGACGGAGCGCGACGACGAACGCGCCGGCGCCGCGCCGGGTCATGTCCGAGCCTCCCGCGGCCGCACCGGCTCTCGGGCGGCGATCCTGCGTCCGGGAGATTGGGCCTGGCGAGCCAAGATCCGAGCCAATCCTCGGGCGCACAGTATCTACCGGAGCGTCGTCGGCACGCTCGGATTCGTCATCGTCGTGGCCGGGTTGCTGATGGTGCCCTTTCCCGGGCCGGGGTGGCTCGTCGTCTTCATCGGCGTGAGCATTTGGGCCTCGGAGTTTCATTGGGCCAGAAGGCTGCACACGTACGGCGTGGGCAAGCTCAGAGAATGGAACGCGTGGGTGCAGCGCAAAGGTGTCATCGTGCAGGCGACCTTGTTCGTCCTCACGTGTCTGTTCGTCAACGCCTTCCTGTGGACCTCGCTCAAGTTCATGGGGATCCCCGGGTGGGTCCCCGACCAGGTCGAGACGCTCATGCACACCTACCTCGCGCTCTGACCCGCTCGGATCGCGACTGACGCACACGGGCAGCTGCCGGCATCGTTTTGGAGTCCAGGGGAGTTGCCGGGTAGGGTGATGCTCCGTTCTACGGACGTATAGCTCAGTTGGTTAGAGCGTTCGCTTCACACGCGAGAGGTCGCAGGTTCGAGTCCTGCTACGTCCACCACATATCCTCGTCGAGGCCCTGCTGGGATCAGCAGGGCCTTAGTCGTATCCGGCCACGGTTTCGCCCGTCGGTCACGTGAATCGCTGCCGGTTCACCCCTGCCGGCCGGCCCCGGGGAGGGTGAAGGTGGAGATGTCCACCGCCAACGTCACCTCGACGCACGCCTCGTGCGCCAGAGCCTCCAGGTCGGCCGGACCGGCGTGGTGGGCGCCCGGACCCATCCTGGCCAGCAGAGACGCGATCCCGCCGTCGACGCTCAACGCCTCACGCACCTGACGCACCGGGCCGGTGGAGAAGCGGGCGAACACCTCGGCCAGGCGCTCCGCCTTGCGCGGGTCCACGCGCGGCAACCCCAGCCTCGTCACGAGTTCGGTGAGGTGTTCGGGCGCGGGAGTCGCGACGACGACCACGCCGCCGGGAGAGAGGACCCGCTCGAACTCCGGGGCATTGCGTGGGGCGAAGACATCCATGACGAGCGCAGCAGCATTGTCCCGCACCGGGATTCCGGCCCAGACATCGGCCACGAGTCCTGCCAGACGCGGATGGGCGCGGGCACAACGCCGTGCAGCGTAGGCCGACAGGTCGAGGGCCACCCCGAGCCGATCTGGCAGAGCATCCAGGACTCCCGCGGTGTAATACCCGGTGCCAGCACCGATGTCGATCACCGCGCCGTCGGGGAGCGACAACCCGGAGACGACCTCCACGAGCGCCTGGAGGATGGGGGAGTAGACCCCCGACTCGAGCACCTGCGCGCGGGCACTCACCATCGCGGCGTCGTCGGCCGCGGCTCCCGCCGGTTTGCTCAGTAGGTTGACGTACCCCTGGCGGGCGATGTCGTAACTGTGGCCCTGCTCGCAGCGCAGCGCACCGCCGGTGACCTCGACACCCGCCGCGCATCGTGGGCAGCAGAGCAGGGACGCCACGTCGGCGAGGGCGGACATGAGCCTCAGCCTACGCACCGCAGGGTCGCCGCCCGGATGCTGCTGGAGCGCACCTCTTTCCGGTATCGACCCTGGCTGGCAGAGTGTGCCCATGGAGCTACTGCGACCCCTCATCGGCGGGACCGTTCTCGCCCTGGCCGTCTACCCCGAGAAGGGCGCCCCGGGCCAGTCGCTCTCGACCGCCCAGGTGCGGAGCGAGGGATTCGAGGGAGATCGGCCCAAGAAGCGGCCGGTCCACCTCGTGGGTCGGGACGAGTCTCCCGATGTGACGCGCGCGAACGTGTTCCTCGACGTCTCCGACGAGGATCTGCAGGGGGCGGTAGGGGAGCAGGTCCGCCTCGGACAGGTGGTGCTCCGGGTGACCGAACTGCCCAAGAACTGCCCCGGGGTGTACGCCGAGGTTGTGCGGACCGGCGTCGTCAAAGTCGGAGATCGGCTCGCCTGAGCGGTGCCTGCGGGCGCGTCGGGCGTAAACCCTGCTGAAGCAGGGGCGAGGTGCGCACTACCCTGGGGAGGTGGCCCCGATCGGGGGTCGGCGCAGGGCGTTCCGCTCGCGCACCCAACACCACGAGGAGTTCCACCGTGTCAGCCCAGATCACCGTGTCAGTCGCCGGGAGCGAGCGATCGGTGCCGGCGGGCACGACGGCCGCCGACCTGTTCGAGAACGAACGCCGCATCGTGGTGGCGCGCGTCGGTGGAGAGCTCAAGGACCTCACCTACGAACTCGCCGACGGTGACGCCGTGGAGGGTGTCGACATCGCCTCCCCCGACGGTCTGGACGTGCTGCGTCACTCCTGCACGCACGTGATGGCGCAGGCCGTGCAGCAGATGCGCCCGGGTGCCAAGCTCGGCATCGGCCCCTACATCCGCGACGGGTTCTACTACGACTTCGACGTCGAGGAGCCGTTCACCCCCGAGGACCTCAAAGCCCTCGAGAAGGCGATGCAGAAGATCGTCAACGAGGGGCAGCGCTTCGAGCGCCGCGTCGTCAGCGCCGACGAGGCCCTGGCCGAGCTCAAGGACGAGCCGTACAAGTGCGAGCTCATCGGGCTGGCGCACGGGCCGGGCTCCGGTGGGGCCGAGGCCGGCTCGGAGTCCTCCAACGAGAACCTCGAGTCCAACGCCGAGGGGGCCTCCGTCGAGGTCGGTGGCGGCGAGATCACCATCTACGACAACATCCGCAAGGACGGCACCCGCGCCTGGGGCGACCTGTGCCGCGGTCCGCACATCCCCACCACCAAGCTCATCGCCAACGGGTTCAAGGTCATGCGCAGCTCTGCGGCCTACTGGCGCGGCGACCAGGCCAACGCGCAGCTCCAGCGTGTGTACGGCACCGCGTGGGCGAGCAAGGACGACCTCAAGGCGTACCTCACCCGCCTCGAAGAGGCCGAGAAGCGCGACCACCGCAAGCTCGGTGTCGAGCTCGACCTGTACTCGTTCCCCGACGAGATCGGCTCCGGGCTGCCCGTGTTCCACCCCAAGGGCGGCATCATCAAGCGCGCCATGGAGGACTACGTCCGCGCCCGCCACATCGACGAGGGCTTTCTCTACGTCGGCACCCCGCACATCGCCAAGGAGAACCTGTTCCACACCTCCGGGCACCTGCCGTACTACGCGGAGACGATGTTCCCCCCGATGCACGTCGACGAGGAGCGCAACGCCGCCGGTGAGGTGACCAAGGCCGGCCAGGAGTACTACCTCAAGGCCATGAACTGCCCGATGCACAACCTCATCTACCGCAGCCGTGGCCGCAGCTACCGCGACCTGCCGATGCGGTTGTTCGAGTTCGGCTCGGTGTACCGGTACGAGAAGTCGGGCGTCATCCACGGCCTCACCCGCGTGCGTGGGTTCGCGCAGGACGACTCGCACAGCTACGTGACCAAGGAGCAGGCGGGCGCCGAGATCAAGCACCTGCTCGACTTCGTGCTCGGGCTCCTGCGTGACTTCGGTCTCGACGACTTCTACCTCGAGCTGTCGACCCGCGCCACGACCGGCCCCAAGGCGAGCAAGTTCATCGGCTCCGACGAGGACTGGGAAGAAGCGACTCGCATCCTCGAAGAGGTCTGCACCTCGACCGGTCTCGAGCTTGTTCCCGACCCGGGCGGCGCCGCCTACTACGGACCCAAGGTCAGCGTTCAGGCGCGTGACGCCATCGGCCGTACCTGGCAGATGAGCACGATCCAGTACGACTTCAACCAGCCCGAGCGCTTCGAGCTGGAGTACCAGGCCTCCGACGGCTCGCGTCAGCGCCCGGTGATGATCCACTCGGCCAAGTTCGGCTCGATCGAGCGGTTCATGGGCGTGCTCGTCGAGCACTATGCCGGCGCGTTCCCGGTGTGGCTGTCTCCGGTGCAGGTCACGGGGATTCCGGTGGCCGAGGAGTACAACGACTACATGTACGACGTGGCCGACCAGCTCAAGGCTGCCGGCGTGCGCGTCGAGGTCGACATCTCCGACGACCGTTTTCCCAAGAAGATCCGCAACGCCAGCAAGTCCAAGGTGCCGTACGTCCTCATCGCCGGAGACGAGGACCGCGCTGCCGGGGCCGTCTCGTTCCGATACCGCGACGGTAGTCAGCGCAACGGCGTGCCGGTCGCCGAGGCGGTGGCCGAGATCGTCGCCGCGATCGAGTCCAAGGCCCAGGTGACCACCTCGCCCGAGGGCACGGCGCAGGAGTCGACCCCCGAGGCCTGATCTCCTCGGCGATACCCGTCGCCGGCCACCGCGAGCCCCCTGCGTGAACTGTCGCGCAGGGGGCTCGCGGGCGTCCGAGGGGCGATGTCGCAGGTGAGAGGCATCGAAGAGGGCGAAATCGCGATCTGCGGTGTCACACTGACTTCATGAAGCTCAAGGGCGTAGGCAACCAGCTCACCCGGGTGGCCCGGGCGGAGCCGGACGACGCCTTTCGACTGGCCGCACTGGAGATCGCGTGGAACCGCGAGCTGGGCCGGCCCGGCGAAGAGGGATTTCTCGACCGGTACACCGACGCCTGGTTGCGCGACCGTGACCGCTACCCGAGCTGGATCGCCTCCACAGTCGACGGAAATCCGTTGGGAGCGTGCACGATCGCGATCATGCGCTCCCTGCCCCGACCCGGGCGCATCCCGCGCTCGTGGGGTCATATGACCAACCTCTACGTGCGTCCCGAGGCGCGTGGCCTCGGCCTGGCCGGCCAGATCCTCGACGAGGCTCTGGCCTGGTGCGACCACGCCAATCTGCTGTGGGTCCAAGCGCTGACCAGCGACGATGCGCGGGACATGGCGGAACGTCGCGGTTTTCAGCCCTGCGGCGACCACCTGTACCGCCGTGAGGGCCGGCCCTGAGGCCGACCCTCACGGAGAGATCCACGCGGTTGAGCTGGGGAGTTGAGCCATGCGCGCCGAGTCACGCGCGTGGCGCACTCAGGCAGCGGCGGACAGCACCTTCTTGAGCGTGTCGGTGATGATGCGGACCTCGTCGACGCCCACGGTCAGCGGCGGGGCGATGCGAATCGTGGAGCCGTGCGTCTCCTTGACGAGGACACCCTCCTTCGCCATCGCGAGCGCGACCTGCTTGCCGGTCATGAGCGCGGGGTCGACGTCCTCGTGGTCGCACGCGAAGGTGCGCCCGGTGCGGCCGAGACCGGACTGGATCTCGTCGGCGATCATCAGTGTGTTGCGCTCGGTGCACAGCTCGCGCACGCCGCGCAGGAAGCCGTCCGGCGGGATGAGGACGCCGCCCTCACCCTGGATCGGCTCGAGGAGCACCGCGACGGTGTTCTCGTCGACGGCCGCGTCGAGTGCAGCGAGGTCGCCGTAGGGGACGATCGTGAAGCCGGGCGTGAATGGCCCAAAACCCTCACGGGCGACCTCGTCGGTGGAGAATCCGACGATCGTCGTCGTGCGGCCTTGGAAGTTGCCGTCCATGACGACGATGTTCGAACGGTCGGCCGACACGCCCTTGCGCATGGCGCCCCAGCGGCGGGCGACCTTGATCCCGCTCTCCACGGCCTCGGCGCCCGTGTTCATCGGCAGAACCATCTCCTTGCCACACAACCGCGCGAGGGCCGAGGCGAACCCGGCGAGGCGGTCGGTCTCGAAGGCGCGGCTGGCGAGAGTGAGTCGGTCCAACTGCTCACGCGCGACGGAGAGCAGGTGCGGGTGTCCGTGCCCGAAGTTGAGGGCTGGGTACCCGGCCAGCGCATCCAAGTAGCGGCGGCCGTCGACGTCGGTGACCCAGCAGCCCTCGCCCGAGGTCAGCACGACCGGCAGGGGGGAGTAGTTGGGGGCGATGGCGGCGTCTGCCGCGGCATCCGGTGTCGTCGGGCGGGTTGTGGCAGGGGAGGGCGCAGACTTGGGGCTCCTAGGTCATCGTGCTGGGTGGGCGAGCGGATCGGTCGTCGCGAGCGGCGCCACGGATGGTGGCGACATCGCCGCGGATCCGGGATTCGTGTGGGGTTGTCCCATCCCGGCGGCCTTACCTCCCCGCTGCGGCGCAGGGACGGCGTCAGATCTCTTGGGTCGCAAGGGTCATGACGCGCGGCCGGCCTCTGGGCCCGGCCCGCTCACCGTATCCGCCTGCGGGCGGGGCGCGTCAACCCTTGAGACGGCCGTGTGCACCTGTGAGATCGGTCGGAGCGCCTACGATGGCGAGCATGCAGACGCCGGAAGCCCCTGAGGAGGCCAGCAAGTTCGCTCGGGTTCGAGACGGGTTCCAACGTCTCTGGACTCCGCACCGCATGGCCTACATCCGCAGCGGCAAGCCGCCCGCCAAACCCGGCCGCCCCTCCGCCTCCACACAGCCCCCGGAGTGTCCGTTCTGCGCCGCACGCGGCCGCAGCGACGAAGAGGGACTGATCGTGCATCGCGGGGAGCACTGTTACGTCGTGCTCAACCTCTTTCCGTACAACCCCGGCCACATGCTCGTGTGCCCCTACCGCCACGTGCCGCGCTACCTCGACCTCACCGACGAGGAGACGCTCGAGTTCACCGCCCTGACCAAGGACGCGGTGCGGGCCGTCGAGAAGGCCTCCAATCCGGCCGGATTCAACCTCGGCATGAACCAGGGAGCCGTCGCCGGTGCGGGCGTCGAAGCGCACCTGCACCAGCACGTCGTCCCCCGCTGGAGCGGCGACATGAACTTTCTGCCGATCATCGCCCAGACCAAGGCGCTGCCCGTCCTTCTCGAGGACACCCGCCAAGAGCTCATCGAGGCCTGGCCGAGCTGAGGGTTTCGCCTCACACACCGACGGCGCGGATCCTGGACTCCCAGGACCCGCGCCGTCGTCGTGTCCGCAACGTTGTGTGTCGCGACGGTGGCCTATCCGATCGACAGACTCAGGCGTGAGCGGTGTGCTCGGCCACGAGGTGGGCGGGCATGAGTTCGTACCCGCTCATCGACCGCTCGAACGTGCCTGCGCCCTGAGAGACGGAGCGCAGGTCGACGGCATACCGGGTGAGCTCGGTCTGAGGCACCTCGGCGGTGACGACGGTGAAGCCCTCGCGATCGGCGGGGCCACTGCCGAGGATCCGGCCACGGCGACCACTGATGTCGGTCATGACGGCTCCGACGTGGTCGTCGGGCACGGTGACCGTGAGGGTGTCGATGGGTTCGAGCAGAGCGGTCGCGCCGTCCTGTGCGGCGGCCTCCTTGAGCGCCAACGCGCCGGCCATCTGGAACGCCGCGTCGGAGGAGTCGACCGAGTGGGCCTTGCCGTCCAGGAGTGTCACGCGGACGTCGACGACCGGGAACCCGGCGACGACACCCCGTTCGAGCTGGGCGCGGACGCCCTTCTCGACGCTGGGGATGAACTGGCGGGGGACCGCGCCTCCGACGACCTTGTCGACGAACTCGAATCCGGCGCCACGCTCCAGCGGCTCGACCTCGATGTCGCAGATCGCGTACTGGCCGTGGCCGCCGCTCTGCTTGACGTGGCGTCCCTTGGCCGCAGCCTTGGCGACGAACGTCTCACGCAGCGCCGTGCGCACCGGCACGACCTCGACCGAGACGTCGAGCTCGTCCTTGAGCCGCAACAGGACGAGGTCGAGGTGGGTCTGGCCCATGGTCCACAGGACGACCTGGCCGGTCTCGGAGTTGTGCTCGACCCGCAACGACGGGTCGCTGCCGGCCAGTCGCTGCAGCGCGCCGGGGAGCTTGTCCTCGTCACCGCGCGCCGACGGCTGAACGGCCGCGGGCAGCAGCGCGTCGGGCATCGTCCAGGGGGCGACGACGACTGGGGACTCCTTGGGGCTGAGGGTGTCGGCCACCGCCGCGCCGGGCAGCTTCTGGACGACGACGATCTCGCCGGCGATCGCGGAGTCCTTGGGGCGCAGGGTCTCGCCGAGCGGCGAGGCGAGCGGGCCGACGCGCACGTCGTCGTCGTGATCCGGGCGTCCTTCGACGTCCTTGCCGCTGAAGCTGCCGAGGTGGCCCGAGACGTGGACGACCTGATCCGGGCGCAACGTGCCCGTGAACACGCGAACGAGGGCGACGTGCCCGACGTAGGAGTCGTTGGTCGTGCGGATGACCTCGGCGACCAGGGGAGCAGACGGGTCGACCTCGATGTCGGGAGCCTCGGCGCCGCTGACGGTGTACGCCTTGGGCCGGTTGGCCTCCGTCGGCGGCGGGAAGGCCGCACCGATGAGGTGGAGCAGCACGTCGATGCCCGCGCCCGTGGAGACGCTGACCGGCACGACGGGGTGGAACGAGCCGCGTTCCACGGCCGTCAGGAGGGCCCGCTCGACGACGTCGAAGCCGATCTGCTCGCCGCCGAGGTATCGGTCGAGCAGGGTGTCGTCCTCCGCCTCGGTGATGATGCCCTCGAGCAGGGGACCGTGGTACGTGTCGAAGAACCCGATGTGTTCGTCGGTGGTGGGCCGGACGACGCGGGTGCCACCGGCGTAGTCGTGCACCTCACCGAGGACGAGGTCGACGATGTGCTCGAGAGCCGCGTCGCCGCCCATGACCGGCACTCCCAGCGGCATGACGCCCTCGCCGAACGCGGACTGGCAATCGGCGATGGCGGTGTCGAAATCGGCGTTGGGGGTGTCGAGCTTGGTGAGCACGACGGCGAGTGGCGCGCCCACCTCCTTGCACTCGTGCCACAGGGAACGCGTGGCTGCATCGACGCCGTCGGCTGCGGAGATGACGAACACCGCCGCATCGGCGGCGCGCAAACCGGCTCGCAGATCACCGACGAAGTCTGCGTATCCGGGGGTGTCGATGAGGTTGATCACCAGATCGCCACTGGTCACCGAGGCGACGTTCAGTCCCGTGGACCGGCCACCGTCGCGATTCGGCGGGCGATACCCGGCAGTGGTCGTCGTGACGAGGTGGTCGAACAGTCGGGTCTTGCCCGATCCGCTGGGGCCGACCAGCACGACGTTGCGCAGGGCCCTCGGGGAGGAGACGGTGGGGGAACTGGTGGAGGTGTCTTGTCTGCCCATAGCTCACTGTGCCCCCGCCGAGTTGACCCCGACCGGGACTTCGGTCCTGTGCTCGCAGCCCCCCGGCCCGGAGAGGGCGCTCAGCCGCGGGCGTTAGGCTGACGCCACCATGCTGAGCCGATTTGCGCAGGCGTTCGTGCGCCGCCTTCTGACCCCCCTGGCCCGACTCCTCCTCAAGATGGGGGTCGGGCCCGATGCCGTCACCGTCCTCGGCACCGTCGGCGTCGTGGCCGGCGCGTTGTGGTTCTACCCCCGTGGCGAGTTCTGGTGGGGAACCCTCGTCATCACCCTGTTCGTCTTCTCCGACACCCTCGACGGGACCATGGCCCGGCTCTCCGGGCGCACGAGCCCGTGGGGCGCCTTCCTCGACTCGACCCTCGACCGGCTCGGTGACGCGGCGGTGTTCGGCGGAATTCTGCTGTACTTCGCCGAGCAGCCGGGTGGAGTGCCCACGGCGTGGGCGGCGCTCGCGTGCCTCGTGTTCGGGTTCATGGTCAGTTACGCGCGGGCTCGGGCCGAGGGCCTCGGGTTCGACGCCAAGGGTGGGATTGCCGAGCGCGCCGACCGCCTCGTGGTCGTCCTCGTCGCCACCGGCCTGACCGGCCTGTTCGGCTGGCCCGACATGGTGCTCACCGTGGTGCTCACGATCCTCGCGGTGGCGAGCGCCATCACCGTCGTGCAGCGCATGGCAGCGGTCAAGTCCCAGGCTTTCCCACTCGGCTGAAGGGCTGCGCGCTCGCACGTAGACTGTGCGCCGCCGAGGTGCGATCCGTTGCCATCGGCCTCCCCGACCTCGAAGTGAGTCACCGTGACATCTGCTGACGTCTCCGCCACCGGCCAGAACGACGCCTCGACCTCCAGCACCACCGGGACCGCCCGGGTCAAGCGCGGCATGGCCGAGATGCTCAAGGGCGGCGTCATCATGGATGTCGTCACGCCCGACCAGGCCAAGATCGCCGAGGACGCCGGCGCTGTCGCCGTCATGGCGCTCGAGCGGGTCCCCGCCGACATTCGCGCCCAGGGTGGCGTGTCGCGCATGAGCGACCCCGACATGATCGACGGCATCATCGAGGCCGTCTCGATCCCCGTCATGGCCAAGGCCCGCATCGGCCACTTCGTCGAGGCGCAGGTGCTGCAGAGCCTCGGTGTCGACTACATCGACGAGTCCGAGGTGCTCACCCCGGCCGACTACAGCAACCACATCGACAAGTGGCAGTTCACCGTCCCCTTCGTCTGTGGGGCCACCAACCTGGGCGAGGCACTCCGCCGCATCACCGAGGGTGCGGCCATGATCCGCTCCAAGGGTGAGGCCGGCACGGGCGACGTCTCCAACGCCACCACGCACATGCGCAAGATCCGCGGCGAGATCAACCGCCTGCGCACCATGGAGCCCGACGAGCTGTACGTCGCCGCCAAGGAGCTGCAGGCGCCGTACGAGCTGGTCAAGGAGGTCGCCGAGGCAGGCAAGCTGCCCGTCGTCCTCTTCACCGCCGGTGGCATCGCCACCCCGGCCGACGCAGCGATGATGCGTCAGCTCGGCGCCGAGGGCGTGTTCGTCGGCTCCGGCATCTTCAAGTCGGGCAACCCCGCCGAGCGTGCCGCAGCCATCGTCAAGGCCGCCACGTTCTACGACGACCCCGACACCATCGCGCAGGTCAGCCGCGGACTGGGCGAGGCCATGGTCGGCATCAACGTCGAAGAGATCCCGCAGCCGCACCGCCTCGCCGAGCGCGGTTGGTGAATCGGGCGCACATCCGGCGGGTTTCGTCGACCCGCCAGGCTGTTGTCGTCCTCATCCCTGCCGATTGAGCGGGTATGAGCCAGAACGTTCTCCCCTCCACCGACCGTTTCGAATATCAGGAAATGATCGTCGGCATCGCCCACCATCGCACCGGCCCGACGAACTTTCGGCGCGTCACCACCCGCGATGGGCACAGCCTGCAGATCGGTGAGGTGCGTTCGCCGCTGGCCGCCCTCAACGAGATGGGTGACCAGGGGTGGCAGGTCGTGCGCGAGCAGCCCGTCGTGCACGAACAGCACCCGTGGGTCGTGGCCGAACTCCAGGACGAGGACGCGGACGTCGTCAGCGTCTCCAGCTCGCGTGAGTACCTGATGATCCGCCGCCGCTCGGCCGAGGACTGACCTCGGCCGTGCGGCGGAGGGCGTAATCTCTGCGCTCGTGACCAGACCGACCATCGGCGTCCTCGCCGTTCAAGGTGACGTGCGTGAGCACGCTGCCGCCCTCGCCCAGTGCGACGCCGACGTGGTGCTCGTGCGGCGTCCCTCCGAGTTGCCCTCGCTCGACGGCATCGTGCTGCCGGGTGGGGAGTCGACGACCATCGACAAGCTGCTGCGGGCCTTCGACCTGTTCGAGCCGTTGTCGTCGGCCATCGAGGGCGGTCTCCCGGCCTACGGGTCGTGCGCGGGAATGATCCTGCTGGCCGATCGGCTCGTCGAAGCACACCGCGGGCAACATACCCTCGGGGGCATCGACATGGTGGTGCGGCGCAACGCCTTCGGGCGTCAGGTCGATTCGTTCGAGGTGGATCTCGACGTCGCCGACGAGGCCTTCACCTCTCCGCTGCGTGCCGTGTTCATCCGTGCGCCCTGGATCGAAGAACTCGGCGAGGGCGTCCAGACGCTCGCCTCGGTCGAGTTCGACGGTTCCCAGCGGCCCGTCGCGGTGCGTCAGGGCAACCTGCTGGCGACGTCGTTCCACCCCGAGGTGACCGGCGACCTGCGCGTCCACGAGATGTTCGTCCGGATGGTGCGCGAACGCGGCGGCGACGCGCGCGGGTGACGCGGTTTCACCCTGAACCACGCCGCCACGTAGGATTCGACAAGCCTTTCCCGGGCTCGACCCGGGCACGACGGCCTCCCACCCCTGCGGATGGTACGAGGGCGTCGGATTCCGCGGACGAGTCAGTACGTGGCCGGTGGCGAGCCGGCAGTCAGGAGAACACGATGAGCGGTCACTCCAAGTGGGCGACGACCAAGCACAAGAAGGCGGCGATCGACGCCAAGCGCGGCAAGCTCTTCGCCAAGCTCATCAAGAACATCGAGGTCGCGGCCCGCACGGGCGGCGGCGACCTCAGCGGTAACCCAACGCTGTTCGACGCGGTGCAGAAGGCCAAGAAGTCCTCCGTGCCCAACGACAACATCGACCGCGCCGTCAAGCGCGGCTCCGGTGCCGAGGCCGGCGGCGCCGACTGGCAGACCATCATGTACGAGGGCTACGCCCCCGGCGGTGTGGCCGTACTCATCGAGTGCCTCACCGACAACCGCAACCGTGCCGCCACCGAAGTCCGCGTGGCGCTCTCGCGCAACGGCGGCTCGCTGGCCGACCCGGGCAGCGTCGCCTACAACTTCTCCCGCAAGGGCGTCGTCATGGTGCCCAAGGCCCAGAAGGACGGCGAGGTCACCGAGGACTCCCTGCTCGAGGTCGTGCTGGAGGCCGGCGCCGACGAGGTCGAGGACTACGGCGACAGCTTCCGCATCATTTCCGAGGCCACCGACTTCGTGGCCGTACGCAGCGCGCTGCAGCAGGCCGGCGTCGACTACGACTCCGCCGAGGCCGAGTTCGTGCCCAACCTGCAGGTTCCGCTCGATGTCGAGGGCGCCCGCAAGATGCTCCGCGTCGTCGACGCGCTCGAAGACAGCGACGACGTGCAGAACGTCTACGTCAACGGAGACATCTCCGAAGATGTCGCCGCCCAGCTCGACGAGGACGAGTGACGCACCTGCGCTTCTGAGGTTCACGCCACACGAAGCGGGGTGACGAAATATCACCGAGCTGGTCGCGCCACCAGCCGGGTGCGATCACCAGCCGCGAGCACGCCATTCGTCGAGGTGCGGGCGCTCGGTGCCGATGGTGGTGGCGGCGCCGTGGCCGGGGTGGACGATCGTGTCGTCGTCCAGAGCGTCGAATAGGCGGGTGGAGACGTCCTCGATGAGGGACGCGAACTCGGTGGGGGAGTTCGTCTTCCCGACACCTCCGGGAAAGAGGGAGTCGCCACTGAAGAGGTGGTCCGGACCCTCGGGGGTGCGCAGCAGAAAGGCGATGGAGCCGGGGGTGTGGCCGCGCAGGGCGATGGCCTCCAGGGAGAGCCCGCCGAAGTCGCCCACGTCGCCGTGGGTCACGGTGTGCTGAGTGGGGTGCTCGATGTCGGGAGCGTCGTCGACGCCCGCGATCGTCGTGGCTCCGGTGCTGGTGGCGACCTCCGGCAGGGCTCGGACGTGGTCCCAGTGGGAGTGGGTCGTGCAGATGGCCTGCAGGCTGGGGGCGGTGGGGTCGTCGCCCGAGACGGGGCCGTCGGCCGCGGACTCGCGCAGGAGTGCCTCGATGGCGGGCGCATCGTCGGCAGCGTCGATGAGGACGCGGGCGCCGGTGCTCTTGGCGGTGAGCAGGTACACGTTGTTGTCCATGTCGGACACGGAGATTCGGCGGATGACGACGTCAGGCGTATCGATGGTCTCGCTCATGCGTCGAGCATAGGTGCGGCGTGGCGAGGACGCCCATGGCGAAGGGTTGTCGGCTCGCCGCCGTACAGTGTCCATCGAACAGTTGTTCGCCGTATCTGAAGGAGGGTCCATGCGAGTGCTGGGCGTGGACCCGGGGTTGACCCGGTGCGGGTTGGGCATCGTCGACGGTGGCCTCGGCAAGCCGCTGACCATGGTCGCTGTCGGTGTGGTGCGCACGCCGGTGGGGGAGCCGGTGCCGCAGCGACTCCTCGCTCTGCAGATCGAACTCGAAGACTGGGTGGAGAAGTACCGTCCCGACGCGATCGCCGTCGAACGGGTCTTCGCCCGAAACGACGTCAGCACGATCATGGGTACGGCCCAGGCGAGCTCGATCCCCATGCTGGCCGCGGCTAAGCGCGGGCTGCCCCTGGCCATGCATACCCCCAGCGAGGTCAAGGCCGCCGTGACCGGCAATGGTCGCGCCGACAAGGCGCAGGTCACCGCCATGATCACGCGCATCCTGCGCCTCACCGAGGCGCCCCGCCCCGCCGACGCCGCCGATGCGCTGGCGCTCGCGGTGTGTCACGTGTGGCGTGGTGGCGCGCAATCCCGAATCGACGACGCGATGGCCAAGGCCCGCAGTCGTGGCACGCCGGTCCAGGCACGTCGCACGGCACGTCCGGTCACATCACGAGGGAGCCAAGCATGATCAGCAGCCTGACCGGGGTCACCCGGCACGTCGGACTCGACCGTCTCGTCGTCGAGGTCGGTGGCGTGGGTTTCGCCGTGCTGACCACCCCGGCCACCGCGGCAGCGCAGCACCTCGGCCACGACACGACCCTCGCGACCTCCCTCGTGGTGCGCGAGGACTCGATGACCCTCTACGGGTTCGCCTCCACAGACGAGCGCGACCTGTTCGAGACCGTGCAGACCGTCTCGGGCGTCGGCCCGCGCCTGGCGCTCGCGATGTTGGCCGTGCTCGACCCCGACACCCTGCGCATCGCCGTCGCCTCCAGCGACCTGGCCACCCTCACCAAGGTGCCGGGCATCGGTAAGAAGGGCGCCGAACGCATCGCCCTGGAGCTGCGCGACAAGATCGCCGCGCCGTCGGCTGCCGGTGGCGTCGCGCCCCCCACTGCTGCCGCGACGGCCGATGCCGGTCGCGAACCGGTGCGTGAGGCGCTGGTCGGCCTCGGGTGGACGGCCAAGCAGGCCGACGCCGCCATCGAGAAGGTCGTCGCGCACGACGCCGACCCGAGTGTGCCCGCCCTGCTCAAGGCCGCGCTGCGGGAGCTCGGCCGATGACCGGATACGACGCCGGTGGTGACGCCGGCAGCGATGCCGATCTGACCTACGAGGCGGACGGCTCCTTCGACATCTCCGAGCGCATCGTCGACCCCGGCGCCATCGAGGGCGACGAGCAGCGCGTCGAGGCGGCGCTGCGCCCGCGGCGTCTCTCGGAGTTTCCCGGCCAGCCGCGGGTGCGCGAACAGTTGTCGCTCGTGTTGGAGGCGGCCAAACGCCGTGGTGCCCCGCCCGATCACATTCTGTTGTCCGGACCCCCCGGCCTCGGTAAGACGACCCTGGCGATGATCTCGGCGGCCGAGCTGGAGGCGCCGATCCGCATCACGAGCGGCCCGGCCATCCAGCACGCGGGCGACCTCGCCTCGATCCTCTCGTCGCTCACCGAGGGGGAGGTGCTCTTTCTCGACGAGATCCACCGCATGAGCCGCCCTGCCGAGGAGATGCTCTACCTGGCGATGGAGGACTTCCGCGTCGACATCATCGTCGGCAAAGGGCCCGGTGCCACAGCCATTCCCCTCGAACTCGCGCCGTTCACCGTGGTGGGCGCCACGACCCGCGCGGGGCTGCTGCCCGCGCCGCTGCGTGACCGGTTCGGTTTTACCGGCCACCTCGACTTCTACGACCCGGCCGACCTCGAGACGATCCTGCACCGCTCGGCGCGGCTGCTCGGCATCGAGGCCGAGGCCGCGGGCATCACCGAGATCGCGAAGCGTTCTCGCGGCACACCTCGCATCGCCAATCGCCTCCTGCGCCGGGTGCGGGACTGGGCGCAGGTCCACGGCCGCCACGTCGTCGACCTCGACGCGGCCGACGCGGCCCTGGCCCTGTTCGACGTCGACGAGCGCGGGCTGGATCGCCTCGACCGGGGAGTGCTGGAGGCGCTGTGCACCCGGTTCGCCGGCGGCCCGGTCGGCCTGTCGACCCTCGCGGTCGCCGTCAGCGAAGAATCGGACACCGTCGAGACCGTCGCCGAGCCGTATCTGGTCCGCGAGGGGTACATCGTGCGAACGCCCCGCGGACGGATGGCGACATCTCTGGCTTGGTCCCACCTCGGGCTGCGCCCACCGGCCTCCCAGGCGGGCCCGGCGATCCTCGACGGGCAGGTCCCTCTGCCCCTCAACCAGGACGACTGACCACGTCATCACCGCCCCGACCAGGGCGGTTCTCTCGGCGAGGCTGTTGGCGTACTCCCATGAACGTCACCTAAACTCGACCAGGTGCCTCGGTGAGGCATGTCCGGTCAGGCAGGGGGATTCGGCCACCGGGCGCACCCGGCCCGCAGCCCCCCGCGGGTCCACCCGACGACGAGGATCTCGATGGATTCGCTCTTTGGCCTGCTGCCGTTGCTGATGTTGGTGGCGCTGATGATCTGGATGCTCGTCTCTCAGCGGCGCCGCCAGCGCGAGGTCGCCGCGATGCAGGCCTCACTCGTCGTCGGCGACGAGGTTCTCACCGTCGGAGGCATCATCGGGCGTCTGGTCTCCGTCGATGGCCCCATCGTGGGCCTCGACGTGAGCGACGGCGTCGTCATTCGTATCGACCGCCGGACGGTCTCGGGCCGCACGAGCGATGTGCCGATCTTCGGCACCTCCGCCGTGCGCACCGAGGGCACCGACGGTCCCGTCATCTCTGGGCAGGATTGAGCATGGCCAACCCGACCATCCGCGGGGCCATGCGCTCCCTGTTCGCCATGGCGGCCATCGTGCTCGCCCTCCTCATCGCCGTCGGCTCCACCGTTCAGTGGGCCGGTGGGCAGTGGACACCCAAGCTCGGTCTCGACCTCGAGGGCGGTACTCAGATGGTGCTCGCTCCGCAGGTGGGTGAGGGCCAGAGCGTCAACGAGCAGCAGCTCTCCCAGGCCGTCGACATCATCCGTGCCCGCGTCGACGGGCAGGGTGTCTCCGAGGCCGAGGTCTCCACCCTCGGCAGCAACGTTGTCGTCACCGTGCCCGGCCAGATGACGCGTGAGCAGGAGGAGATGCTGCGGCAGTCGTCGCAGATGCGTTTCCGTCCGGTCATCGCGGTTCTTCCTGTCGAGCCGGCCCCGGCACCCACCGCGACGGGTACCGGAGAGGTCGCTCCGCCTGCTGACTCCGTCGCGCCGGGAGCCACGGGCTCCCCGTCGGCGTCCGCCAAGCCCAAGGCCAGCCCCTCCGCATCGGGCAAGCCGAGCGCCGCCCCGACTCCTGCGCCCACGACAACGGCCAATGCTGTTGCGGCGCAAGCCTTGCAGCGTCCGGCAGTCGACGCCCCGGCGCCGACGCCCACGGCCAACCCGACCGACCTGCTGCGTCAGCCGGTCCCTGAAGAGGCCGCCCCCGGTCTGCCCAAGATCACCGCGGAGCAGCGCAAGGACCCGCAGAAGCTCATCGAGTACGCCACCAACGAGGCGTGGATGGGCAACCCTAAGTACATCGAGGAGATCCAGGCGCTCGACTGCAGCAAGCCGCGTGCGTCCGCAGCCGCCGAGGACCCCGACACCGCGATGGTGGCGTGTGACTCGGAGGGGCAGTTCAAGTACCTCCTCGGCCCGTCGGTCATCGACGGTGACCAGCTCGCCGATGCGAGCTCCGGTCCGGCCACCAACAACCAGGGTCAGCCGATCCCGGGTACCGAGGTGCGCCTGCAGATGAAGAAGGACGCCGTCGAGCCCTACCGGGTCGCGAGCTCCTACATGGTGGGCCTCGAGCAGCCCCGCAACCAGATGGCCACGGTTCTCGACGGCCGCGTGGTCTCGGCGCCCTACTTCTCCAGCCCCATCCCCGACGGCGTGGCCTCCATCAGCGGCAACTTCGACGCCGACTCCGGCCAACTGCTCGCCGACCAGCTCAAGTTCGGTGCACTGCCGATGTCGTTCGCGGTGCAGAGCTCCGAGCAGGTCAGTCCCACCGTCGGTGGTGACCAGCTCAACCTCGGTATCGTCGCGGGCCTCATCGGTCTGGGCCTGGTCGTCCTGTACTTCTTCTGGCAGTACCGGGTCCTCGGCTTGGTCACCACCGCGTCGCTGGTCATCGTCGCGATCGTCACCTACCTGATGCTCACGCTGCTCGGCTGGGGCTACAACCTGCGCCTGACTCTCGCCGGTGTCACGGGCGCCATCGTCGCCATCGGCACGACGGCCGACTCGTTCATCGTCTACTTCGAACGCGTTCGAGACGAAGTGCGTGAGGGGCGTGCGGTGCAGTCGGCCACGCAGACCGGGTGGGCACGCGCCAAGCAGACCATCCTGATCTCGGGCGGAGTCAACTTCCTCGCTGCTCTCGTGCTCTACATCCTGGCGGCCAGCAACGTGCGCGGCTTCGCGTTCATGCTCATGCTCACCACGATCATCGACCTGCTCGTGACGTTCCTGTTCACGCACCCGATGCTCTTGGCGCTGACCCGCACGAAGTTCTTCGGTGAGGGCCACACGTGGTCGGGCCTCTCGGCCGAGAGCCTCGGCGTCGACCGCGGCCGCTACCTCGGACGTGGCCGCTACGGCCGCCCCGGCGGGGGAAGCGCGACGACGGCCGGAGCCGGTGGAGCGACCGCCTATGAGGGAACCATCGGCATCGACGGCGATGACGTGTACGACGCAGACACCCACACCGACTCCGACTCGGCGAGCGACGAGCTCACCGCCGGCCCCGGAAGGGACAACCGATGAGCCGCTTCTCCGACCTCGGCAACGACCTCTACACAGGTCGCCGATCATTCGACTTCGTCGGGCGCGCCAAGACCTGGTATCTGCTCTCGGGCGTCCTGTTGCTCATCACCCTCGCGGGCCTCGGGATTCGCGGCGGTGTCAACCTCGGTATCGAGTTCACCGGTGGCTCCGACTTTCGCGTGCCGGGCGTCACCAACATGGACAACTTCGAGGCCCGCGCGACCGAGGTCGTGCGCGACGTGGGCAAGGTGGACCAGGCGTCGGTGACGCAGGTCGGCACCGACTCCGTCCGCGTCCAGACCGCCCGGTTCGACGACCGGCGCGCCATCGACGTCCGCGACGGCCTCGCCAAGGAATTCGGGGTGCCCGGCGACACCGTGGCCAGTTCCGTCATCGGCCCCTCGTGGGGCGAGTCAGTGACCAATGATGCGCTGCGCGCCCTCGGGATCTTCCTGATCCTGGTCTCGGTGGTGTTGGCCCTGTACTTCCGCACCTGGAAGATGGCCGCAGCCGCCCTCGTCGCGCTGATCCACGACATCCTGTTCACCGTCGGCATCTACACGCTGGCCGGGTTCGAGGTCACGCCCGCCTCGGCCATCGGGTTCCTGACCATCCTCGGTTACTCGATGTACGACACGGTCGTCGTGTTCGACAAGGTGCGCGAGAACACCAACGACGCGTTCCGCCGCGGCAACCTCACCTACGGCGAGGCGGCCAACCTGGCCATCAACCAGACCGTCGTCCGCTCGATCAACACGTCCATGGTCGCGCTGTTGCCGGTGGCGGTCATCCTCGTCATGTCGTGGGTCGTCATCGGCCCGGGCACGCTGCGTGACCTGTCGTTGGCGTTGTTCATCGGTATCGCCGTGGGCACCTACTCGTCGATCTTCATCGCCACGCCGCTGCTGGTCGGCATGCGGCGGGGGGAGAAGTCGGTGCGGGCACTGGCCGACCGCGTCACCAAGTACCGGGAGCGTGCGGCCCTCGACGGTGACGCTGGTCCGGTGCTCCTGGCCGGTGTCGGCTCGCGGGGCTCCTCGACGGGTTCAGCTGTCTCTGCTGTCAGTGAGTCTCCGTCGTCGGTCGCCACGCCTGTGGTGGACGCTACTGCGGCGAGTCCCCTCGGCGAGGGGGTCACGGCGACGGGCCGTCCTATCCATCCCTACGCGAAGCGCGCGCAGGAGGTCGAGACCAAGCTGGCGCGCGAGCAGCGCCGACGCGGGGAGAAGTGATGACGGAACCCCAGCCGGCGACGCAGCTGCAGGGCGGGCATGCAGATGAGTCACCGGTAAAGTCGGGTCACGTGACCGATTCCCTCGCCTCGCTCGTCGCCTCCACGCTGCGCGACATCCACGACTTTCCCGGGCCGGGGGTCGTCTTCAAGGACTTCACCCCGCTGCTGGCCGACCACGGCGCCTTCGCTGCTGTCGTCGACGACGTCGTCGACCGCTTCAAGGGCAAGGTCGACGCCATCGTCGGGATCGAAGCCCGTGGGTTCATGATCGGCGCGGCCGCGGCCTATGCGATGGGCGTCGGTTTCGTGCCGGTGCGCAAGGCGGGCAAGCTGCCGCACAGCACCGAGTCGATCAGCTACGCGCTTGAGTACGGCCAGGCGACCATCGAGATCCACACCGACGCGGTGGCCGCGGGCAGCCGCGTTCTCGTCGTCGACGACGTTCTGGCGACCGGCGGCACTGCTGCTGCGACGTGCGACCTCGTCGAGCGGTTGGGTGCGACGGTCGTGGGTGTCGACATCGTCGTGGAGATCGTCGCGCTCGGGGGCCGAGCGGCTCTCGGAGACCGACCGCTGCACGCAATCCTGCAGGTCTAGCCCCTACACTCGGTCCATGAATGCGACAGGAGTGCCGGATCCGGGAGTGGCCGGCTCCCCGCCGCGGCCGCCTGCGGCTGCTCCCGCCTCCGGCTCGGGGGGCTCATCGGTGGGTGCGAGCATGCGGGCGCGACTGGCCCGCCTCGGCTCGCGACACGCCGTGTACCCGGAGCTCGAGCCACTCCTTCGCGCCGTGCGCGCGACCCACCCCAAGGCCGACGTGTCGGTGTTGGAGCGGGCCTTCGAGACGGCCTCGGAATGGCACTCCGGGCAGGTGCGCAAGAACGGCGACCCGTACATCACCCACCCGCTGGCGGTGACGTCGATCCTCGCCGAGCTCGGTATGCCCCCGACGACTTTGGCGGCAGCGATGCTGCACGACACCGTCGAGGACACCGGCTACACCCTCGAAGCGCTCCGGGCCGACTACGGCCCCGAGATCGCGATGCTCGTCGACGGCGTCACCAAGCTCGACAAGGTCACCTATGGCGACGCGGCGCAGGCCGAGACCGTGCGCAAGATGGTGATCGCGATGGCCCGCGACATCCGTGTGCTCGTCATCAAGCTGGCCGACCGGCTGCACAACGCCCGCACCTGGCGGTACGTCTCGGCGGAGTCGGCCTCCAAGAAGGCCCGCGAGACCCTCGAGATCTACGCGCCGCTGGCCCACCGTCTCGGCATGAATACCATCAAGTGGGAGCTGGAGGACCTCGCATTCGCGACTCTCTACCCCAAGGTGTACGACGAGATCGTGCGCCTGGTGGCCGAACGTGCCCCGGCGCGTGACGAGTACCTGACGCAGGTCAAGAAGCAGGTCAGCGACGATCTCAGTGCTGCCCGGATCACGGCCAGCGTCACCGGTCGGCCCAAGCACTACTACTCCGTGTACCAGAAGATGATCGTGCGCGGCCGTGACTTCGAGGACATCTACGACCTCGTCGCCGTGCGTGTGCTGGTCGACACGGTGCGCGACTGCTACGCGGCTCTGGGCACGATGCACGCGCGATGGAAGCCCATGCCCGGGCGGTTCAAGGACTACATCGCGATGCCCAAGTTCAACATGTACCAGTCGCTGCACACGACGGTCGTGGGCCCGGGTGGCAAACCGGTCGAGATCCAGATTCGTACCCACTCGATGCATCGCCGCGCCGAATACGGTGTCGCCGCCCACTGGAAGTACAAGGAGGTCAACGGCGCCGTCGCCACACCTCCCACCGGCCCGGAGTCCGGTGACAGCACCGACATGGCCTGGCTGCGGCAGCTCGTCGACTGGCAGAAGGAGACCGCCGACCCCGGCGAGTTCCTCGATTCGCTGCGGTTCGAGATCAACGCCCAGGAGGTGTTCGCGTTCACGCCCAAGGGCGGTGTCATCGCGTTGCCGCTGGGCTCGACGCCGGTCGACTTCGCCTACGCCGTTCACACCGAGGTCGGACACCACTGCATCGGTGGCCGCGTCAACGGTCGCCTCGTGCCGCTCGAATCACGGCTCGAGAACGGCGACGTCGTCGAGATCCTCACGAGCAAGGCCGACGGCGCCGGACCCTCGCGTGACTGGCTGACATTCGTCAAGAGCCCACGCGCCCGTAACAAGATTCGGCAGTGGTTCACCAAGGAGCGCCGCGAAGAGGCCATCGAGCTCGGCCGTGAGGAGATCGCGAAGGCACTGCGCAAGCAGAACCTGCCGCTGCAACGCATCCTCAACGCCGACACGTTGCAGGCTATCGCGGACGACCTGCGTTACCCCGACATCAGTGGGCTGTATGCCGCGGTTGGGGAGAACAACGTCTCCCCGCAGACCGTGGTCGAGCGCATCATCGCCGCGAACGGTGGCGAGGACGGGGCAGAGGAGGACCTCGCCGAAGCCACGCTGCCCGGCATGCCGGGTCGCGCCCCGCGTCGTCGTAACACCGAGACCGGTGTCGTCGTCGCCGATACGAGCGGTGTCGAGACCAAACTCGCCAAGTGCTGCACGCCCGTGCCCGGTGACGCCATCATGGGCTTCACCACGCGCGGCGGGTACGTCTCGGTGCACCGCACGGCCTGCACCAACGCCGACAGCCTGCAGGCGCACCCCGAGCGTCTGGTCACGGTGTCGTGGTCGCCCTCGGCGGCGAGCATGTTCCTCGTGCAGTTGCAGGTCGAGGCACTCGACCGCAGCCGGCTGCTCTCCGATGTCACCCGCGTGCTGTCGGATCACCACGTCAACATCCTCTCGGCGGCGGTCAGCACGTCTCGGGACCGCGTGGCGATCTCCAAGTTCACGTTCGAGATGGGGGACCCCAGCCACCTCGAACACGTCATCCGCGCGGTGCGACGCATCGACGGCGTGTTCGACGTCTACCGGGTCTCCGGCATCAAGGGGCAACGCGAGTTCGCGTCGTCCTGATCTGCGACGGCGCGTCTGTTCGGACCTACTCGGATCTGATCCGGTCGGGTCCGGAGCGCGCGTGACAGCGGCCGGCGGCCCAGGGAATCGAATCCCTGAGCCGCCGGCCGCTGCTGCGTGGTGTGCGACTCAGCCGCTGAACTCCTCCAGGCCGGCGCGCACCTGCTCCAGCCACGCCTCGCGTGCCTCGAGGGCCTCGCGGGCCTTGGCGATCTTCTTGGCGTCGCCGGCAGCCTCGGCCTTGGCGAGGTCGCCGCGTAGCCCCTCGACCGCAGCTTCGAGCTGGGTGACCATGCTGTTGGCGCGGGCGGCGACCTCGGGGTCGGTGCGCTTCCACTTCTGCTGGTCGGCATCACGGATGGCGGTCTCGACCTTGCGCATACCGTCTTCCATGCGCTTGATGGCGGCGCGCGGAACCTTGCCGGCGGCGTCCCACTTCTCCTGAATCGGGCGCAGCCGGGCCTTGGCCGCCTCGACGTCCTTGATCGGGAGGATGGCCTGAGCCTGCTTGAGCAGTTCCTCCTTGATCGCGAGGTTGGCCTCGAACTCGACGTTCTCGGAGGCGACCACCTCGTCCTTGGCGGCGAAGAACGCGTCCTGAGCGGCCTTGAAACGGGTCCACAGGGCGTCGTCATCGCTGCGCGAGGCGCGTCCGGCCTGGCGCCACTGGTCCATGAGGCGCTTGAAGGCGCCTGCGGTCTGGCCCCAGTCGGTGCTGCTCTTGAGGGTCTCGGCCTCGGCGACGAGCTCCTCCTTGCGCGCCTTGGCCTCGGCCTGTGCCGAGCCGAGCTGTGCGAAGTGGACGCGGCGCATCTTGTCGAACGAGTTGCGCGAGGAGGAGAGGCGGTGCCACAGGGCCTGCTCGCTCTCACGGTCGAGCTTGGGGCCGTTGCGCTGGGCGTTCTTCCACTCGTCGAGCAGCTCGCGCATGCGGGCGCTGCTCTGCTTCCACTGCACTTTTTCCTCGGGCTGGCCGGCGAGCTTCTCGGCCTCGGCCACGATGGCCTCCCGGGCGGCCAGGGCCTCGGCGCGAGCCGCGGACCGCTCCTGGTTCTCGGTGGTGCGACGCACCTCCACCGCGGTGGCGATGTCCTCGATGCGTACGTAGAGGGCGGGGAAGTCGCCGACGGCGCGCAGGTCGGCGATGGCCTCGCGCAGACGCTTGAGGCCCTCGGCGCCGTCCTTGGCGGACATGTCGGTCTGCGTCACACGCTGATGCAACAGCTCGGCCAGAGCAGCGACCTCGTCGAACTTGCGACCGAAGTAGGCCATGGCCTCCTCGGGAGTCGCGCCGGGGTAGGAGCCGACCTCCTTCTCCTCGTCGCCGATGCGCACGAACACGGTGCCGTCCTCGGCCACCCGCCCGAACTTGGTGGGGTCACTGGCCACGT
>DAMDJY010000001.1:46002-63048 GCA_032100225.1 Mobilicoccus sp.
AGGACGACCGGTGCATCGGCCTCGGCCGGAGCGTGGGTCGAGATCGCAGCAGGCGTGGGGACCGCAGCCGGCGTGGGCCGGGGCGCGGGGGTGGGAACAGGCGCGGGGGTCGCTGCCCGAGCCTCGGGTGCCTCGGGTGCCTCGGGTGCCTCCGTAGTTTCCGTAGTTTCCGTGGCCGCAGGCACGGGTGCCTCAGGTGCCGGAGCGGCCTCAGGTGCCGGAGCGGCCTCGGGGGCCGGAGCGGCCTCGGTTTCCGTCGACGCGTCGGCGGGCGACTCGGCCGGGGTGGAGTCGACGTTCACGTCGGTCGCGGCAGTCGCGTCGTCGACGGAGGCGTCGGGGGTGGTCGGGTCGGTGGGAGCAGTCTGATCGGACACAGGGAGACCTTTGCGTCTGGACACCGCCGGGCCGTGAGCCGGATCGGACGGTTCGTTGATGGTGCAGTCCCCACAACGATACTGGCTGGCTGCGGACTCCGGGGAGGTCCGTCCGCCACGGCCTGCACGTTTTCGACGCTGCCGGTCCGAAACCGCCTTGCACGGGGAGGGCGCGAGCCCGGAGGATGGCGCCTCATGGGGCATATCGAGGTCAACCAGGTCTCCTACGCGCTGCCCGACGGCCGGCCGCTGCTGGACGAGGTGAATTTTCGGGTCGGTGACGGGGCGATCGTGGCGCTGGTGGGCCCCAACGGCGCGGGCAAGACGACGCTGCTGCGCATCATCTCCGGCGAGCTCGACGCGCAGGAGGGTGCTGTCACGCGGTCCGGGGGCCTCGGGGTCATGCCGCAGTTCATCGGGTCGGTGCGAGACGACTCCGTGGTGCGTGACCTGCTGATCTCCGTCGCACCGCCCCGTATCTCGGCCGCGGCCAAGGCCGTCGACGCTGCGGAGCTGCGCATCATGGAGGTCGACGACGAGCCGGCCCAGATGGCGTACGCCCAGGCCCTCGTCGATTGGGGCGACTTCGGGGGGTACGAGCAGGAGACGGTGTGGGATTCGATCACCCAGGCCGCGCTCGGAGTGGGGTTCGAGGCGTGCCAGTACCGCCGCGCGGCCACGTTGTCGGGGGGAGAACAGAAGCGGCTGGTGCTCGAAGCGCTGCTGCAGGGCCCCGAGGAGGTGCTGCTGCTCGACGAGCCCGACAACTATCTCGACGTACCCGCCAAACGCTGGCTGGAGTCGCGTCTGGAGCAGTCCGATAAGACCGTGCTGCTCGTCAGCCACGACCGAGAACTCCTCGCCGAGGCCGCCACGCGGGTCGTCACGCTCGAACCGGGGGCTGCCGGGGCCAGTGCGTGGACCCATCCCGGCTCTTTTCGTACGTGGCACGAAGCGCGGCAGACGAGGAACGCCGACCTCGAAGAGCGGCTGCGCCGGTGGGAGGAGGAGCACGCCAAGCTTCGCCGCCTCGTCCTCATGTACAAGCAGAAGGCCGCCTACAACGACAGCATGTCCTCGCGCTATCACGCGGCGCAGACGCGGCTGAACCGCTTCGAGCAGGCCGGTCCGCCGGAGAAGGTCACCACCGAACAGAAGGTGACGATGCGGCTCACCGGCGGCCGGACGGCCAAACGGGCCGTCGTCTGCGAACGCGTGGAACTCCTGGCGCCTGGGGGCGAGAAGTCTGCCGACTCGCTCATGAAGCCGTTCGACCTCGAGGTCTGGTTCGGCGAGCGCGTTGCGGTGCTGGGCTCGAACGGGTCGGGAAAGTCCCACTTCCTCCGCTTGCTCGCCGCCGGTGGCAGCGATCCGGAGCCGCAGCAGAGGCCCGTCGGGGATGTCGCGCCTCCGCCGGTGGCGCATTCCGGTATCGCCCGGTTGGGGTCGCGCGTGACGCCGGGATGGTTCGCGCAGACCCACGAGCACCACACGTACTCTGGCCGCACGCTGCTGGAGATCCTGCACCGCGGTGACGACCGTCGGCGCGGCCGTTCGCAGGACGAGGCTGCGCGGGTGCTCGACCGTTACGAACTCGCGCGGGCGGGCGAACAGACCTTCGACTCGCTCTCCGGTGGTCAGCAGGCGCGGTTCCAGATCCTCATGCTCGAGCTGTCCGGCGCTACACTGCTTCTCCTCGACGAGCCCACCGACAACCTCGACCTGCATTCCGCCGAGGCGCTCGAAGACGGCCTGGCGGCGTTCGAGGGGACGGTCCTGGCCGTCACCCACGACCGGTGGTTCACGCGCGGATGCGACAGGTTCCTCGTCTTCGGATCCGACGGCGAGGTCTACGAATCCCCCGAACCGGTGTGGGACGAGAGGCGCGTCGCCCGCAAGCGGTGAGCGACCGGGTTGCACGGGCACGGCCTGTCGGTGGGGCCGTCTAGGCTGTGAGCGTGTTCCTGATCGGATTCCCAGCCACCGTGTTCGCCACCAACTGCTTCGTCGTGGCACCCGCCGAGGGGGAGGAGTGCCTGATCGTCGACCCCGGATTCGGGGTGGTGGATCGGCTCAGCGAGGTGCTGCGCACCCACCGGCTCAAGCCGGCTGCCGTGCTGTTGACGCACGGGCATCTCGACCACACCTTCGCGGTCACGCCGGTGTGTGACGAGCACGGGGTCGCCGCGCGCATCCACACCGACGACGAATACCGGCTCACCAACCCGGCCGACCAGTTGGGTCCGGAGCTGCGCCTGATGCTGGAGTCGCAATTCGGCGGACTCGACTGGACGAAGCCGAGTGAGGTCGTTACGTTCACCGACTCCCAGCGCCTGCAGATTGCCGGGCTCGAGGTCGAGGTGGCCCACGCTCCCGGCCATACCGAGGGGTCTGTGATGTTCACGATCGAGGACACTCCGGACTCGTTGCCGGCCGACTCCGGTCTCTCCCGCACGATCCTCGCCGGTGACGTGCTGTTCTCCGGCGGCATCGGACGCACCGACCTGCCCGGCGGCGACGACTCTGCGATGCAGCGCAGCCTGCGCGACGTCGTGCTGGGGATGCCCGACGACTCGCTCGTGCTGCCCGGTCACGGCCCCGCCACCACCATCGCGCGCGAGCGCGCCACCAACCCCTTTCTTTCCCACTTGACCTGAGCCGATTCGGATCACCGCCGTCGACCAGCGCACCACTGAAGAGGACTCCCGTTGAGCCAGAGCAAGATCATGCCGATGTCCGGATTTCCCGAGTGGCTGCCTGCGCAGCGCGCCGTGGAGATGCACTTTCTCGACGTCATCGAGTCGACGTTCCGGCTGCACGGATTCGCCAACATCGAGACGCGCGCCGTCGAGCCCGTCGAGCGCCTTCTCGGTAAGGGTGGCGACGCCGACAAGGAGATCTATGCCGTCTCGCGTCTGGCCGCCGGCGAGGAAGACTCCAAAGATTCTGAGCTCGGGCTGCACTTCGACCTCACGGTGCCGTTCGCACGGTACGTGTTGGAGAACTCCGGCAAGTTGACGTTCCCGTTCCGCCGCTACCAGATCCAGAAGGTCTGGCGTGGTGAGCGCCCCCAGGACGGCCGGTTCCGCGAGTTTCTCCAGGCCGACATCGACATCGTCGACGTGGGGGAGCTGCCCTTCCACTACGAGGTGGAGTTGCCGCTCGTCATCGCCGACGCGTTCAAGAAGTTGCCCATCGGCGAGTTCCGCATCCAGGTCAACAACCGCAAGATTCCCGAGGGCTTTTACCTCGGTCTCGGACTGAGCGCCGAGCAGGTCGTCCCGGTCCTGCGCATCGTCGACAAGCTCGACAAGGTGGGCCCCGAGGTCGTCACGACGATGCTCACCGAGGCGGGAGTGAGCGCCGATCAGGCCGCCAAGTGTCTGGCGCTGGCCGAGATCAACGCGACCGACTCGAGCTTCGCCGACCGCGTGCGCGCCCTCGGTGTCGAGCACCCCACCCTCGAGGAGGGGCTGAGCGCGCTGTCCGCCGTCATGGACGCCGCCGCCGAGCACGCGCCGGGCCTGCTCGTGGCCGACCTCAAGGTCGCACGCGGCCTCGACTACTACACGGGCACGGTGTACGAGACCCAGCTCGTCGGGCAGGAGTCCTACGGCTCGATCTGCTCGGGTGGGCGCTACGACGCGCTGGCCAGCGACGGCAAGAACACGTACCCGGGCGTCGGCATCTCCATCGGTGTCTCGCGCCTGCTCGCCAAGCTCATGCCCGGCCTGGAGGCCACCCGCGCCACGCCGTCCGCGGTGCTCGTGGCGGTCTCCGCCGAGGAGGACCGCCCGGCCTCCATGCGCGTCGCCGCAGCCCTTCGTGAGCGGGGCATCCCGTGCGAGGTCGCGCCCAGCGCAGCCAAGTTCGGCAAGCAGATCAAGTTCGCCGACCGCCGCGGCATCCCCTTCGTGTGGTTCGGCGGCGCCGACGGCGCGCCCGACTCCGTCAAGGACATCCGCAGCGGTGAACAGGTCGAGGCCGACGCCGGCACCTGGACCCCGCCGGCCGAGGACCTCGAGGTCGGGATCCGCTCCGTCTGAGATCTGGCTCGGACCGTTCGAACGAGCGGCCCAGTCGTTCTGTCGTCCGCGGTGATGCCACGATGGGCGGGTGATCTACGCACTCACCCCGGCCCGTCGTACCTCGCAGGTTGCCGGTGACCTCGGTTTCGTTGTGTGGAGCCTCCTCTGGAGCTACGCCGGTCGCATCGTCCACGGGCTCGTCATGGGCCTGGCCGAGCCGGCGCGCCGGCTGCAGGAGGCCGCCGCGCAGTTCGGCACGGCGGCCACCGACGCCGGCAACGCTGTCTCCCAGGTCCCTCTGGCGGGTGACGACTTGCAGGGCGCCCTGGGGCGCCTCGCATCTGTGGCTGCCGACGCCGATGCTGCCGGTGTGCAATTCGCCACGACCGTCGCGCATCTGGCGCTCGCCCTCGGATTGGCGGTGGCTCTGGCGCCGATCCTCGCCCTCGGAATCCCGTATGTGCTCTCTCGCGTCCGGTTCGTGCGGCGGTCCGGAGCGGCGGCGCGTTTTCTCGACTCCGAAGACGATCTTGACCTCTTCGCGCTGCGGGCACTGTCGAACCAGCCGCTGCCTCGACTCGCTGCCATCTCGAACGACCCCGTGACGGCCTGGCGCAACGGCGACCGCGAGGTCATCACCGCCTTGGCCGGGTTGGAACTGCGCAGTGTGGGCCTGCGTCCGCCTCGGACTCGGCGGTGAGCAGGGGGAGCAGCGCCCTGGTCGGGCAGCAGTCGGCGTGGTTGGCGCACCTGCGCATCGAGCGCGGGCTGGCGGCCAACACCGTCCGCAGCTACGCGCGTGACCTTGCCCGCTATGCCGCGTTCCTCGAGGGGCGGGGCATCCGTGAACTCGCCCGGGTGACGCGCTCGGACGTCACGGAGTTCGTCGCCGATATCCGTGAGGGGAGCGACGGTGGCAACGCACTGTCGGCGTCGTCGACCGCCCGCACCCTCGCGGCCGTGCGCGGGTTTCACCGCTTCTGCCTGCTCGAAGGCCTGGTGGGGGAGGACGTTGCGGCCGAGGTCTCCCCGCCTGCCACGCCCCGGCGCCTGCCCAAGGCGGTGACGCGTGACGAGGTGGAGCGCCTCATCGAGGCGGCCGGATCCGCGCCCGACCCGCTCGGTGTGCGCGACGCGGCCCTGGTCGAACTCCTCTACGCCACGGGGGCACGCATCAGCGAGGTCGTCGGGTTGGTCATCGACGACATCGCCGAGCTCGCCGATCTCCAGCCGGGAGAGGGCGGCGAGAGCACGGCGCAGTCGACTCGCCCAGGGTTCGCGGAGGTGCGCTTGCGCGGTAAGGGCAACAAGGAGCGGATCGTGCCGGTGGGTCGGTACGCCGCGCGGGCGCTGCAGGACTATCTGGTGCGGGGGCGTCCCGCGCTCGTGGCCAAGATGACGACACCCACAGGCAAGCCCCAGCGCCGGGTCGCGCACGAGGTCTTTCTCAACCAGCGTGGGGGAGCCCTGTCCCGGCAGAGCGCCTGGGCGGTCATCGCCGGCGCCGCCGAGCGGGCCGACCTCGCGGGGCGGATCGGACCGCACACGCTGCGGCACTCGTTCGCGACCCATCTGCTCGACGGAGGCGCCGACGTCCGCGTCGTTCAAGACCTGCTCGGTCACGCGAATGTCACGACGACACAGATCTATACGCTGGTCACAGCCGCGCACCTCCGTGAGACGTATGCGACCGCTCACCCTCGGGCGCGCTGATAGCCTCGGGCGAGTACAGCTGTGGTCGGCCCGGGCGGCGGCCCGACAACGAAGCGAGGACGATCGATGAGCGCGTTCGATGCGCAGCCCGCGTACCCCACCTCTTCCGTGACGTCGGAGGATCAGGACGCGACGGATTTCGACGAGCGTGACGTCGCGCGTGCGCGACCTGCGGCCGTCGACGGGTTGGGTGCCGGCGGCCAGGACGCGTTGCCCGGCACGGAGACCTCGGGCCACATGGGCATCACCGGGCGCCCGCTGCCCGAATTTCCGAAGCCGCCTCCGCTGTCCACCCACGGCCCGGCCCGCGTCATCGCGATGTGCAACCAGAAGGGTGGGGTCGGCAAGACCACGACGACCATCAACCTGGGTGCTGCCCTCGCCGAGGTGGGGCGCAAGGTGCTGCTCGTCGACTTCGACCCCCAGGGTGCGTTGTCGGTGGGTCTCGGGATCCGCGCGAACGACCTCGATCTGACGATCTACAACCTGCTGGTCGAGCGCGGCCACGACATCCGTGAGGTCATCCGGCACTCGCGCACCCCTGGCCTCGACCTGCTCCCGGCCAACATCGACCTGGCCGCGGCCGAGGTCCAGCTCGTCGGCGAGGTGGCCCGCGAGATGGTGCTCTCCCGTGTGCTGCGCCCGGTGCTCGACGAGTACGACGTCGTCCTCATCGACTGCCAGCCCTCTCTCGGACTGCTCACCGTCAACGCCCTCACGGCGGCGCACGGCGTCGTCATCCCCTTGGAGTGCGAGTACTTCGCGATGCGCGGTGTGGCGCTGCTGGTGGAGACCATCGAGAAGGTCACCGACCGCCTCAACCCGCGCCTGGAGATCGACGGCATCCTCGCGACGATGTACGACGGACGCACCCTGCACAGCCGCGAGGTTGTCGGCAGCGTCGTCGAACACTTCGGCGAGCGCGTGTTCCACACGGTCATCACCCGCACGGTCAAGTTCCCCGACGCCACCCTGGCGGCCGAACCCATCACCACCTACGCCCCCGGCCACAGTGCCGCCGAGGCGTACCGGCAGCTGGCGCGCGAGCTCATCGCCCGCGGCGGCGCTGCCTGAGGCCACCGGGGTCGATGTCGTGGCGGACGACATGGATCGATCACCCGAGGATTCCTCCGCGCTCGACGCGACAGTTCCGGCATCGACGGCCGTGGACGAACCTGCCGTCGTCGAATCCGCTGTGCCCGAGGCTCCTGGCGGGGTCATCACCCGGCGGGCCGCAGCGCAGCCGTTCGAGGTGCATCTCGACGTCTTCTCGGGCCCGTTCGATCTGCTGCTGGGTCTGATCGCCAAGCACCGTCTCGACCTGACCGAGATCGCGCTGGCCAAGGTCACCGACGAGTTCATCGCGCACATCCGTGGACAGCAGGCGGCCCAGGCCGACTGGGATCTGTCGCAGGCGAGCGAGTTCGTGCTGGTCGCGGCCACACTGCTCGACCTCAAGGCCGCCCGGTTGTTGCCCTCTCTCGACCCCGACGAGGAGGACCTCGAACTCATCGAGGCCCGCGACCTGCTCTTCGCCCGGTTGCTGCAGTACCGCGCCTACAAGGACGTCGCCGCCTGGTGCGAGCAGCGCATGGTGACGGCCGGGCGCATCACCGCACGGCAGGCCGAACTCGAACCGCAGTTCGCCGCGCTGTTGCCCGAGCTCGTCATGGGGATCACCCCCGAGCAGTTGGCGATGATCGCCGCCGACGCGCTCACCCGCACCCCGCCGCAGGTCGGTCTCGAGCACCTGCACCAGCCGCTGGTCAGCGTGCGGGAGCAGGCTCAACTCGTCGTCTCTCGACTGCGCGCGCAGCGTCGCCTCACGTTTCGCGAGCTGGTCTCCGACGCGGACTCGACGCTCGTCATCGTGGCTCGATTTCTCGCGCTGCTCAACCTCTTTCGCGAGGCGGCCGTGCAGTTCGAACAGCCCGAGGCTCTCGAAGAGCTGACCGTCGAATGGACCGGCACGGACTCCGGCGCCGTCACCGTGGGCGCCGACTTCGACGAGGACCAGATGACGGACGCGCCCGCGCCCCAGGCCGGCACCACCGCGGCCGAGCCCGCACCAGAGCAGGAGCAGCAATGAGCGAGCAGGATTCGTCGACCGCCGCGTCCGTGTCCGTGTCCATGCAGCCGGAGGCGCCTGCGGAGGGCGAGATCTCCGTCGAGCACGACGAGGTCGATCTGGCGTCGATGCCCGGAGGTGCGCGGTCGGCGATCGAGGCCGTGCTCATGGTGGTGGAGGAGCCGGTGACGGTCGAGGCTCTCGCATCCGCGCTGGAGGAGAGTCCCGACGAGGTCGGGTTGATCCTCGAGGAACTTGCGGGGGAGTACGACGAGCAGCAGCGCGGTTTCCAACTTCGCCGCACCAGTGCGGGGTGGCGCATCTACTCCCGCTCCGACTACGCGCCGGTCGTCGAGCGCTTCGTGTTGGAGGGCCAGCGTGCGAAGCTGTCCAAGGCGGCTTTGGAGACCCTTGCCGTGATCGCGTACCGTCAACCGGTCTCGCGTGCGCGCATCGCGGCTGTGCGAGGCGTGAGCGTCGACGGGGTCGTCCGGACCCTGCTCACCCGCGGTCTCATCGACGAGGTGGGCAACGACGCGGACCATGGTGCCGTTCTGTACGGCACGACTGATTACTTCCTCACCCGGCTCGGGCTGGGCTCCCTCGCGGAGCTCCCGCCGCTCGCGCCGTATCTGCCCGAAGGGCACGAGGTCGACGAAATCGCCGAAAGGGGCGGGATATGAACGCTGGTCAGGGCGGACGCCCCGGGGGAGCACGACGGTCGGGTGGCGCAGGTAAGGGTGGCGCCGGTGGAGGACGCAGTGGTCGGCCTTCAGGCGCGGCAGCGCGCCGCGGTGGCCGCACGGGTGCGCCCAATCAGGTGCCCGGTGGGCCGGAGCGCAAGTTCGGTCTGCGTGCGCCCAAGGGTTCGCAGCGTCCGGCGCAGAACCAGGAGCCGACCGTCGATGTCCACGATCCCGATGGCGTGCGCCTGCAGAAGTTGCTGGCCGGCGCGGGCGTCGGGTCCCGGCGCGCCTGCGAGATCCTCATCAATCAGGGCCGAGTCCAGGTCGACGGCAACGTCGTGCGTGAGCTCGGCGTGCGTATCGACCCCGCGACGCAGGTCGTGCACGTCGACGGCGAGCGCATCCAGCTCGACGCCGACCGCCGCTACTTCGCGCTGAACAAGCCGCTCGGCTACGTCTCGACGATGGACGACGACCTCGGTCGCCCGTGCATCGGTGACCTCGTCGAGCAGCGCAGCGAGCGCCTGTTCCACGTCGGGCGTCTCGACTCCGACACCGACGGACTCATCCTGCTGACCAACGACGGCGAGCTGTCCAACCGCTTGCAGCACCCGTCGTACGGCATCCCCAAGACCTACATCGCCACGGTGCCCGGCCCGGTCGGCCGCGACGTGGGTCGCACGCTGCGTGACGGCATCGAGCTGGAGGACGGCCCGGTCAAGGTCGACTCCTTCCGTCTCGTCGACCACGCACCGGGCAAGGCCATCGTCGAAGTCGTGCTCCACGAGGGTCGCAAGCACATCGTGCGTCGACTCCTCGAGGAGGTCGGCCACCCGGTGCAGACGCTGACTCGCGTTCAGGTCGGCCCGGTCGTCCTCGGCGACCTCAAGCCCGGCAAGCTGCGCCCGCTCAACGGCCGGGAGGTCGCGGCGCTGTACAAGGCCGCCAAGCTGTGACGTCTGCGGCCTCCGTGTCCGCTGTGTCATCTGCGGCCGCGATCGCCGGCGCCCCGGGGTGCGTGCGCATCGTCGGCACGGGCCTCATCGGTACGAGCATCGGTCTGGCGTTGCGGGCTGCCGGGGTGTCGGTCGAGCTGACCGACCCGTCGCCGACGGCCTGTGCGTTGGCGCGTGATCTCGGCGCCGGTGACCTCGCGACCAAGGCGTTCGCGCCGGATCTCGTCGTCGTCGCCGCGCCTCCGGACGTCGTCGCCGGTGTGGTGATGCGCGAACTCGCCGATCATCCGCGCGCCGTCGTCACCGATGTCGCCTCGGTCAAGCGAGCGATCCTCGACGAGCTGCTCGCGACCGACTGCGACGTGTCGCGGTATGTCGGCTCTCACCCCATGGCGGGGCGGGAGCGCAGTGGTGCCATCGCCGGACGCGCCGATCTCTTCGCCGGGCGCCCCTGGGTCGTCGTCGCGCATGAGTCCAGCAGGCCGGAAGCCGTCGCCGCGGTGACCGCGGTGGCTCAGCTCGTCGGCGCGGCGCCCGTGGCGATGCCGGCGCGTGAGCACGACGAAGCCGTGGCTGCCGTCTCGCACGTACCCCAGGTGGCGGCGAGTCTCGTGGCCGCACGCCTGCGCGACCTCTCCGCAGATGCCGTCGGACTCGCCGGCCAGGGCATCCGCGACGTCACCCGGATCGCGGCGAGCGATCCGGCGCTGTGGACCCAGATCTTCGTCGGCAACGCCTCGGCCGTCGCGGCGTCGCTGCGTGACGTGCAGACCTCGCTGGCGGGTGTCGTCGACGCCCTTGAAGAGATCGCCGACGATGCCGATGCCGACGCACCCGGAGCCCGGTCCACGCTGGCCGCACTCATGGCCGAGGGCAACGCCGGACATGCCCGCATTCCGGGCAAGCACGGCACCGCCCCCTCGCAGTACGCGACGGTCACGGTGCTCATCCCCGACGAGCCCGGCACGCTGGGTCGCCTGTTCGCCGATGTCGGCGCCGAGGGCGTCAACATCGAAGACGTGCGCATGGAGCACGCGGTCGGACGCCTCGTCGGCGTCGTCGACCTGCTCGTCGCGCCGGCTCAAGAAGAGCCCTTGCGCGCCGGACTGACGTCCCGCGGGTGGAACGTCACCGAGTGACTCGGCTCAAGGCCGCGGGCAAGGATGTGGCGGCGAGGCTGCCATCACAGCCCCACCGCCACATTCTCGAACCCGGTCTTGTCCTGAGTCACTCGCCCGCGACGTAGACCTCCTGGGCCTCGACGATGTCGTGGCTCGCGGCGGGGACGACGGCGGCAGCAGCGGAGGCCGCGGCGTGCTGTTGTGCCTCCATGACGTCGGCAGTGTCGGTGGCGGCTCGGGTCTGCTCGTGAAGATCACGCATCTCGGAGGCCGAGGCGCTGCGGGGGCGGCCGAGGTCGCCGATCCAGTCGAGCAGGGAGACGGTTCCGTCGGCCAACCGGTAGGTGAGGCCGACGATCGCGCATTCGCCGCGTGTGACGGCTGCGGCGACGACCTCGGAGCGGTCGAGCAGGTTGCGGATGGTCTGGCGGACGTGTTCCTCCATGACCTCACCGGCGCATGTGGTGCCCGTCTCGCCTGCGGCGACGGCGCTGGGCAGCATTTCACGCACGAGCGCTCCGATGTATCCGCCCGGCATCTCGCCGGTCTGGGCAGCACCCATCGTCGCGGCGACGGCGCCACAGGATTCGTGACCCATGACCGCGAGCAGCGGGGTGCCGACGACGCTGACGCCGTACTCGGTGGTGCCGAGCGTCGCCTGGTCGAGCACGTGACCGGCGTTGCGCACGACGAAGACGTCGCCGAGGCCGCGGTCGAAGGCCAGTTCGGGGGAGACGCGGGAGTCCGAGCAGCTCAGGACGGTCGCGAAGGGGCTCTGCCCTCCGGCGAGGTCCTGGCGGCGCCACAGGCTGTGGTGGGGGTAGCGCGGGGTACCGGCGACGAATCGGGTGTTGCCCGAGGCCAGCAGTTGCCAGGCGGCAGCGGGCGTGAGGGACGGGACTGCCGGGGCAGACGGCATGGGTCTCCTTCGGGGAGAGGTCGAAGAGTGCGTATCGCCCGAAGGAGGGGTGGGCCGCGACGCAGTGCACCGACCACATCGACACGCGGGCGCCTCGTCTGAGGGACGTTCCCCGACGAGGCTCGTCGGCCGTGGCGACGTCGTCTGCTCTCTCACGGTCCCGATGTCGGTGAAGCCACCCCTGCCCGGTGTGTGGACGTTAGAGTGCGCCGGTGAGCGACTCCGCAGACAGCACGCCCCTGGTCGTCGTCGTCGACGGCCCCTCAGGCTCGGGTAAGTCGAGCGTCTCCCGGGCGGTGGCGACGCGGCTGGGCCTGGCCTACCTCGACACCGGCGCCATGTACCGGGCGTTGACCTGGTGGTGTCTCGACCAGGGCGTCGATCTCGACGACGAGGCCGCCGTGACCGAGGCGGCCCGCACGATGCCGCTGCACATGGGGACCGACCCCGGTGAGCCGTCGGTGCGTGTCGGAGACGTCGACGTGACCGCCGATGTTCGCACCTCGCGCATCTCCTCGGTCGTGTCGGCCGTCGCGCGGCACGTGCCCACCCGGGAGGTGCTCATCGCCGACCAGCGCGCGCGCATCGCCGCCAACTCCCGCCCCGGGATCGTCGCCGAGGGCCGCGACCTGACGACCGTCGTCGCTCCGGACGCCGATGTGCGCCTGCTCATCACCGCCAGCGAGGATGCCCGCCTGGCGCGTCGCGCTCGCGAACTCCACGGTGCGGTCGATGCCGTCGCCATCGATGCGACCCGCGACGAGGTGCTCCGCCGCGATCGTGACGACTCTGCCGTCGCGTCCTTCCGCGAACCCACCACGGGCGTACGGCTGCTCGACACCTCCGACCTCGACTTCGAGTCCACCGTGGCCGCCGTCCTCGAGGTCGTGAGTCAGGCCCGCGCCGCCGCCGAGGGGTCCACACAGTCGCCGAGTTCGTCGTAGACGCAGGGGGCTCTGGTCCGGGGAGCGTCCTTCATACGCGAGAATGTGGGCATGTCCGACCCCATGCCCCCCGCCGAGTCGTCTGCACCCGAGTCCGAAGCCCCGTTCGAGCCACAGTCCCCCGCGCCCGAATCCGGTGACACCGAGTCCTCCAGCACCGAGTTCTCCGGGACCGAGTTCTCCGACAGTGAGTTCGATGACACCGACGTCGACGACACCGAATTCGACGAGTCCGGGTCGGACGATGCCGTGGTCGTCGTCAGGCACATCGACGACGGTGACGAGGGCGGGTCGTTCGAGCGTGTCCTGCGCGCCGGGCTCGACGAGTTCGAGCTCGACGACGAGGACATGGCGCTGCTCTCGGGCGAGGTCTACGACGACGAGGAGGAGGACGCCGACGAGCGTCCGGTCGTCGCCATCATCGGCCGACCCAACGTCGGCAAGTCCACGCTCGTCAACCGCATCATCGGCCGCCGTGAGGCCGTCGTCGAGGACGTGCCCGGCGTCACCCGTGACCGTGTGGCCTACGACGCCGACTGGGCCGGACGCAAGTTCACCCTCGTGGACACCGGTGGCTGGGAGGTCGACGCCACGGGCATCCACCTGCGTGTGGCTGAGCAGGCCGAGGTCGCGATCGAGCTCGCCGACGCGGTGATGTTCGTGGTCGACGCGACCGTGGGCGCCACCGACACCGACGAAGCCGTGGTCAAGCTGCTGCGCCGCTCGGGCAAGCCCGTGATCCTTGTCGCCAACAAGGTCGACGACACCCGCACCGAGGCCGACGCGGCCATGCTGTGGTCGCTCGGCCTGGGCGAGCCGCACCCCGTCTCGGCCCTGCACGGGCGTGGCAGCGGTGACGTGCTCGACGCGTTGCTCGCCGTCCTTCCCGAGAAGACCTCGACGGCGGGCGCCTACCAGCGCGGCGGGCCCCGCCGCGTCGCGCTCCTGGGCCGTCCCAACGTCGGCAAGTCGAGCATGCTCAACCAGCTCGCCGGTGAACAGCGCGTCGTCGTCGACGACATGGCCGGGACGACGCGTGACCCGGTCGACGAGTTCATCGAGCTCGGCGGCAAGACGTGGCGCTTCGTCGACACGGCTGGTATCCGACGTCGAGTGCACCAGACCCGCGGCGCCGACTTCTACGCCTCGCTGCGCACCCGCACGGCTCTGGAGAAGGCCGAGGTGGCCGTGGTCCTGCTCGACGCCGCCGACCAGATCACCGAGCAGGACGTGCGGGTCGTCCAGCAGGTCGTCGACTCCGGCCGCGCCCTGGTGATCGCCTACAACAAGTGGGACAACCTCGACGAGGAGCGCCGCTACTACCTGGAGCGCGAGATCGAGCGTGAGTTCGTGCAGGTGGCGTGGGCGCCGCGCGTCAACGTCTCGGCCCTGACCGGTCGTCACATGGACAGGCTCGTCCCCGCTCTGGAGACGGCGCTGGACTCCTGGGACACCCGCGTCCCCACCGGCCGCCTCAACGCCTTCCTCGGCACCCTCGTGGCGTCGCACCCCCACCCGGTGCGGGGCGGCAAGCAGCCCCGCATCCTGTTCGGCACCCAGGCGAGCACTCGCCCGCCGCGCTTCGTCCTGTTCGCCTCCGGGTTCCTGGAGGCGGGCTACCGACGCTTCGTCGAGCGTCGTCTCCGCGAGGAGTTCGGCTTCGCAGGATCACCCATCGAGATCTCCGTGCGGGTGCGCGAAAAGCGTCGCCGCAAGGGCTGAACCCCCTGGCCCCGGGTCGATTCGGCGCATCCGGGGCAGGTGGGGTACTCTCGGGTGGCTCCCGCGGGAATCTTCGGGGGAGCAACCGGACACCGGGACGTGGCGCAGCTTGGTAGCGCACTTGACTGGGGGCTAAGGGGTTTAGGCCTCTCGCCGGTCGGCCCGAACAACTGAATATCTACGTCACGGGCTGTGGCGCAGCTTGGTAGCGCACATGACTGGGGGTCATGGGGTCGCAGGTTCAAATCCTGTCAGCCCGACGCAAAAGCCCTGGTGAGAGCATGTTTCGACATGATTCTCGCCAGGGCTTCGTCGTGTCCGGAGCCGGTCGCCGTTGCCCGAGCTGAGGGCTGCGGCGGAACCTCGGCGAGTGTCGGCTTCGCGGGCGTCACGACGCGCTGTGGACGTTGAAGTGGACCAAAAAGTGCCTGTGGAGTGGACCAATTTTCGGGCAGGCGGGTGCTCCGGCCGGTGTTCGGGCGGCCGGAGCAGGGTGTCCGTGGGTGTCACAGGCGGGGTCCGTCGTGGCCGGCTGGCTCCCTTCTCGGCGACGGTGCGGAGAGGAACTTGTTGGCCTGCTTCGCGGCTGCGGCGAGGTGGCGGTGGTCGGAGTGCAGGTAGCCCTTGGTGGTCTCGATGGACTGGTGGCCGAGGATGCCTTGGAGCACGTGGAGCGGGATGCCGGCGTCGGCCATCCAGGTCGCCCCGGTGTGCCGGAGGCCGTGCCGGGTGAGGTCGTGGAGGCCGAGGCCTTGGACGAGGTCGTCCCAGCGGGTGGCGTCGCGGACGGTGGCGGTGGTGAGCACGCCCCCGCGTGGTCCGCGTAGCAGCGGGTCGTCGGGGTCTTTATCGCTGGTGAGGCGTTCGAGGATGGGTTCGAGGGCGTCGAGGATCGGGACGTAGCGGGCGCGGCGTCCCTTGGTCTGCTTGATGACCAGGCCGCCCTTGCCGGGGTAGTGCTGGCGCTCGATCTTCACGACCCGGTTGCGCCAGTCCACGTCCCCGGCGCGCAGGCCGGCGACCTCGGAGCTGCGGGCCGCGAGCAGCGCGGAGAGCATGACGTGGTCTGAGTAGGACTGGTGCACTTCGCCGCAGGCGTCGGCAAGTGTGCGGAGAGTGGCGAGGTCGGCGATGGCGTGGGCGCGCAGTGCTCCGGCGGTCTGGGTGACGTGCTTGCCGAGGTTGCGGCGGGCGCGGTGCTTGGCCGGGTTGACCGTGATGATGTCGTCGCGGACCGCCTCGTCCAGGACGCGCACGAGCGGGGCGATGGCGTTCTTGATGAGCGAGGCCGAGTGCTCGGTCTCCCATTGGTCGATGGTGCGGTCGATGATCCCGGCGGTGATCTTGACGAGCTGGAGGTGACCGAGCGCGGGCAGCACCCGAAGCCGCAGGCCGATGTCGTAGTTCTCGGCGGTGGAGGTCGGGTCCAGGCCCCGCTTCCACCGGTCGCCGATCGAGGCCGCGTAGGCGGCGAGGGTGACGGTGGTGTTCGTGCCAGTCTCGGTGGCCTTGCGCATCTGGTCGAAGAACTCCTCGACCTCGTCGGCGGTGCGGACGTGGCTGACTCGGCCGACGCGCTTCTTGGTCGAGGGGTCGGTCCACCGGACCCGTGCGCGGAACCCGTCGAGCCGGCGTTCGACGTCGGTGGTCAGCCGCACCCCGACCGGCGGCATGCGGCGGTTCCGCGGATCAGCCATGGGCGTTCTCCTGCTCGCGCACCCAGGCCCGCACCGAGATCGGGTTGTAGCGGGAGACGCCGCCGACCTGGAGGAACGGCGGGCCGATGCGTTCGCGTCGCCAGCGCGAGAGGGTGGCCTGGGAGACGTTCAGGTACTCCGAGACCTCCCGGGCGCACCACAGCGGTTCGACCGTGCCGACGCCACGTTCAACGATCTCGCTCATCGTGGTCACCAGCGACCAGCGCGGCGAAGAAGGCGTCTTCGGCTTCCTGCCGCCGGGCGACATCGGCTTCCACGAAGGCGCGGAAGTCCTGCTCGCGGTCGGCGATCACGATGTCCTCGATCGCGGGTGCGGGGTCCTCGCCGGGCCAGGACGTCTGCCGGGTGGGGCGGTCGCGATCCAGGCGGGTGCCGGAGGCGGCGACCCAGTCCCGCAGCCGGGCGCGGGTGTCAGCGAAGTCACGGTGCCAACCGCTGGGTGCAGACCCGTTCTGCTCGGGGTCGTAAGCGCACAGCCAGTGGATGTGCAGCGCCGACAGCTCCCACATCAGCTCGGAGTGCCGGTGCCAGAACGGCGGCACCACCGCTGCGGGCCTCGGCCTCCTCGGCGGTGAGCAGGTTCCAGTTCACCGGGTGCGGCGGCTCGGCGATCAGATCGGCGTCGACCTGCGGCCGCTCGCCCTCGTCCTCGTCTTCATCGAGTTCGTCCGGTTCGGGCTCGTCGAACTCCGGCGCCTCATCGCTGATGGTCATGGCCGGGGCCTCACATGCCCGGCGACGGCGCCGCACTCGGCGCCGGCCGGCGTTCCTCGACCCGCTCGGGCGCCGCCCGG
>DAMDJY010000002.1:0-9457 GCA_032100225.1 Mobilicoccus sp.
CCTCGTCGGGCGTGGCCCGCATGAGGATCGACGTGATCATCGAGTTGACGAAGCTGGACTTACCCGAGCCGGTGGCACCCGCCACGAGCAGGTGCGGCATCTTCGCGAGGTTGGCGATGACGTACCCGCCCTCGACGTCCTTGCCGACACCCATGACCATCGGGTGCGGGTTGTGCCGCGCGACCTCGCTGCGCAGCACGTCACCCAGGCTGACCGTCTCGCGGTCGGCATTGGGGATCTCGATACCGATGGCGGACTTGCCCGGAATCGGCGACAGGATGCGCACGTCGGCGCTGGCCACCGCGTACGCGATGTTCTTGGACAGCGCCGTGACCCGCTCGACCTTGATGCCCGGGCCGAGTTCGACCTCGTAGCGCGTGACCGTGGGCCCGCGGGAGAAGCCCGTGACCTGCGCGTCGATCCCGAACTGGTCGAGCACCCCGGTGAGGGACTCCACGACCTTGTCGTTGACGGCACTCCGCGCCTTCGACGGGGTGCCCGGCTCGAGCATCGCGTCGTCGGGAAGCTTGTAGGAGACGTCGCCCGTGAGGACGAGTTGCTCGACGCGCTGAGGTAGCGGCTCGGTGGGCGGCGCCTGGAGCACCGGCTTCTCGACCGGGGCTGCCTTGACCTGGACCGGCGCGGCAGCAGGTGCAGCGGCAGCAGCAGCAGCAGCAGTGGCGCCCGTAGAAGGCGAGCTGGTTGCCGCGGTGGCTCCGCGAGACGACTTCGCCGCCCGGGCTTCCCGTGTCGACTCGGCAGTCGGCTCGGCGCCGTCGGTCGAGTCCTGCATCGCACGGTCCGCGCTGGTGGGCCGAGCCTTGCGGACCACACGACCCGGGCGCGGGCCGTGGACCTGAGCCGCCTGCTCGAACGCCTCGTCGTCGGCATATCCGTCGTCGAACTTGGTGCGCGAGCGAGAGTGGCGGCGTCCCTCGACCGGGCCTCGGACAGACGTGCCGGGATGCGGTGCACGGGCGTCGCGGTGACGACCAGCAGACCGAAGAAACCCAGCAGCAACAGGATGGCGACCGCGCCCCACACCGTGAGACCGGCCTCCAACGGACCGCCTGCGAGATACCCGATCATGCCGCCCGCCGTGCGCAACCGCGGGAACCCGTCACCCGGAGAGGGCGACCCCGTCGACAGATGCGTCAGACCACAGGCCGCGAACAACAACGCCGTCATGCCGATCGCGATGCGATTCACACCCTGGTCGTCATCCGGCTCACGCAGGATCAACAGACCGATGAGCAGCAACACCAACGGCATCGCCAAGGCCACCAGACCCACCGTGCCCGCCGCGACCGCATGGATCGCCTCGCCCACGATGCCCGGCAGACCCCACCACTCACGCGCCGCGATGACGATCGCCAACGCGATGAACAGCAGACCCACACCGTCACGCCCCACTCGACGCACCGCTCCCCCCGTCACATGAGCCACACCCATCCACGTACTCCGCACCGCACGAACCGGCCAACTCGGACCCGACCTGCCACTGGGCCGCGACGACGCCGCCGCACGCCCCTGAGCCGGACGAGACCCACCACGCTGACCCGAACGAGCATCACCCGCCCGCGCCGCCGCAGACCTCGACGACGCAGAACGCGACGACGACGCCCGCGTGGCCGTGGCACGCGTCGCCCCACCCCCCGAACCATTCGGGCGGCGAGCAGAAGAAGAGTTACGAGAGGCCACGGTCGCACACTAGGCGAGAACCCCTTGGAGGAAGAATCTCGGGACCCCCGACACGCCGCCGCACACCACCGCCAGGGCCGTGAGCTACGCCTCGTCCCTGTGGTCGGCCTTTCTCGGCGCTCCGGGCCTCACTCGCTTCGCTCGCTCGTGTCCTCGCGCGCTCGTCAGGCCTCGATCACAACAGGAATGATCATCGGCCGACGCCTCAACTTGCCACCGACATAGCTGCCCACCGTGCGGCGCACGATCTGCTGCAACTGATGAGTGTCGGTGACACCCTTACCCGTCGACTGCTCCAACGCATCCTTGATCTGCGGAGCCAGGCTGTCGAACACGGCCTCGTCCTCCGCGAAACCACGCGCCAGAATCTCCGGGCCCGTGGTCACCCGTCCATTCGTCATGTCGACGGCGACAACAACCGTAATGAACCCCTCGTCGCGCAGAATGCGGCGATCCTTGAGCAGCGCCTCAGTGGTGCCACCCACCGACGAGCCGTCCACGTACACGTAGCCGCAATCCACCGCACCCGCGATGCGGGCGATGCCATCGACCAGGTCGACCACCACGCCGTCCTCCGCGAGGATGACGCGCGACGCCGGAACTCCGGTCTGCTGAGCCAGGCGGCCGTTGGCCACCAGGTGACGCCACTCGCCGTGCACCGGCATGACGTTGGTCGGACGAACAATGTTGTAGCAGTAGAGAAGCTCGCCGGCGCTGGCGTGACCCGAGACATGGACCTTGGCGTTGCCCTTGTGCACCACATCGGCACCCAGGCGCATCAGCCCGTTGATGACGCGGTACACGGCGTTCTCGTTGCCGGGAATGAGCGAGCTGGCGAGCAGGACGGTGTCGCCCTCGCCCACGTCGATCTTGTGATCGCGGTTGGCCATGCGCGCCAGGGCAGCCATCGGTTCGCCCTGAGAGCCGGTGCAGATGAGCACCTGCCGGTCCTCGGGGTAGTCGTCCAGCTTCTTGATGTCGACCATGACGCCCGGCGGCACGTGCAGGTAGCCGAGCTCCTCGGCGATGCCCATGTTGCGCACCATCGAGCGGCCCACGACAGCGACCTTGCGGCCGTACTCCGCCGCTGCGTCGAGCACCTGCTGAACGCGGTGCACATGCGAGGAGAAGCAGGCCACGATGATGCGGCGCTGCGCCTTGGCGAAGACCCGCTCGATGGCCGGAAAGATGTCCTTCTCAGGAGTGGTGAACCCGGGGACCTCGGCATTGGTGGAGTCGGTGAGGAACAGGTCGACGCCCTCTTCACCCAGACGCGCGAAGGCGCGAAGGTCGGTCAGGCGCCGGTCGAGCGGAAGCTGATCCATCTTGAAGTCGCCGGTGTGCAGCAGCAGGCCACCGGAGGTGCGCACCGCCACGGCCAGGGCGTCGGGGATGGAGTGGTTGACGGCGATGAACTCGCAGTTGAAGACGCCGAGCTGCTCGTGCTGCCCTTCGACGACCGTCATCGTGTACGGCTTGATGCGGTGCTCCTTGAGCTTGGCCTCGACCAGCGCCAGCGTCAGGGTGGAGCCCAGCAGCGGGATGTCGGACTTGAGGCGAAGCAGGTACGGCACCGCGCCGATGTGGTCCTCGTGCCCGTGGGTGAGAACGATCGCCTCGATATCGTCCAGCCGATCTTCGATGTACGAGAAGTCGGGGAGGATCAGGTCGACCCCGGGCTGGTGATCCTCAGGGAACAGCACCCCGCAGTCGATGACGAGCAGGCGGCCTTCGTGCTCGATGACCGTCATGTTGCGGCCGACCTCACCGAGGCCTCCCAGCGCGACCACGCGCACGGCCCCCGGGGCCAGCGGCCCGGGCTCGGACAGTTCGAGGTGCTGATTGCTCACAGAAGTCCAGACTCCTTCAGACCGGCGCGCAGTCGCGCCAGTTCGTCGTCGGTGAGGGAGACCAACGGCGAGCGGACCGTGGCATACGCCAACACTCCCTGCTCGACGAGGCCGGCCTTGGCGGCCATCGCTCCCTGGGTGATACCCATGACCGCGTCGACGGCAGGCACGAGTCGCTGATGCAACGAACGCGCCGTGCTCAGGTCACCTGCCTCCATCGCGGTCACGAGCTGGGCGAACTCGGCGGGGGCCACGTGCGTGGTCACGCCGACGACGCCGGCGGCTCCTTGAGCCATGTGCAGAATGGTTTCGCCGTCGTTGCCGGAGTACCAGGTCAGGTCGGTGGCGCGCATGACCTGAGTGGCAGCCCAGAAGTCGGACTTGGCGTCCTTGACCGCTCGGATCTGCGGGTGCTCCGCGAGCGCGATCAGGGTGTCGACCGCGATGGGAACGCCGGACCGGCCAGGGATGTCGTAGAGCATCACCGGCACGTCCGTGGCATCGGCGACCGTGCGGAAGTGCGCGAGCAGCCCGGACTGCGGCGGCTTGTTGTAGTACGGGGTGACGACGAGGAGCCCATGGGCGCCCCGCTCGGCAGCCTGTCGGGCGAGAGCCACCGTGTGGGCCGTGTCATTGGTGCCGACGCCCGCGACGATGCGCGCCCGATCCCCGACGGCGTCGAGAACGGCCCCGAGCAGGGCCAGCTTTTCGTCGTCCGTCGTGGTGGCGGACTCGCCAGTGGTGCCGTTGACGATCAGGCCGTCGTTGCCCATGTCCACGAGGTGGGTGGCCACACGGGCAGTGGCCTCGAGATCGAGGGATCCGTCCGTGCGCATGGGAGAGACCATGGCGGTGAGGACGCGACCGAAGAGCGGTGTCGACATGGCACACACGGTAGCGCCCCCTACCGACAGCGGTTGCGCGGACAAGGCGGACCCGACGCGATTCGCCTGCAGGACAGCGCTTCACCGGTCATGACTCACACACTGTGTGGCCGATGAAGACACGATGAGCCGGGGGGCGGCAGATGCGCGAGAGGAGTCGGCCCCGGACATAGTGGAACGCGGCGCTACCCGCTCGGGGGTTCGGGTAGCGCCGCGTTCACCCAGGACATCGCGCAGCAGTGCCCCGCGTTACGCCCAGACCCGAGTCGCTCGATGTGACGCCAGTCACTCTTCTGTCGAAAGTTGTTGGCGTGCAACGAAATCCGCCTCGCAGGAAGGACTGTCGGGCGGGGCCGATACGGTGTGGCCCATGCAGCAATACTTGGATCTTCTGACGCGGATCATCGACGACGGGGTCGAGCGGGGCGACCGCACAGGCACCGGCACACGATCGGTGTTCGGCCACCAGATGCGCTTCAATCTGCGCGAGGGTTTTCCGGTCGTCACCACCAAGAAGGTGCATCTGCGCTCGGTGTTCGGGGAGCTGCTGTGGTTCTTGCGCGGCGACACCAACGTCGCGTGGCTGCACGAGAACCGCATCTCGATCTGGGACGAGTGGGCCGACGAGTCCGGAGACCTCGGGCCGGTCTACGGACACCAGTGGCGTAGTTGGCCCACTCCCGACGGCAGCACCGTCGATCAGATCGCTCAGGTCGTCGAGTCGATCCGCACCAAGCCCGAGAGCCGTCGTCACATCGTGTCGGCGTGGAACGTGGCCGACGTCGACGACATGGCACTCCCCCCGTGCCATGCACTCTTCCAGTTCTATGTGGCCGAGGGTCGCCTCTCCTGCCAGCTCTATCAGCGCAGCGCCGACACCTTCCTCGGGGTGCCGTTCAACATCGCCTCCTACGCGTTGCTGACGCACATGGTCGCGCAGGTCACCGACCTCGAGGTGGGCGACTTCGTCCACACCTTCGGCGATGCCCACCTCTACCTCAACCACCTCGACCAGGCCCGTGAGCAACTCGCGCGCACGCCTCGGCCGCTGCCCACGCTGCGACTCAACCCCGATGTTCGCGAGCTCGACGCGTTCACGCTGGACGACATCACCTTGGAGGGCTACGACCCCCACCCCGCCATCAAGGCGCCGATCGCGATATGAACACCCAACCTCCACCACAGAACAGGCCAGAGCTCGTCCTTGTCGCGTTGGTGGCAGCCAACGGGGTCATCGGCGACGGTCGGGACCAGCCATTCCGCTTTCGCGAGGACTTTGCCCGCTTCAAGGCATTGACCATGGGACACCCGTTGCTCATGGGGCGCCGCACGCACGAGGCAATCGGCCGCGCACTCCCCGGCCGGGAGACGATCGTGTTGACCCGCGACCGGGCGTGGTCCGAGGACGGTGTCCACGTCGCCCACGACCTCGACGCTGCCATCTCGCTCGCAGCAGAGCTCCCGGGTGGGGATGAGGTCATGGTGCTCGGCGGTGGTCAGGTCTACGCCGCCACGATGCCCCTGGCTCACCGGCTCGAGCTCACCGAGGTCGATGCCCCGGCCGAGGGCGACGTCCGTTTTCCGGAGGTCGCCCTCGACTCCTGGCGCGAAGTCGCTCGTGACGACCGCGCCGGTTTCGCGTTCGTCACGTACGAACGGCTGCCGACACCGTCTTGAGCGCGTTCCCCCTCATGGCGCACGGCTCCGCACCTGACCGGTCGGTTGGGCTGGGCTCGGGCTGGGGCTGGGCTCACGATTCTGTCGACCGCCTGACGAGGCATGGGGACCGCCCACGTCTCGCCTCGTGATTGATCGGGCGCGTTTGCTTCGGGTCACCCTCACAAAGACTTATGGTTCGGCCATCGTCCAGTCCCCCTCGCATCAGGAGCACCAATGTCCACTGTGACCGGCGAAGCACGGAAGCTGCGCACCGACCCGGACCGGCCACCGGTCGCCGTGGTCGAACCCCCCGGAATGACGGCGCGCGGCAAGATCGTCACGGCGATCATCGCCCTGATCGCCGTCATCGGATGGGTCATGCTCGCGACCTCGCGCGGTGAGCACGTCAACTCCATGTGGATCGTGCTGGCCGCCGTCGGCAGCTACCTCATCGCGCTGCGCTTCTACGCGAAGATGATCGAGGTCAAGATCAACCAGCCGGACGACACCCGGATGACGCCTGCCGAGGAGCTCGACAACGGCAAGGACTTCATGCCGACGGACCGTCGCGTGCTGTTCGGCCACCACTTCGCGGCTATCTCCGGCGCCGGCCCCCTGGTGGGTCCTGTTCTTGCCACGCAGATGGGCTACCTGCCGGGCACGCTGTGGATCATCCTCGGCGTCATCTTCGCCGGGGCTGTTCAGGACTTCATGGTGCTGCACATCTCGATCCGCCGCCGCGGCCGCACCCTCGGTCAGATGGCCCGCGACGAGCTCGGCCCCATCGGCGGCTGGGCGGCCATCCTCGGCGTCATCACGATCATGATCATCCTCATCGCCGTCCTCGGCGTCGTCATGATCGGTGCCCTCGCCGAGAGCGCCTGGGCCGTGTGGGCCGTCGCCATGACCATCCCGATCGCCATCTTCATGGGCGTGTACCTGCGCTACCTGCGCCCGGGTCGCGTCTCCGAGGTCTCGGCCATCGGCGTCTTCCTCCTGCTGGCCGCCATCGTCACCGGCCGCTGGGTCTCCCAGAGCGACTGGGGCCACATCTTCATCCTCGACAAGCCGACGCTGGCCATCGCTCTCGCGATCTACGGCTTCTGCGCTGCGGTACTGCCCGTGTGGCTGCTCCTCGCCCCGCGTGACTACCTGTCGACGTTCATGAAGGTCGGCACCATCGCCATGCTCGCGGTCGCCATCATCATCGTGCGCCCCGACCTGCAGGCTCCCGCCGTGAGCCGGTTCGCCCTCGACGGCACCGGCCCGGCCTTCGCCGGCAGCCTCTTCCCGTTCCTCTTCATCACCATCGCCTGCGGTGCGATCTCCGGCTTCCACGCCCTGATCGCCTCGGGGACGACGCCCAAGCTCATCGAGAAGGAGAGCCAAGCCCGGATGATCGGGTACGGCGGCATGCTCACCGAGAGCTTCATCGCGATCATGGCGCTCGTTGCTGCGTCGGTCATCGACCAGCACATCTACTTCGCGATGAACGCCCCGCTCGGCCTCACCGGCGGCACCCCCGAGGCCGCCGCCGCCTACACCAACGGGTTGGCCCTCGTGAACGGTGCGGGCAACCCGCTGCCTCCGATCGACCCCAGCGTGTACGCCCAGGCAGCCAAGGACGTCGGCGAGGCCTCGATCATCTCCCGCACCGGTGGCGCGCCGACGCTCGCCTTCGGCATGTCCGAGGTCATCCACCAGGTGCCCCTGCTCAACCTCCTCGGTGACAAGGCCTTCTGGTACCACTTCGCGATCCTCTTCGAGGCCCTGTTCATCCTCACGACGATCGACGCCGGTACCCGCGTGGCGCGCTTCATGTTCTCCGACGCCATCGGCAACGTCCGCGGCCTGCACGCCTTCAAGGACCCGAGCTGGCGCGTGGGCGCGTGGGTCTCGACCTCGGTCATGGTGCTCGCCTGGGGCAGCATCCTCTACATGGGTGTCACCGACCCGCTGGGCGGCATCAACATGCTCTACCCGCTGTTCGGCATCGCGAACCAGCTGCTCTCGGTCATCGCCCTGTGCGTCGTCTTCGCCGTGACGATGAAGAAGCGCGGACCGAAGTGGGCCTGGGTGCCCGCAATTCCCTTGTTCTTCGTCTTCGTCGTGACGATGACGGCCTCCTGGTTCAAGATCTTCAGCCCCGACCCCAAGATCGGGTACTGGACGATCCACAACCTGGCCAAGCAGGCGCTCGCGAACGGGGCGACGTCGTTCCAGACGGCCAAGACGCCGGCCGCCATCGAGGCCGTCGTGCGCAACACGTTCGTGCAGGGCACCCTGTCGATCGTCTACGCAGTGCTCGTGCTCATCGTGTTCGTGGCCGCCATGATCGTGTCGTTCCGGGCCATGCGGGCCGGTCGCACCGAGGTGTCCGAGCACGACGCTCCTCCGAGCCAGATCTTTGCGCCGAGCAGCTTCCTCGCCTCCCCCACCGAGCGCGAGGTGCTCGCCGAGTGGAAGGACGCCGGGCTCGACCCGACTCCTGTGGGGCGGGCGCATTGAGCGAGGTCATGACCTCGGCGCGCCGTGTGCTGGGCACGGTGCGCTGGTACGTGCGCGGAGTCACGGGTGCCGACAAGTACGACCGGTACGTCGAGCATCTGCGCCGCACCCACCCCGACGCCGAGATCCCGAGCGTGAAGCAGTTCTGGCGGGACACCTACGCCGAGCTGGACGCCAACCCGTCCACTCGCTGCTGCTGAACGGCTCATCTCGACGCATCCGACCCGGGTCGGTCTGCCACACGTGCAGACCGGCCCGGGTCTGTGCTGCCCACGTCTCCGCGCTCCCTGCTGCCGGTGTGTCACCGCTGACGCCGGACTGGGCCTGTGGGTGTTGCGGCCGCCAGCATTGCCCCGCCGGCGACTCGAGGGTGGGACGATGCGCACGCGCCACAGACCCCTAGCGATGTCAATCACCACAACGCGGTCCCCGATCAGGCAGGCGCCCAGCGGCGGATCGTGAGGACCTTGACCACCGCGCAGGTGTTCTCCTCCCTGGGCAACGGGTCGACGCTCGCGTTGGGGTCGGTGCTGGCCGTCGAGCTGTCCGGCAACGAGGCGTGGGCCGGGGCTGCCACGACGATGCTCGGACTCGGGGCCGCGTTCAGCGCCGTCCCCCTGGCCAGGCTCGCGATGGCGCGCGGACGTCGCATCGCCCTCGGAACGGGCCTGGTCGTGGCGATCTGCGGCACCTTCACGATGGTCGCGGCCGTCGTCTGGCCCTCGTTCGCGTTGCTCCTCCTGGGATGCCTCCTCGTCGGTGTCGCGACCGCCGTCAACCTGCAGGCCCGCTTCGCCGCCACCGACCTCGCCGAGCCCGCCCATCGAGGCCGCGACCTGTCGTTCGTCGTCTGGG
>DAMDJY010000002.1:9467-38201 GCA_032100225.1 Mobilicoccus sp.
CCGCCGCAGGAATGGTCGTCGGTGGTGCAGTGATCCTCCTGGCACTGAGGCCAGACCCCCTGCTCACTCGCCGAGCTCTGGACGATGCGGCCCATGCCGAGGCGCGTCGCCAGGCGTCCGACGCGAGCGGGAGCGTCACCCCGCCCGATCGTCGCGCGACCTCGTGGGCCGCCGGGGCGCGCATCGTCGCTGCGCACCCGTGGTCCCTGGCTGCGCTCACCGCGATGGTCGGTGCCCACGTGGCGATGGTCGGGGTCATGTCGATGACTCCCCTACATCTGTCGCACCGGATGCACGGCTACCCTGCCGCCGACACGCTGACGATCATCGGCATCACGATCTCGCTGCACATCGCCGGCATGTACGCCCTGTCCCCGGTCATGGGAGTGCTCACCGACCGGATGGGTCCTCGACGCGCGACCGCCCTGGGTCTGCTGGGCATCCTCGTCGCGGTGGCCCTCGCCGGGTTCGGGGCCGCACACGTGCCGATGATCGTCACCGGTCTCATCGTCCTCGGCCTGGGGTGGTCCGCAGCCACCGTTGCGGGCGCGACCATGCTGACGTCGTCGTTGCCACCCACCCAACGCGTCGAGGCGCAGGGATTCACCGATGCCGTCACCTCCTTGGTCGGCGCGCTCGGTGCGGCAGCCGCCGGCGTCGTCATGGGCAACCTCGGCTTCGGTGGTGTCGGCGCCCTCTACGGCGTGTTGGCCTCGGCGGCGCTCATCGCTATGTGGCTGCTGACCCGCCGCCCTCAGAATGCTGAATTCGGCCGTCGCTGAAAGATATTCGCGATGCCACCGGAACGATCGTCTCGCTCGGCCCGCCACCTCGCCTCTCTGGCACTGTCTCGCCGGAGAGGTTGGGGTCGCGCTAGGGGTGGCCGGGCGCTAGTTTGAGTGGCCGGTAGCCCTGGAGACCCGTGGGGCGATTCGATGATCGCCCCGACGACGGGCCCACCCCTCCCGGAGGTTCGGTTGCCGAGCACGCTCCACACCTCACCTCTGCGTGTGCAGCACATCCCTGCCGGCCACCCGTACATCCGATCGATCTGCGGCCCCGACCTGTGCGTCCTGTCTGACCCGCCGCCGCCCGGCGCGCCGCCCGGTCAGTGGTGGCCGCATCCGGCTCTCGAAGGCGGCTGGATCACCGGCCACGCCGACCAGGTCGATGTCGTCCATCTCCACTTCGGGTACGAACACCGCGACGCCGGCGCCATGACGGAGTGGGTGCGCGCCCTCGCGGAGTCGCGCATCCCGCTGATCCTCACCGTGCACGACCTCGTCAATCCCCACCTCGGTCCCTCGCCCGAGTACGACGCCCTGCTCGATGTCGTCGTCCCGGCCGCCGACGCCGTGACAACACTGACCACCGGAGCAGCACGCGAGATCGCCCGTCGCTGGTCGCGCGAGGCGCTCGTCCTCCCTCACCCGCACGTCGTCCCGGCGCCTTGGCTGGAACGCCCGCGTACGCCGCACAGCGGGTGGGTCGTGAGCGTGCACGCCAAATCGTTGCGCCCGTCCTTCGATGTCGACGCGCTCCTCACCGCTGCCGACGCGATGCGCGACCTGCCGGATTCGGTGCTGCGTCTGCACGTCCACGAGGACGTCCTGGACCCGACTCACCCCCGCCACGACGCCCGCCTGGCGAATCTGTTGAGCCACAGCCACGTCGACGCGCAGGTCCACGGCCCGCTCGACGACGAGCAGCTCTGGTCCGACCTGCTCGAGACCGATCTCGCGCTGCTCCCCTACCGCTACGCGACGCACTCCGGCTGGTTGGAGATGTGTCACGACCTCGGCACGGACGTGCTCGCTGCCGATGTCGGGTTCCTCGCCGAGCAGCGCCCGATCCGCACCTACCGGACCCGCGAGACGTTGCCCGAGGCGATCGCGCAGGCCCAATCGGACCACCTCGCCGGTGTTCGCCCCTTCCGCCCCTCGGCCACCGTCAGGCTCACCGAGGCGCACGCCGTGCGCGCCGCCCACGCGCAGCTGTATCGCGACGTCGTGGAGGCCCGCCGATGACCCGCCCGATCGGTTTCTATGTCCACCATCACGGCTCCGGACATGTGACCCGCGCCGTGCAGATCGCCCGTGCGTGCACCAGCCCGGTCGTGGGCTTTTCGACGATGCCCGAGCCCTCCGACTGGCCGGGTCGCTGGGTGAACCTGCCCGACGACGCCGCGCCGGTCACCGACGACCAGGACGCGAGCGCGGGCGGCATCCTGCACTGGGCCCCGACCGGGGAGCACCCCTACCCGGAGCGCATGCGCCTCCTGGCAGCTGCTCTCACCGAGGCCGACCCCGCGTTGCTGCACGTCGATGTCTCGGTCGAGGTGACGCTGCTGGCTCGACTGCTGGGCATCCCCGTGACTGTCGCTGCCATGCGCGGTGACCGTGTCGACCTGCCCCACGGACTGGCCTACGACACCGCGCGGATCCTCCTCGCGCCCTGGCCGGCAGAACTCCCCGAGCGCACCTGGCCCGAGGACGTTCTGACCAAGACGATCCACGTCGGCGGCATCTCCCGTTTCGACGGGCAGATCGACGACGTCGGAGTCGCACACGGCCTCGCAGCCACAGCCGCTGTGCTCGGTGCGCGCGACGCAACGGCCCCCGACGTTCCGGCGTCCGCGGACGAGCGGGAGGTCTTCGTGCTGTGGGGTCGGGGTGGGGGTGACTGGCCGGAGCACGTCTGGGAGGCCGCTCATGCGGCGACTCGACCGCACGGTTGGCGGTGGCGCCACGGGGCCGAATCCGACGCTGTCTGGGACCACCTGCGCTCCGCGGACGTCGTCATCGCGCACGCCGGGCAGAACGCCGTCGCCGAGGTCGCGGCTGCCCGCACTCCTGCCATCGTCGTCGCGGTGGAACGGCCGCACGGCGAACAGGTCGCCACGATGAACGCCCTCACCGCGGGTGATCTGGCCGAGGTCATCGACGCTGCCGACGGAACCGACCTGGGCGAGCTCGACCTCGACTGGGTACGCCTCCTCGACGATGCAATCCGTCGGGACGGGCAGCAGTGGCGTCGCTGGACCGACGGTCACGGCGCCGCACGGGCCGCCTTCGCGCTCGAGACCGTCGCGGCCGGACGCCTTCCTGCAGTCGGCACGGCCGTCGTCACCCTGGTACATGGTCGGCACGACCACTTGCGCGGACTGATCGCCGGACTCGCGCGCGGCACCCACCTGCCCGAACGTCTCGTCGTCGTCGCGATGGACGACCCCGAGGTCGACGCCGTCTGTGAGCGGGCGTGTGCCGGAAGCGGGCTGCGCGTCGATGTCACCCACGTCGACGCTGCGCAGGCCGACGGCCGGCCGGCTCTGCCGTTGGCCCACGCCCGCAACGTCGGCGCTGCCCGCGCCGGTGAAGTCGGTTGCGCCACGCTCGTGTTCCTCGACGTGGACTGCATCCCCTCCCCCGATCTCGTGCGCACCTACGCCGAAGCTGTCGGCAGTGGCAGTGCGAGTGGCGAGGCCGGGAGCACCGCCCCCACGATCTGGTCCGGGCCGGTCACGTACCTCCCACCGGCGCCCGAGGGCGGCTACGACCCGGCGACCCTGGTCGATCTCGCCGACCCGCATCCGGCTCGCCCAGCCCCGGCAGCCGGTGAGGTGATCCGCGCCGAGGACGTCCGACTGTTCTGGTCGCTCTCCTTTGCCCTGAGCCTGCGCGACTATCGCCGGGTCGGCGGGTTCTGCGAGGACTACGTGGGCTACGGCGGCGAGGACACCGACTTCGCCATGCGCCTGGACGCCGCAGACGGCGACCTCATCTGGCTCGGTGGCGCCGACGCCTACCACCAGTACCACCCCACCCAGAAGCCACCGACGCAGCACCTGGACGACATCGTGCGCAACGCCAACCTCTTCGCCACCACGTGGGGATGGCACCCGATGGAGGGGTGGCTCGAGGCATTCGCCGAGGCGGGCATCGCCCGGTACGACGAGCACACGCGACGCTGGATCGCCACGGATGGGGCGTCATGAGCGCCGTTCTGCATGTCGTCCCCGGGCCGGAGCAGCACGGCGTGACCCGCCATGCCCTCGACCTGCTGGCCCGAAACGGCCTGCGCGAGCACAGCTCTCAGCGACTCTTCACCGAGGGTGCGCCCGCTGCCGACGAGGCGGCGTCGACGCTGGCGCAGCTTCCCGACGCGGATGTGCTGCATCTCCACCTCACCGATCACCTGCTGGCGCCGACCGCCGGAGAGTGCGCCGATCTCGTCGCCGCACTCATGGACCGACGCACGGTGTCGCTGACCCTTCATGATCTGCCGCAACCGGCCGATGGAACCGGCCGCTACGAGCGACGCCGCGGCGCGTACGCCACGATGGCAGCTCGGGCCCGAGGCGTCGTCGTCGCGAGCAGGCATGAGCGCGACCTTCTTCTCGCTGCCCTGGATGCGGAAGGTCTGTCCGCTCCGCCCATCGAGATCATTCCGCTGCCCATCGAGGCGCCTGACGCGCCTCAGGCGACCGGGCTACCCGACTCCTCCGGCCCTACCGACACGGCACGCAACCTCGTCGTCTTCGGCTACCTCTACCCCGGCAAGGGGCACGCCGCGGCGCTGGAGGCGCTGGCCGATCTCCCCGTGGACGTGGGGCTGCTCGCCGTGGGTCAGGTCTCCGACGGACACGACGACCTGGTCGACGAGTTGCGCACGCGCGCAGACGAACTCGGACGCAGGTTCACCGTCACGGGCTTCGTCGACGACGCCGAGATCATCTCCGTCCTGCAAGCCGCCGCCGTCCCGGTCGCCCCGCATCGGCACATCTCGGCCTCGGGTTCGATCGGCTCGTGGCTCTCGGCGGGTCGACGCCCGCTGGTTCCGGCCGGTGGATACGTCGACGAGCTCGCGGAGCGCGCTCCCGGTGCGCTGCTGCGGTACGGCCCGGGACTCCCCCACGCCGACCTCGCCGCTGCAGCCCGCGCTGCCCTCGCGGACCCGTCCCTCACCTGGTTGGGCGGCGACGGCTCCGAACCGATCAATGTCGGACCCGACGGCGACGCGGTCGCAGCTCACCTCGCCGATGTCCTCGACTCGTGGGCGCGTGATGTGAACGGAGCAACCTCATGATCGGCGTCGTCGTCGTCCACTACGAGGACCAGGTGGGCCTCGACCGCGTCCTGAATGCCCTGGAGCATCAAGGCGAGGAGCTGCGGGTCGTCGTCGCCGACGACGGCTCCGCCACGGCTCCGACGCTGGGCGACCGCCCCTACCCCGTCGACCTCGTGAGCCAGGACGACCTCGGCTTCCGCGCCGCTGCTGCGCGCAACCTCGGTGCCCGAGCACTGCTGCAGCACAGCGACATCGACGTGCTCCTCTTTCTCGACGGCGACACCATCCCCGCCCCTGGCTACGTGTCGGCATTGGCCGCAGCGACCCGCACCACAGCTACGGGGGCACCACCCGGACGCGCCCTCGCCGTCGGTCGACGCCGGTACGCCGACCTCACCGGGCTCGACGAGACCGAGGTCGCCGCGTTCGTGGCTGCTGACGAGCCTGACCCGCGCCGGATCCTGCCCGACCCGACGTGGCTTGAGGACGGTTACGCCGCCACCGCCCACCTCACCGAGGCCGACGACCGCAGCTACCGGTTCGTCATCAGCTCCGTGCTGGCTCTGACTCCCGCCCTGCTCACCGAGATCGGCGGATTCGACGAGAGCTTCGTCGGCTACGGCGGCGAGGACTGGGACCTGGGCAACCGGGCCTGGCTCGCCGGAGCGGACCTGCGGTACGAGCCGCGGGCTCTGGCCTGGCACGACGGACCCGACGCCGCCGGGCGCGACGACGCCTCGCTCGATGCCGACACCGAGCGCGACACAGATGGCGATACCGAAAACCCTTGCGGTGTCGATCGATTGCGGATCGATAACCAGATCCGCGAGCGCGACACTGCCGAGACGCTGCGTCTGGCGCGGGTTATCACCGAGCCCGGCGCCCGCGACGCGGCTCTGATCTGGGAATATCCGGACGTCGCGATCACGTTTCACGATGAGGGACTCCCGCCTGTCGACGTCCTGCTGACATGCGCCGATCTCCTCCGGGGCAGCGACGCCCAGATCTGGCTCAGCGACGGCGCGGTGGTGCGCTCCGGGCTCTGGCCCACCTCCGACTCACGGGTGCATCACGGCCCGATCCCAGACGACGTGCGAGCGCGTGCCCGGTTCCGGGTCCGGGTGAGTGCCCCAGTCCGGCTCACTGTGCCTCTTCGGGCGCTCTGCGCGCGGGCGCCGATGCAGGTCCCGGGCCTGCTGATCTCCCACTCCCGAGCACTCGCACGAGGTGAGGGCCTGCCGCCTCTGGTCACGGACGACGACGTCCGCGGCCCCCGGATACCGCCCGATCTCGAAGCCGAGTGGGGGTGGCGCACCGCCGACACCCTGCCCGTCCTCAGCACGACCAGCGACACCTGCCCTGCCAGGCAGCCCTGCCCAGACGACACGGAAAGAGACCCCGATGAGCGGTGATGCCCTGACCGAGCACGTCGGTCCCGTCATCAAGGGTGCTGCCCTGCGTGAGATTGCCGAGCTCATCGGAGCCACGTCCATCCCGGTGGAAGTCGTCGACATCGGTGCGAGCCCCCTGGTGGGCGAGCCGCCTGCGTACGCGGCCCTCGTCGAGGCGGGCTTGGCGCGCGTGACGGCATTCGAGCCCGACCCCGAGGCCCTCGCCGCCCTGCGCAAGACGGAGGCCGAGCGAGAGAGCGGCAGTACCGACACCGCGAACAAGGCCGGAACGACGCGCCACCTCGGTCACGCGGTCGGAGACGGGCAGCGCCACGTCCTGCGTCGGTGTGATGCCGCGGGGTTCTCCTCCCTGCTCGAACCCGACGCCCGGCAGCTGGCCGTGCTCACTGACTTCCCCCGACTCTCCTCCGTCGTCGAACGCACCGAGGTCGACACGGTCCGCCTCGACGCCGTTCCCGACCTCGAACGCGCCGACCTCCTGACCCTCGACGTGCAGGGCAGCGAACCGGCCGTCCTCGACGGTGGGCGGAGCGTGCTGGCCTCGGTGTTCGCCGTGCAGGTGGAGGTCGCGTTCCACCGTCTCTACGAAGGCGGCCCGACTCTGGCCGACGTCGATCGACGCCTGCGCGACGCCGGGCTGGTCCCCCACATGTTCGTCACGACGCGCACCTGGCCCTTGGCGCCGATCCCGTGGGACGACCCCCTCCAGGCACACTCCCGGCACCTCGTCGAGGCCGACCTGCTCTACGTCGCCGACCTCACGCGCCTGGCCGACCGGACCGACGCCTCGCTGAGAGCCGCCGCGCTCATCGCCTGCGGCGCGTACGGATCCGTCGGTCTGGCCCTGGCCTGCGTGACCGAACTCGTCCGCGGCGGCACCCTGCCCGAGGACACCCCCGCCCGAGTCCGCCGCATCGCGTCGGTGGCACTCGGACTCGACCAGACGAACGGAGGTCACCGGTGAGGCTGACCGTGATCGGTCCCAACTGGAACCCCCTCGGCGAGCCCTTCGCCGGTGGACAGGAGTCGGTCTCGGCCGGACTCGTCAAGGGCCTACGCGGGCGCGGGCACCATGTGCGCTTGTACGCCGCTGCCGGCACCCCGACGGATCTCGCCGATGAACTCTTCACCTACGCCGGGCCGCCCGAACTGAGCCTGACCGCGCGCCTCGACCCGCACCTGCCGGAGCCGCAATTCCTTGCCGATCACCACGCCTTCACGCAGGCGATGACCGATCTGGCCCGCCACCCCGGCACCGACCTCATCTTCAATCAGAGCCTGCATCACCTCCCCCTGGCCCTCAGTACCCTGATGCCTGCGCCCGTGCTGACGACGCTGCACACGCCGCCACTGCCGTGGATGGAGCACGGCGCGTCCCTCGGTGCTCCTTCCAACCGGTACGTCGCGGTGAGTGCCGCGATGGCTCGGATGTGGACGACGCTCCCCAACGTGCAGGTCGTGCCCAACGGCATCGACGAGCGGACCTTCGTACCCGGCCCGGGCGGCGAGGACCTCATCTGGGTCGGCCGCATCACTCCCGAGAAGGGGCTGCCGATCGCCATCGAGGCGGCTCGCGCAGCAGGGCGGCGGCTCTCCGCGATCGGGCCCATCAGCGACCGGGTCCACTTCGAACAGGACGTCGAACCCCTGCTCGGCAGCGATGTCCGCTACCTCGGCCACCTGCCCCATCACCGCAGCCGCGAGGTCGTGCGGCACAGCGGAGCATGCCTGGTCACGCCGCGGTGGGACGAACCGTTCGGTCTCGTCGCAGCGGAGGCGATGATGTGCGGCACGCCCGCGATCGTCGTGGCCCGTGGCGGTCTGCCCGAGGTCGTCGGCACACGGGGAGGCATCGCCGTTCCCGATCCGGGACCGACCGGTGACCTGGCGCTGGCTCTGGCCGCCGCCGTTCCCGCTGCCCTCGCGATGGATCGCGCCGACGTGCGCGCCGACGCCGTGGCGCGGCTGTCGTTCACGGCCATGCTCGACGCCTACGAGGACCTCATCGTCGAGATGGTGGAACAACAGGCGCAGGGACGCACCCGCCGCTCCCCACGGCACGGCAGCACCGCCGTCCTGTTCGGCAGTCCCAGCCTCAGCCTCGACCCACGCTGAGCGTCAGCACCTCCTGCCACCGCTACGGTCACTGACCACCACTGCCCGGCCTGCTCCTCCAGGGAGCCGGCCGGGCAGTGTCGTTTCGCCGAGTGGCCGCTGCTCAGGCGAGGTCGAGGTAGTGCTCGAGACCCACGGTGAGTCCCGGGTGCGCGGCCACCTGGCGCACGCCGGTGAGCACACCGGGCATGAAGCTGACCCGGTCGTAGGAGTCGTGGCGGATGGTCAGCGCCTCGCCCTCCGCGCCGAACAGGACCTCCTGGTGGGCCACGAGGCCGCGCAGGCGCACGGCGTGGGTGTGGATGCCGTCGACCTGGGCGCCGCGAGCGCCGTCGGGGTCTTTCTCCGTGGCATCCGGAACAGCACCGAGACCGGCCTCCGAGCGCGCCTGCGCGATCAAACGTGCCGTGTTGGCCGCCGTGCCCGAGGGGGCGTCGACCTTGTTCGGGTGGTGTAGCTCGACGACCTCGACCGACTCGTAGAACCTGGCCGCCTGCTGCGCGAATCGCATCATCAGCACGGCTCCGAGCGCGAAGTTGGGGGCGATGAGCACGCCCACCTCGGGATTGCCCTCGAGATCGGCACGCACGGTGGCCAGACGATCCTCGGTCCACCCCGTTGCGCCGACGACCACGTGGACGCCACGCGAGATGCAGTGCGCGACGTTCGCCGGCGAGGCATCCGGAACGGTGAAGTCGACTGCGACCTGCGCTCCGCCCAGGTCGCCCAGCTCGTCACCGACGTCGATGCGAGCGACGAGCTCCATGTCGTCTGCCCCCTCGACGGCGTCGCACACCGTGGCTCCCATGCGGCCCGCGGCCCCCAGCACTGCCACCCGAATCCGGTCCATCACACTCTCCCTCGCCTCATCCTGCGGCCGCGTCGATGCCTGCGCCGTGGGCGCACACGCCGTTCGTGTCTGCGCGCCGGAGCGTCGCATCGCGCCGTCTGTTCGTCCCGCTCACCCTACCGACGGCCACCGACAGCACGTCAGAGTCACGGGCCCGCACTCTCCTGACCTCAGAGGACGTAGTCACAGCTGGGTCAAGGATGTGGATGACGACTAGAGGGGGTCCCACACCCGGGGCTAGGGTGAAATCGCCACAACCCGCCTGCTCCTGGAGCCCTACCGTGCCAGCTCACACCCTGCCCGCCGCCCCACCGGTCCTGGACGCGTTCCGCCGTGACCTCGGTGGACTGTGGACGTGGGTCGGTCCGCTGTGCCGCGACGAGCAGGACCCCGATCGCCTCATCGCCACCCTTCACGAGACGAGTACCGAGGGCTCACCGGTCGAACGGCTGGCCCCGGAACTCGAGGCCCTGATGGCCGGGTGGCCGCACTACGATTCCCAGCGCCGTGCCGTGCTGTCCGGCGCCGTGGCCTTCCTCGCCGAGGACGACGGTCGCACCCCTGAACTGGATTCCGTCGTGGCCGACGAGCTGGTCGTCGAAGCCGCTGTCCGCGCTGTCCTGCGCCGCCGCTGACCCCGTCCCGAGGGCTGGGTCTGACCACACGAGCGGCCGCCCGTCGACGAGGTTACTCACACCCCCGGCTCCGCAAGCCACGCCTCCTGGCTGGCGCCCACAGATCTCCATTCGAGATGCGGCGACCATGAACCCTCCACACCTGCCAGAGTAGGAAGTCGCAGACGAGCGTGTTCGCAGGTGGCGGCCCGGTTCTCGGCACTGCGGTTCGTTGGGTGGCAGGACATCGACCGCCAGGTCGGCCCTGATGCCCGCTGAGTCGTGAGAAGGGGTGGATGGCGTGTTCGGGTGCCTGATCCGTGGCGTCCGTGTGGTTGGTATCGGAGAGGACGCACCGAGCCGGTCTGGGGGTCGACGACCGGAACCCGTGGACATCCGTATCGTCGACGGCGTCGTCACCGCCATCGGCCCCCATCTCTCCCGGTCGGCCGGCGAGACCGTTCACGACGGCGGCGGACGCTGGGCCATCCCCGGGCTGTGGGATGCACACGTGCACATGGGTCAGTGGGCAGCAGCCACGATGCGCCTCGACGTCGCCGACGTGACCGACAGTGCCGACGCCTGCGCGAGGATCGCTCAGCACATCGCCACCCTCCCTCCGGAGCGCGGCGAAGAGTCGGTGTCCGCGTTCGGGTTCCGCTGCGCCGCGTGGACGACGCTGCCCACGGTCGCCGCGTTGGACGCCGTCAGCGGCCGCCACCCCGTCGTTCTCATCAGTGGGGACTGCCATTCGGGCTGGCTGAACTCACGGGCGTTGGAACTCCTCGGTCTGGCTCCCCGCGACGGCATCCTCGTCGAGGACGAGTGGTTCGACGTGTTCCCGCGTCTGGACTCCCTGCCGGGGCTCGCCGACCTCACCACGGCCGGATATCGCGCCGCCATGATCTCCGCCTCGGCCAAGGGCGTCACCGGAATCCTCGATCTGGAGTTCACCCGCGGTGTCGACCAGTGGCCTTCGCGGTTCGCCGACCAGGGCATCGACGCTCTGCGGGTTCGGGTGGGCACCTACGCCGACGGTCTCGACGAGGTGATCGCCGCCGGCCTGCGCACCGGAGACCCGTTGCCGGGCACCGACGGGCTCGTCACGATGGGGCCGCTCAAGATCATCTCCGACGGCTCGCTCAACACCCGCACCGCCTTCTGTTGCGAACCCTACGCGGACGCCGCCGATCTGCCCGACCCGTACGGGATACAGAACGTCGATCCAGAAGAGCTGCGTCGCCGGTTGGCTCTCTCTCGGGACAACGGGCTGGAGATCGCGCTCCACGCCATCGGTGACGCCGCCGCACGCGACGCACTCGATGCGTTCGAGGCCACCGGCGCCCGGGGCACCATCGAGCACGCCCAACTGATGCGCATCTCGGACATCCCGCGGATGGCGCGCCTCGGCATCGGTGCCGGCGTCCAGCCTGCCCACCTGTGGGACGACCGCGACGTGGCCCGCCAGTGTTGGCCGGACCGCGAGGAACGCTGTTTCGTCTTTCGCACCATGCTCGTTCACGGAGTCCGCCTGCTGCTCGGCTCCGACGCGCCGGTGGCGCCGCTCGATCCGTGGCTGGCGATGGCAGCTGCCGTGCATCGCAGCAACGACGAGCGTGAGCCGTGGAACGCGTCCGAGGCGCTCACCGTCGCCGAAGCCCTTGCCGCCAGCGTCGACGACCAGGGCACACTCCACGTCGGCGGTCGCGGCGATGTCGCGCTCCTGGATGCCGACCCCTACGCCGTGCCGTCGGACAGCCGAGAGGCCTGCGCTGCCCTACGCGAGATGCCCGTGGCCGCCACCTTCGTCGCCGGGCGCCTCACCCACGGGTGACCGACCGGGGGCCTCAGCCAGTACCCCCACCGGCGACGACGGGGACGGTGGCCCCTGGCACGACCTGCAGAGGCGCCCCACACGACGACACCCACCTCGCGCCAGACCCGATATCCGGGAGAGGCAGGATGTGGGTGTCTCGTCGTGCAGGGTCAGGCGTCGAAGTCGACGTGGATGGCCTTGCCTGTGGGACGGGTCTGGCAGGTGAGGACGTAGCCGGCTGCGAGCTCGTCGGGCTCCAGCGCATAGTTCTCGGCCATCTCGAACTCGCCCGAGACGACCTTGGCGCGGCACGTGCCGCACACGCCGCCGGCACAGGCGAACGGCACGTCGCCCCGCACCCGCAGGGCCGCGTTGAGCACGGTCTCGTTGGCGCTCTTGGGGCTGGGCACATTGCCCTGCAGACCGTCGAGGTTGAACGTGATGTCGACGTTGTCACCGCGGGGATCGGCCACGACGGGGCGTCCGGCGCTGGCCTCGGGGGCACCCTCGGGATTGCCCGTGCCGAACAGCTCGAAGCGCACCTTGCTCTCGGGAACGCCTGCAGCAGAGAGCTCGTCGCGGATGAGCTGCACCAGTTCGAACGGCCCGCAGAGGAACCACTCGTCGACGACCTCGGGGCGAATCATCGTGCCGAACATCGACCGCAGCTTCTCGGCGTCGATGCGACCGGTGTGGGTCGGCGAGAGACGCTGCTCGCGAGAGAGCACGTGGTGGACGGCCAGCCGCGTCGGGAACCGGTCCTTCAGGTCGGCGAGGTCCTCGACGAACATGACGTCCATCGCGGCCCGGTTGGCATACACGAGGTTCATGTAGGCCTGGGGATTCGCGTCGAGGAGCGAACGGACGATCGAGATGATCGGCGTGATGCCCGAACCAGCGGCGAACGCCACGTACCGCGACAGCCCAGTGGACTCCGCGCCGATGGCCTCGGCGTCGTTGAGGGCGGTGAGGGCGTGCTGGGAGGTGAACGCACCCGTCGGGCTCATGACGTCGAGGACGTCACCGGCCTTGAGACTGTCGTTGGCCCAGTTGGAGAACACGCCACCGAGGTCGCGCTTGATGCCGATCTTGATCTCACCGGGGCGGGGCGGGGCGCAGATGGAGTAGCTGCGGCGCACCTCCTTGCCGTCGAGTTCGGTTCGCAGCGCCACGTATTGGCCGCTGATGTAGTTGTAGTCGTCGACCAGCTCGTGCGGCACGGCGAGGGTGACCTCGATGGCCGAGTCGGTCAGCGAACGCACCGCGGCCACGGTGAGCGGGTGGAACTGGGCGCGGCGGCGAGGGGTCGTTAGCGGCATCACAGCACCTTGAAGTAGTCGAAGGGTTCGAGGCAGGCACGGCATTGGTAATGCGCCTTGCAGGAGGTCGACCCGAACCGGGTGATCTCACGGGTGTCCAGCGAATGGCAGCGCGGGCACTTGACCGCCAACGCGACCCGGGTGCCGCCGAAGCGCGGCCCCTCGACGCGGTGGGAGTGATCGGGTGGGGCGATGCCGTAGTCGGCGAGCTTGCGCTTGCCCTCGTCCGTCATCCAGTCGGTGCTCCACGCCGGGGATAGCACGACCAGCACGCGCACGTCGCCGTAACCCTGCGCTTCCAACGCCTCGGAGACGTCGTCGCGCATGCGGCCCACGGCGGGGCAGCCCGAGTAGGTCGGGGTGATCTCGACGACCGCCCCGGTGTCCGTGGCCCGGGCCGAGCGGAGGATGCCGAGGTCCTCGATGGTGAGCACCGGAACCTCGGGGTCGCAGACCGTGGCCGCGGTGTCCCACACCCGGGCGTCGGCCGGGTCCTCCGGCCGCTGAGCAGCCGCGGACTCGGCCCGGACCTCGGTCATCACCAGGTCTCCCCCGGGAACTTGCGCGCCAGGGACTGCATCTCGGCGAGCACGAGACCCAGGTTCTCGCGGTGGATGCCGCGGCGACCACCGGTGACGGCGGTCGGGGTGGCAGGCACTGTCAGTTCGGCCTCGCCGATGGCGCGCTCGATGGCCCCCATCGTCGGCTCACGCAGCGTCGACGGACGCACTGCGACACCCTCGAGGGCGTCGATGAGCTCGTCGTCTTCGAACGCCTCGGCGAGGTAGGGCCACACGAGGTCCAGGCCGGCCTGCATGCGCTGGGTCGACTCCGGGGTGCCCAGGCCGAGACGCAGCGTCCACTGCCAGGCGTGGTCGACGTGGTACTCGACCTCCTTGACGGCCTTGGCCGCGATGGCGGCGAGGGTCTCGTCGCTGGAGTGCTGCAGCCGGTCGTACAGGTGCACGGCGTAGAGGCTGAACAGGAGCTGGCGCGCGATGGTCTGACCGAAGTCGCCGTTGTGAATCTCGACGAGGTGCAAGCTCGTGAACTCGCGGTCGTCGCGGAAGTAGGCGAGCTCGTCCTCGGTCTTGCCCCAGGCCGTCCCCGCGTAGGTGTAGAAGGAGCGGGCGTGCCCGAGCAGGTCCAAGGAGATGTTGCCCAGGGCAATGTCCTCCTCCAGCTCCGGCGCGCGGGAGATCCACCACGCGAGCTGCTGAGCCAACACGAGCGAGTCGTCGGCCAGCCGGAGCGCGTACTGCGCGACCGGCTCGGAGGCGGTGATCCCTGCGGCGGCTATGTCCTCGGCCGTCAGCGCCTGCCCGGCACTGATCCTCGTGGCGCTGTCGAACTGGCTCACAGGTGCTTTACTCCCTCGCTCTGCGTGTAGTACGTCGCGTGGCGGTAGTTCTTGCCCTGCGACGACTCGAAGAAGGCACCCTTGTGGTCGGGGTCGGAGGTGACGACGGCGTCAGCCGGGACGACCCAGACCGAGACGCCCTCGTTGCGGCGGGTGTACAGGTCACGTGCGTTGCGCACGGCCATCGTGGCATCCGGGGCGTGGATCGAGCCGGCGTGGACGTGGGACAGTCCGCGAGAGGCTCGAACGAACACCTCCCACAGCGGCCACAGAGGTTGGGTCTCGCTCTCGTGCTGCTCGTCGCTCGAGATGGGGGTGTTCTGGTCAGACATCGATGTCTCCCGCTCGGAAGGGCTGGTGGCAGGTGCGCGCCCGAACAAGCAGGGCGCGCCGGTGGAGCGAACTCAGGCGTGCTTGAGGGTCGCGTCGGCCTTGCTGGCCTGGCGACGGGCGTACGCGGCGGCAGCCTCGCGCACCCAGGCGCCGTCCTCGTGGGCCTTGATGCGGTGCGCCATGCGCTGGGTGTTGCACGGTCCGTTGCCGGCGATGACCGACTTGAACTCGGTCCAGTCCAGGTCGCCGTAGTCGTAGTGGCCGCGGCTCTCGTTCCAGCGCAGGTCCGGGTCGGGCAGGGTGAGGCCCAGGGCCTCGGCCTGCGGGACCATCATGTCGACGAAGCGCTGGCGCAGTTCGTCGTTGGAGAAGCGCTTGATCTTCCAGTCCATCGACTGCTGCGAGTTGGGCGAGTCGTCGTCCGGGGGGCCGAACATCTGCAGGGCCGGGCCGTAGTATCGGTTGACCGCGTCCTGCGCCATGGCCTTCTGCTCGGCGCTGCCGTTGGACAGGGCGTAAAGAATCTCCCAGCCCTGACGCTGGTGGAACGACTCCTCCTTGCAGACGCGCACCATCGCGCGGCCGTACGGACCGTAAGAGCAGCGGCACAGCGGAACCTGGTTGCAGATCGCGGCGCCGTCGACCAGCCAGCCGATCGCCCCCACGTCGGCCCAGGAGAGCGCCGGGTAGTTGAAGATCGAGGAGTACTTGGCCTTGCCCGACATGAGCTGCTCGTTCATCTCGTCGCGCGTGATGCCGAGCGTCTCTGCCGCGGAGTACAGGTACAGACCGTGACCGGCCTCGTCCTGCACCTTGGCGATGAGGATGGCCTTGCGCTTGAGGGAGGGCGCACGCGAGATCCACGTGCCCTCGGGCTGCATGCCGATGATCTCGGAGTGCGCATGCTGGGAGATCTGGCGGATCAGCGTCTTGCGGTACTTGGCGGGCATCCAGTCGCGCGGCTCGACGCGCTCGTCCTTGGCAAGGAGAGCGTCGAAGTGGGCCTGGGCTTCATTGTCGGTCGAGTCGGCGGGCTGCTCGACCGAACGAAGGTCGGGGCGGGGTTCCGTCATCGTGTCACCTCGGGTGCGTCGGGGCGCCGGCAACAAATACCGACCGTCGGTTCAGTATATGGAGGTGGCCGCGACCGTCAAGGGATCGGCCGTCCGTCCGTTCTCCTCGCTCGGATAGGCCGGAGAGGCGATTCAGGCGATATGGAAGACTGCGCGGGTGACCTCACGATCTGCCCGCCGCGGTCGCCCCGGCCACGACCAGCAGGCCGTCATCCGGGCCGCGGTCGAGTGTTTCGACGAACACGGCTACGACGCCACCACCATGGGAATGATCGCCGACCGTCTCGACGTGTCGAAGTCTGCGCTCTATCACCACGTCGAGGGCAAAGAGGAGCTGCTCACGCTCGCTCTCGACACAGCCTTCGACGCGCTCGACGTCGGGCTGGTCGCGGTCGAATCCTCCTCCGAGCCCCTGGACGAGCGGTTCGAGGCGTTCCTGCGCGACACGGTGGACATCCTCGTGGAGTACAGGCCCTTCGTCCGGCTCCTGCTGCGCCTGCGCGGCAACACCCCCGCGCAGCAGGCTGCCCTGGACAAACGCCGCGCGTTCGACGCCAGAATGATCGAGGTGGTGCGCCAGGCCCAGGTCGCCGGACTCCTGCGCGACGACCTCGACCCTGCCGTCGTCGGACGCCTCGTGTTCGGTGCGGTCAACTCGACCGTGGAGTGGTTTCAACCCCACGGTCGAGTCTCTCCGCACGAGCTGGCCGAGGCCGTCATCACGCTCGTGTTCCGTGGCGTGGGGACCTCCGCCTCACTCAGCAGCAGCTGACCGACAGAGCCGACCGGCAAGGCTGACCGACGCGACTCAGGCCCGCGCCTCGTGCGCCATGTCGGGCACGACCACGACCGGGCACGAGGCCCGTCCTAGCAGACGCATGCTCGTCGATCCGAAGAGGACGCTGCGCAGCTCGCCACGACCCCGGCTACCGAGCACGAGCATCGCCGCACGCGCCGAGGCGCCGAGCAGGGCCAGCTCGGAGGCGCCCCGGACGACGATCCGCTCGACCTCCACGTCGGAGTACCGCTCGATGAACGGCGCCAACGCACGCTCCAACACCTCGTCGAGGTGCGCGTCGGACACACCCGAGGCACCAGAGGCCGGGTGCTTCTCTGATGTCCCTGACGTGTCGGAATGTCCGTGACCGTAGGAGTGGACAGCATGCAGAGGCCGGCCGAGAGCGCGGGCCTCCTCGAAGGCGAACTCCGTGGCGCTGTGGTCGCTCGCCCCGTCGACGCCCAGCACGATCGGATCGCCAGGGTCGAGATCCTCGTTGACCCGGGAGGGGATGACCGCCACCGGGCCGCGCGCGTGGGTCACGAGGTAGTGGGAGGTCGACCCCAGAAGCAGCCCGGTCCAGCCGTCCAGACCCCGGGTTCCGACGACGACGAGTTCGGCGTCTTTGGAGGCGTCGACCAGCGCCGTTCCGGGGTGCCCCGGCCGCGTCACCGTGGCCACGTCCAAACCCGGCTGGTCACGGACCAACTCCTCGGCCAGCCGCGCGAGTTCACTCTCCTTGGCCTGCTCGGCCTGCTCCTCCAGCGCGGGGATGTAGATGCTCTCGGCGTACGCGACCATCTCGATCGGGTGAGTGCCCATGAGCACCATCGGAAGTCCCCGCCGCGCCGCATAGGCGGCTCCCCACCTCTCCGCCGTCGTGGACTCCATCGGCGGTGCCCCCGCCGTGGTCCCGATGACGACCTTGCCGGTGACGCCGTGTACTCGCCTGGCGTTGGACTCTGTGGTGCTCGGCTCGGTGTTCGTCGAATCTGAGTTCATCGCTGACTCCTGACCTCGAGGGTGGATCCAGTCTGCTCCTGCCCGTGCCCGAGCGGGTGGGATGAAGGTCCCTCAACACCACCAGGCGGGCGCTCCTCCCGATGGAGAAGCACCCGCCTGATGCGAGTTGTGCCGTGCCCTGTTTGGCCCTGCGATGCCGAGCCGCTACGCGCTCCGCTGGGAGGTCACTCCCCCGCGGGCGGCCATTCCTTGGCGACGAGGGTGAGCACGTCGTAGGTCGCGACGATGTCACCGTTCTGGTTGTACAGCGTCGTGTCCCAGGCCACCTCGCCGTACTCGTCGGTGACGCGAGGCGTGATGCGCTTGGCCACCAGCTCGACGCGGATGGAGTCACCGGCGGCGACCGGCGTGATGAACCGCAGGTTGTCGAGGCCGTAGTTGGCGAGCACCGGGCCCGGGTCGGGGTTGACGAACAGTCCCGCGGCCCAGGAGACCAGCAGGTAGCCGTGCGCCACGATGCCGGGAAAGAACGGGTTGGCCGCTGCGGCCTCCTCGTCGGTGTGGGCGTAGAACGTGTCACCGGTCTCAGCGGCGAAGGCCGAGATCGCGTCCAGGCTCACCTCGCGCAGGTCCGAGACGAGGGCGTCGCCGAGGCGCAGGTCGGAGAGCTGCTTGCGGAACGGGTGGATGTTGTCCTCCGTGCCGCCGAACGTCGCGCAGCCGGCCGCCTGCATCGGGGCGCCCTTGTGCCAGACCCCCGTGATGGCGGTCAGCATGGCGGGCGACCCCTGGATGGCCGTGCGGTGCATGAAGTGCTTGATCGCGCGGACGCCACCGAGCTCCTCGCCGCCACCGGCGCGGCCCGGGCCACCGTGGACCAGGTGCGGGACGGGCGAGCCGTGTCCGGTCGAGGTCTTGGCGTCCTCGCGGTTGAGGGTCAACACTCGACCGTGGTGCCCGGCGATGCCCGTGACGAGCGTGCGGGCGGCCTCCGGGTCGTTGGTGCAGACGGTGGCCACGAGCGACCCGTCTCCACGCGCGGCCAGCCGAACGGCGTCGTCGAGGTCCGTGTAGCCGATGACGGAGGTCACCGGGCCGAAGGCCTCGAGGGTGTGCACCGCATCGGCATCGGCATCGTCGAACGCGAGGATGACCGGAGACATGAACGCGCCCTGCTCGACGACCTGCGCCGAGCCGGCGACCGTGCGCACCTCGGGGGCATCCAGCGTCCCGTAGAGACGTCCACCGGCCTCCACCAGGCGTTGCACATCGGCGACGACGGTCTCGCGCTGCTCCAGCGACACGAGCGACCCCATGGTCGTGCCCTCGGCGCGCGGGTCGCCGAGCACGATCTTGGCGTCGATCTTGCTGCGCACGGCCTGCGCCACCTCGTCGACGCGGTCACGAGGCACGATCACCCGGCGAATGGCGGTGCACTTCTGCCCCGCCTTGGCCGTGATCTCGACCATCACCGAGGTGATGAACGCGGCGAATTCCGGTGTGTCGGCGGTGGCGTCGGGGCCGAGGATCGCGCAGTTGAGCGAGTCGGCCTCGGAGATGAATCGGACACCGCCGACCCGCACGTTGTCGTGCGAGCGCAACGCCCGGGCTGTCGCGGCCGAGCCGGTGAAGGCGACGACATCGCGGAAGTCGAGGGGGTCCAGCACGTCGACCATGTCGCCGGAGACGATCTGCAGGGCACCGTCGGGCACGAGACCCGACTCGATCAGCATCCGCACGCAGGCCTCGGCGACGTAGCCGGTCTGCGGTGCGGGCTTGACGATGGTGGGCACACCGGCGATGAAGGCCGGAGCGAACTTCTCGAGCATGCCCCAGATGGGAAAGTTGAAGGCGTTGATCTGCACGCAGACGCCCGGTAGGGCGGTGAGGACGTGCTCGCCGACGAAACTCCCGTCGCGGGCGAGGACCTCGGGCGTGCCGTCCTGCACGACGTTGCTGTTGGGCAGTTCGCGGCGGCCCTTGCTCGACATCGTGAACAGCACACCGATGCCGCCGTCGACGTCGATCAGGTTGTCCCGCTTCGTCGCTCCTGTGCGAAAGCTCACCTCGTAGAGCTCTTCGCGACGCTCCTGGAGGTACTGAGCGAGCTGCTTGCACACCAGGGCGCGCTCGTGCAGCGTCATCGCCGAGAGAGCGCGGCGCCCCACGGTGCGGGCGTGGTCGACGACCTGGGCGAAGTCGAGGCCGTCGGTGGCGACCCGCGCGACCGGCTCACCGGTGCTCGCATCGAGGACGGGGCGACCCTCCTCGGTGGCCGGGTTCCACCACGCGTCCATGACATAGCTGGGGACGATGGGTGCTGTCGTCGTCATTCGTTCAGGCTCCCTGATCGGTGGCTCGCGGTCGATGTGGAGGGTGGATCACCAGTCGTAGAAACCGCGGCCGGTCTTACGGCCGAGCTCACCGGCGGCGACCTTGTCGCGCAGGATCTGCGGGGGCTCGAAGCGCTCCCCCAGCGTGGAGGCGAGGTACTCGGCGATGCCCAGGCGGACGTCGAGGCCGACGATGTCCGTGGTCTTCAACGGGCCGCTCGGGTGCTTGTAGCCGAGTTCCATTGCGGCGTCGATGTCGTGGGCGCTCGCGACGCCCTCTTCGACCATCCGCATGGCCTCGAGCGCGATCGCCACTCCGAGACGGGAGGAGGCGAATCCGGGCGAGTCGGTGACGACGACCGGGGTCTTGGAGACGGCGGCGGTCCAGCCCTTGGCGGCCTCGACCAGCGCGGGGTCGGTCTTGGCCCCGACGACGATCTCGATGAGCGCGGAGGCCGGCACGGGGTTGAAGAAGTGCAGGCCGATGAAGTTGCCCGGGCGAGCGAGCCGCTCCGCCAGTGCATCGACGGAGAGCGAGGACGTGTTCGTCGCGAGGGTCGCCGACTCTGAGAGGACGGCCTCGACGGACGTCAGCGTCTCGACCTTGAGGTCGAAGTCCTCGGGCACGGCCTCGACGACGAGGTCACACCCGGCGAGGTCGCCCATGTCGGTGGTGATGGTCGTCCGCTCGAGGGCGACGTCGAAGTTGGCCAAATCGCCGCGCTCGACCGACGTGAGCAGGCTGCGCTCGAAGCGCTGTTCGGCGCTCGTGGCCTCAGCGGAATCCCGCTCCACCACGACGATCTCGGCACCGTTGATGCAGAACGCGTGGGCGATACCGATCCCCATGCGGCCGCCGCCGACGACACCGACGCGGCGAGGAAGTGCATTCGTCATGAGAGGCCTTTCAGACTCGTTCGATCAGCAGGGCGGCGCCCTGACCGACACCGACACACATGGTGGCGAGGCCCTTGGCGGCATTCTCGCGTTCCATGCGGCCCAGCAGGGTGATCGTGATGCGGGATCCCGAGGATCCGAGCGGGTGCCCGAGGGAGATGGCGCCGCCGTCGCGGTTGATGATGTCGAGATCCAGACCCAGGCGACGAGCACTGGCCAGGGACTGGCTGGCGAAGGCCTCGTTGAGTTCGACAGCCCCGAGGTCGTCGATGCCCCATCCGGCCATGTCGAGAGCCTTACGGGTGGCGGGGACCGGGCCGATGCCCATGATCTCCGGCTCGCACCCGGCAGCAGTGCCGGCGACGATGCGGGCGCGCGGTGTCAGACCGAGGCGTTCGACGGCCTTCTCCGAGGCGACGAGGATCGCCGAGGCGCCGTCGTTGAGGGTCGAGGAGTTGCCCGCCGTGACCACGCTGCCGCCCTTGACCACGGGACGGAGCTTGGCGAGAACCTCGGTGGTCGTACCCGGCCGGGGGCCTTCGTCGACCTCGACCACGGTCTCGCTCTTGCGGGTGCGCACGGTGACCGGCACGATCTCGTCGGCGAAGCGGCCCGCCTCGATCGCGGCCGCGGCCAGCGTGTGGGAGCGAACGGCGAATTCGTCGCAGTCCTCGCGAGAGATGCCCTCGACGCGAGCGACCTCTTCGGCCGTCTCCGGCATCGAGAACGTCATCTTGCCGTCGCGGGAGAGGTCGCCCGTGGCGAACCGCGGGTTGACGAAGCGCCACCCGAGCGAGGTGTCGAAGATGTCGCCAGGCTTGGCGTAGGCGGTCTCCGGCTTGGCCAGAGCCCACGGCGCACGGGACATCGACTCGACTCCGCCGGCGATGACGATGTCGGCGGCACCTGCGGCGATCATGTGCGAGGCCATGGTGATGGCCGAGAGACCCGAAGCGCAGAGCCTGTTGACCGTGATGCCCGGAATCGTGACCGGCAGGCCTGCGAGCAGAGCGGCCATGCGGGCGACGTTGCGGTTCTCCTCCCCGGCGCCGTTGGCGTTACCGAGGATGACCTCGTCCACGGCGGCCGGGTCGATGCCCGTGCGGGCCATCAATTCGGAGATCACCAGGGCGGCCATGTCGTCGGGCCGGACGCCCGCGAGGGCACCTCCGTACCGTCCCACAGGAGTTCGAACTCCACCGACGAGCAGTGCTTGTGCCACGCGAGGCCCCTTTGCGCTCGGATGCTGGGTCGTCGACCGGTGTGGGGGGCGGACCGCTTCGCGCCGCAGAGGGAGAAGAATCAGGTGCCGCCATCACGAATTACCGACCGTCCGGTCACCTAGACTTCCACGGTGGCGTGCGGTGGTCAACCTTCGCACCGGCCCCGTGCCGAGGCTCCGATCTGCCACGTAGACAGACGCGAAGGAGCGTGCTCATGGTCGACGATCCGGTGACCCCTGACCTGTCGGCCTTCGGTCCGGAGGTCGAGAACGCACGCGACATGTGGGCGGGTGACCCCGCGTCCTACACGCTCGGCATCACGGCCGTGCAGGTCGACCTGCGCGAGCCGGGCCCGTCCTCGATCGACGGACGCCCGCTCGGTCACGCCATCGCGCGGATGACCGTCGACGAGCGCATGGTCAACGGTCACGACATCTGCCACGGCGGGTACATGTTCGTCTTCGCCGACTCCGCGTTCGCCCTCGCGTGCAACGCCTCGGGGCGCCCCACCGTCGCCGCCGGCTGTGACATCGACTTTCTCGAACCCGTTCGCATCGGCGACGTCCTCGTCGCCGAGGCCACCGAACGCATCGTGCGCGGACGCAGCGGCATCACCGACGTCACCGTCACCCGTGAGTCCGACCAGCGGGTGGTCGCCGAATTCCGTGGCCGCTCACGCGCACTGCCGCCGCCCCGCTCGTAATCTGCCCTGATCCGCCCGTTCCGGGTCCCACCTCCGCGCTCCCGCACTCCCCCTCCCCCAGCTCCACCCGTCGTCGACCGCTTCGCTCGTCCCCGACGCCCGTTCAAAGGAGAACGTCCGTGCAGCACTCCTCGCCAGCGAACCTGCCCAGCATCGACTCCCGCCCCGATCTGTACGACGAGGCCGAGCGCTGGTCGCTCGACGAACTCCGTGCGCGTCAACTCGAGCGCCTGCAGAAGACGGTGCGCTCCTCGTACGACAACGTGCCGCACTACCGCGCCAAGCTGGAGGGGCTCGGGGTCCACCCCGACGACATCAAGACGCTCGACGACATCCGGCTCCTGCCCTTCACGAGCAAATCGGACCTGCGAGACAACTACCCGTTCAAGATGTTCGCGGTGCCGCGCGAGGAGGTCGTGCGCGTCCACGCCTCCTCCGGCACCACCGGCCGCGCCACCGTCGTCGGCTACACGCGCGCCGACATCGACACGTGGGGGTCGATCGTGGCCCGCTGCATCCGCGCCGCAGGCGGACGCCCCGGTGACATCGCGCACAACTCCTACGGGTACGGCCTGTTCACCGGCGGCCTCGGAGCTCACTACGGCGCCGAACACCTCGGCTGCACCGTCGTCCCCGCCTCGGGCGGCAACACGGAGAAGCAGATCCAGCTCATCACCGACTTCGAGCCGCGCATCATCTTCATCACGCCGACCTACTTCCTCTCCATGCTCGACCAGATGGAGCGCATGGGCATCGACCCCAAGGAGACGTCGCTGAAGATCGGCATCCTCGGCGCCGAGCCGTGGACCGAGGCGATGCGCAGTGAGATCGAGCACCGCGCCGACATGCACGCCACCGACATCTTCGGGCTCTCAGAGCTGATGGGCCCCGGCGTCGCACAAGAATGCGTCGAGACCAAGGACGGTCTGCACCTCTGGGAAGACCACTTCTACCCCGAGATCATCAACCCCCTCACCGACCAGCCCGTCGAAGAGGGCCAGACCGGCGAGCTCGTGCTCACCTCCCTCACCAAAGGGGCCATGCCGATCCTGCGCTATCGCACCCGCGACCTCACCCAGTTGCTGCCCGGCACGGCGCGCCCCAACTTCCGTCGCATGGCCAAGATCACCGGCCGCACCGACGACCTGATGATCGTGCGCGGCGTCAACGTGTACCCCACCCAGATCGAGGAGATCATCCTCGACATCGACGGCCTCGCACCGCATTTCCAGTGCATCCTGACCCGCCCGGGCCGCATGGACGAACTCACGATCCTCGTCGAGGCCTCCCCCGGCGCCCCCGAGTCGCTGCACGAGAACCTGGGCAAGACGGTGCGTGAGCGTGTCAAGTCCCGCATCGGCACCAGCGCCAAGGTCACCGTCGTCCCCGAAGACGGCATCGAACGTTCCGTCGGTAAGGCCCGCCGCATCGTCGACGAGCGCAACCTCTGAGTCGAGAACCCCGCCCGGACGGATCCGTCTGTCCGGGCGGGCTGTGTTCAGGCAGGTCCGGCATGCTGACGTCATGAGCCTGCCGCGCCCACGTACTGCCACCTCGCTGACGCCTGCCACGACGCCCTGGTCGAGACGAGTGCTGCCGGTCCTCGCGATGATCGCGCTGATGTGGCTGGTGGAGATCGTCGATGCGGTGACGCCGTTCTCGCTCGACATGTTCGGCATCCGCCCCCGCGACGTCGATCACCTGGCCGGGATCGCGCTCAGCCCGTTCCTGCACGGCGGTTTCGGGCACCTCATCGCGAACACGACGGCGCTGATCGTCCTCGGGCCATTGATGGCCATCGCCACCCGACACCTGTGGAGCGTGACCGCCGGCGTCATCCTCATCGGCGGGCTGGCTGTCTGGCTCACCGGCGCGCCTCACAGCGTCCACATCGGCGCGAGCGGACTCGTCTACGGCTACGCAGCGTTCCTCGCCGTGTACGGATTCGTCGCGCGCCACCTCAAGACGGCCCTGGTCGGATTGCTCGTCATCGCCCTGTACGGCTCGATGCTCTGGGGCGTTCTTCCGCTGAACGCCGGCGTCTCCTGGCAGGGCCACCTCTTCGGCGGACTCGCGGGCGCATGGCTCGCCTGGCTCCTCGGCCGCCGCGATCGGCGGCCCCACACCCTCTGATCCGCGCGACTGCGGACACCATTGACTCTGAACCTGAATTCGGATTCACTTTCGGCACCAACCATCCCGGCCCCGAGCGGCAACGCCCGGAGTGCCACGCCGACCCCTTCAACGAGCGGGGAATCCGTGACCACCGTCCTCATCGCAAACCGCGGAGAGATCGCCGTCCGCATCGAGCGGGCCGCAGCCGCCCTCGGGATGCGCAGCGTCGCCGTGTTCACCAAGGCCGAGCGGGACGCGCCGCACACGCGCCTCGCCGACGAGGCGCACCTCCTCCCCGGCGAGGGCGCAGCGGCGTACCTCTCGGCGGAGTCCCTCGTGCGAACGGGCGTCGACGCCGGTTGTGACGTCGTCGCGCCGGGGTACGGGTTCCTCTCGGAGAACTCCGGATTCGCTCGCGCCTGCGAGGAGGCCGGTCTGCGCTTCGCCGGCCCGACGCCGCTGCAGCTCGACCTGTTCGGCGACAAGGCGAAGGCCCGTGACCTCGCTGTGGAACACGGTGTTCCCGTCCTCCCGGCGACTCCTGGCCCCGCCACACTCGACGAGGCCCAGTCCTTTCTGGCCGAGCACGGTCGTGACGGCGTGGTCGTCAAGGCCATCGCGGGCGGCGGAGGGCGCGGCATGCGCGTCGTCACCGACCCCGCCGATCTGCCCGAGGCGTACGCGCGGGCTTCGTCGGAGGCACTGCGCGCTTTCGGTGACGGCGCCGTCTACGTCGAGCGGCTCGTCGCCGCAGCCAGGCATGTCGAGGCTCAGATCCTCGGTGACGGAACGGGCGCGGTCGTCCATCTGCACGACCGCGACTGCTCCCTGCAACGCCGGCACCAGAAGCTCATCGAGATGGCCCCCGCGCCCGCCCTCCCGGCCGCCACCCGCGCAGGCATCCTCGAGGCCGCGGTGCGGATGGCAGCCGCGCGTCACTACCGCGGCCTCGGCACGTTCGAGTTCCTCGTGGACGCAGTGACCAGCGAGTTCGTCTTCATCGAGGCCAACCCGCGCCTTCAGGTCGAGCACACGGTGACCGAGCAGATCACCGGGCTCGACCTCGTTGCCCTGAGCCTGCGCGTCGCGACGGGCACGACCCTCGCGGACCTTCGCCTCACCCAGGACACGGTGCCCGCGCCGCGCGGCATCGCCGTGCAGGCGCGCGTCAACGCCGAGACCCTTCTGGCCGACGGATCCGTCCGGCCCTCGCACGGTCGGCTTGACGGCCTGGCACTCCCCGCCGGGCCCGGCACCCGCGTGGACACCGGGGTCGCTCCCGGAGGGCTCGTCGGTGGCGACTTCGACTCCCTCCTCGCCAAGGTCGTCACCCACACCACCGAGGCGGTGGGCGGGATGCCCGGAGATGACTCCGACGACGCCGCAGCGCTCCTGCCCGCGGCCCTCGACGGGACCCGACGGGCCCTTCGCGGGCTCGCCACCGGCAGTGTCGCGACGAACGCGGGCCTGCTCACCGCGATCCTCGATCACCCCCACGTCCGCGCCGGTGCGGCCACGACCCGTTTCGTCGACACCCACCTCGCCGAACTCCTCCCGGCCGACGGGGCCGAGACGTGCACCGGCGACACCGACATCGACCAGGGAGATGACGCCGTCGTCGCCACTCCCCTGACCGGCACACTCGTCGACGTCACCGTCACCCCCGGCGACACCGTGCGGCGCGGCCAGGTCGTCGCCGTGGTCGAAGCGATGAAGATGGAACATCCCCTCGCTGCCGAGGCCGCGGGCACGGTCCGCGAGGTTCGCGCCCACCCCGGAGACGCCCTGGACGCGGGCGCCACGGTCGTCCTCCTCGAGGTCGACAAGACCGCGGATCACGACGCCGTCGACGACGCCGTACAGGATCTCGACGAGGTCCGCGGCGACCTGGCAGCCCTGCGAGAACGGTTGGCGTACACCGCCGATGCCGCCCGCCCGGAGGCCATCGCCAAGCGGCACGCGAAGAGCATGCGCACCGCCCGGGAGAACCTCGACGACCTCCTCGACCCCGGCAGCCTCCACGAATACGGAGGCCTCGCCGTCGCCGCACAGCGGCGTCGTAAGTCGATGGCCGAGCTCGTCGCCACCACGCCTGCCGACGGCATCGTCACCGGCGTCGGCCGTATCGGCGCCGACCTGTTCGGGCCGGAGGCGAGTCGAGTGGCCGTCCTCGCCTACGACTACACGGTTTTGGCGGGCACGCAAGGGTACCTCAACCACAAGAAGACCGACCGGCTGCTCCACCTCGCCCTCGAGCAGCAGCTCCCCGTCGTCCTGTTCGCCGAGGGCGGCGGTGGACGCCCCGGGGACACCGACTCGACCAGCGCCTCCGGCCTCGACGTGCCGACGTTCGCCGCGATGGGCGCCCTGTCCGGAACGGTCCCGACCATCGGTATCGCCGCCGGTCGGTGCTTCGCCGGAAACGCGGCCTTGCTCGGCTGCTGCGACGTGGTCATCGCCACCGCGGACTCCACCATCGGGATGGGCGGGCCCGCGATGATCGCCGGCGGCGGCCTCGGGACGTACGCGCCGGACGAGGTCGGCCCGATCTCCGTGCAGGGCGCGAACGGCGTCGTCGATGTCGCCGTCGCCGACGAGGCGGAGGCCGTCGACGTGGCGCGCCGGTATCTGTCGTACACGCAGGGCGACACCCCCGACTGGGAGGCCCACGACCAGCGACGCCTGCGATTCGTCGTCCCCGAGAACCGCGTGCGGGCCTACGACGTGCGCGAAGCGGTCCATCTGCTGTCGGACGTCGATTCCGTCCTCGAGCTGCGGGCCGGTTTCGGCACCGGCGTCATCACCGCCTTCGCCCGCATCGAGGGGCGCCCGGTCGCGATGGTCGCCAACGACCCGCGCCAACTGGGCGGAGCCATCGACCGCGACGCCGCCGACAAGCTCGCCCGGTTCCTGCGCCTCGCCGACTCCTACGGCCTGCCCGTCGTCTCCCTCTGCGACACACCGGGATTCATGGTCGGCCCCGACGCCGAGCGAACCGCGACCGTGCGGCACTTCTCCCGACTCTTCGTCACCGGCGCGCACTTACGCGTGCCGGTGCTCACCGTCGTCCTGCGCAAGGCCTACGGACTCGGGGCCATGGCGATGGCCGGAGGCGCCTTCGTCGCAGGAGCGGCGACGGTGGCGTGGCCCACGGGTGAAGTCGGTGGCATGGGGCTCGAGGGCGCAGTCCGCCTCGGGTTTGCCAAAGAACTCGCCGCCGTCGAGGACCCGGTCGAGCGACAACAGCTCTTCGACACCCTCCTCGCCGATCTCTACGAGCGCGGCCGGGCCGTCAACGCCGCTGCCGTCGCCGAGATCGACGCCGTCGTCGACCCCGTCGACACCCGCTCCTGGATCACGACGACGCTCCCACCCCGTACTCCCCAGGGACGCCCCGGCTTCGTCGACACCTGGTGAGCCCAGCACCTGGTGAGCCCGGCGCCCACGCGCGCCACGACGATTCGCCCTCACCGACCAACCGGCCGGCCAGCATCTACCGACCGACCGACCGGCCGACCAACCGGCACCCACTCGATCGACGACGTACTCCGCCCGCTCCCCCATCGCGACCCGAGGAGTTTCCATGGACCTGACCACCTACATCGACGACCTCCGCCGACGCCAGGCCGCCCACCGCCCTGCCGGCACTCCCCATGAGGTGGTCTACCCCCTCGGCGAGGCCACCCTGCCGGAGTACGTGGCCCGCTGGGCGAAGGAGCGCCCTGACTCCATCGCGTTCGTCGCCGGAGCCGACAGCCTCACG
>DAMDJY010000002.1:38211-58494 GCA_032100225.1 Mobilicoccus sp.
GAGCCGGCGCGCCGCCGGGGCGTTCGTCTCCGCCGGCATCGAGCCCGGAGATCGCGTCGGAATCCACCTGCCCAACGGCCTCGAGTTCGTCGTCGCGTTCGTCGCGACCCTGCGCGCCGGGGCCGTCGTCGTCCCCGTCAGCCCGCTTCTCCAGCGGGCCGAACTCACCCACGAACTCACCGACGCTGGGATCACCGCGCTGGTCTCGCTCGGCGCTCTCGCCTCACAGATGCTCCCCGCCGCGCAGGCCGCCGGCGTGCGGTGGTTCGCGTGTATGGGAGACCCTTCCGTGGACATCCCGGTCGAGCTCGGCCCCGTGTCGTGGTCCGCAGTCCTGGGCGCCGAACCGATGGCCGAGGACCGCGGCAGCCTCGACGCCCTCGCGTCCCTCAACTACACGTCCGGCACGTCAGGTCTGCCGAAGGGGTGCGAGCACACGCAGGGCCACAAGCTCTACACCGGCGCCACGGCGTTGGCTTCCTCGGGGCAACGCGCCGACGGGTCGTACGTCGCCCTGTGCTTCATCCCCATCTTCTGGATCGCCGGTGAGGACATCGGACTGCTCATGACACTCGTCTCCGGCGGCACGACTGTGCTGCTCGGCCGCTGGGATGCCGACGTCGCCCTCGATGCCATCGAGACCCACCGCGTGTCGACGATGATCGGCACCGTCGAGACCTACCTCGAACTCCTCGGGCGCCCCGACCTGCGCGATCGCGACCTGTCCAGCCTCATCGACCCCCTCGCGATGTCGTTCGTCCGCCGCCTCACACCCGACGTGCGGGCGGAGTGGCGCGAGGCCGTCGGTGACCACTCCGTTCTTCGCGAGGCCGCGTACGGCCTGACCGAGACGCACACGTGCGATGTCGTCCCCTTCGGTTTTGCCGAGAACGACGCCGACCTCCTCGCCGAGCCGGTCTTCGCCGGCCTTCCCGTGCCGGGTACCGACGTCGCCGTCGTCGATCCGCAGACCCTCGAGCCGCGCCCACTCGGCGAGATCGGGGAGATCCTCGTGCGGTCGCCGTCGGTGCTCACCCGCTACTGGAACGCCCCCGAGGCGACGGCGCGCCAGCTCGTCGACGGGTGGCTGCGCACCGGCGACAACGGCTTCATCGACGACCTCGGAGCCCTGCACTATCTCGGCCGCGACAAGGACCTCATCAAGGTCACCGGCATGAGTGTCTTTCCGGCCGAGGTCGAGATGCTCCTCGGCGGGCACCCCGACGTCATCACTGCGGCCGTCGTGCCCGCCGACGATGCGAAGCGTGGCCAGCGCCCTGTCGCGTTCGTGGCCGTCGCGCCGGGCTCGGGGCTCACCGCCGAGGCCCTCAGCTCCTGGGCCCAGGAGAACATGGCGGCCTACAAGGTGCCCCTCATCGAGATCGTCTCCGAGCTCCCCATGACCGCCACCGGAAAGATCCGCAAGGTCGAACTCTTCCCCCGTGCCGGCGAACTCGCTGCCGCCACGGAGTGACGCGGACGCACTGACCGCGGCCGCCCATACGCGAAGAACCGCCTGCTAGAGCACCATCGCGCTCTGGCAGGCGGGTAGTCGGTGTGGTGCGCTGCGCCCGAAAGCCACCGCCTGAACGAGCTGGTGGCCCGACCGGATCAGTCGCTGGGTGCGTCCGGGATGTTCTTCGACTCGATCGTCCCGTCCTTGACCGCCTTGTCGACGAGGCGGCGGACGTTCTCGATCTCGCCGCAGTCGGAGTCGAGCAGACGGCTGCGCGCGGCGAGGAACGCCGACCCGAGCTTCATGCGGTCGGCATCACCGAGTTCGGTGCGCGCCGGGTTGAGGATCGTCAGCTCCTCCTCGACGAAGTGGTGGTACATGTAGTTGCTCGCCTTCTCGGCGGCGTCGTCGTACTTCTGCGTGGTGGTCGACTTGGCCTCCAGCAGCTCCAGCAGGGCGACGAGCCCCTCGGCGTGCTCCTCCTCGCCGTGCTCGGCCTCGTGCTCGCCGACGTCGGAGGTCTTGCGACGCAGCGCCGGGTACACCTCTTCTTCCTCGGCGACGCTGTGCGCCACGAGGAGCGCCGAGTACGCCTGGCGCGCACCCTCACGGTCAGCGGAGGAGTTGCGCACGTCGCGCAGGAGAGCCTCCATGACGCGGTGATCCTGGATGATGACGTCGATGATGTCGCCACTGGCAGGGCGAGGGATGACGAATTCGGTGCTGTAAGCCATACCCCCAGCCTACCGAGGCGCGCCGCTGCCGGCCTCCGCAACAGTCCGGCCCACGCTACGCGTCGGCGCAGGTCGGAGCGTCGGACCCGGACCCCGTAACACCGCCCTCAGATCCAGGCGGGGACCACCCTGTTTCCGGATTCGCTACTGCGGCTGGCCGCGTCGATGATCCGCATGACCGCGACAGCGTCGTTCACCGTCACCGGCACGTCGTCGATGCCGAGGATCGCGTCGCGCATCCGGGCGTAGAAGTCCTCGTATCCACCGCGCAGGCGCGGCACGACGCTCTCGCCGTCGGCGCCCGTGAAGGTGCCGTCCGCGGCGCCGAGCCCGTAGCCCTCGTCGCCGGGCATCGTTCCCGCGGCCAGTTGAGGCTCCTGCGGGTCGAGTCCCTCGAGGACGAGGGTGCCCTCGGTCCCGTCGAGCACGAAGCGCGGTCCGGGGCGTCCAGCCAGGGTGGTGCCGCCGAGGATGACTCGCAGGCGGTCGTACCCGAGCACGACGTGGAAGTCGTCGTCGGCCTCTGCCTCGTCGCGGACGATCGCGATGTCGGCCCATACCCAGGCCGGGCGGCCGAAGAGCTGCAGCGCCTGGTCGACGAGGTGGGGTCCGAGGTCGATCCAGATGCCGCTGCCGGGTCCCGCCTTCTCGCGCCAGCGGTCGCGCACCTGCGGACGGAACCGGTCGAAGCGGGACTCGAACGCCACCGGGCGGCCGACGAGCCCGCGGTTCATCGCGTCGAGGACTGTGAGGAAGTCCCCGTCCCACCGGCGGTTGTGGAACACGGACGCCTGCAACCCACGCGAACGCGCCTGCGCCGCAGCGGTGGCGAGCTTCTCGGCCTCGTCCGCGTCGAGCGCGACCGGCTTCTCGACGACGACGTGCTTGCCGGCATCCAGGGCCGCACACGCGAGGCGGACGTGGCTGTCGTTGGGAGTCGTCACCACGACAAGGTCGATGTCGGGATCGGTGATGAGCGACTCCGGGCTAGGCAACAGCCGCGCGCCTGGGACCTGCGGACCGACCTCGTCGGGCCGGGACGTCGCCACGGCGGCCAACTCCAGGCCGGGCGTGGCCCGGATCAGCGGGGCGTGGAACACCCGCGACACCATCCCGAATGCGGCCAACCCCACCCGAATCGGGCGCTCGCCTGCGTTGCTCGTCGTCATGACAGGGGACGCTACCGCGCCCCACCGCCTCCTGATTCACCCCGTTCCGCGACGCGCAGGGCCTCACCTCAAGAACGACACACCTCGATCGAGGCGTAGCCGCAGCGCCGTGGCATCACCGCAGATCAGGAGCCTAACGCCGACTTCCAGGGGGAATCGATGTGTGTCGTTCTTGAGGTGGCCGTCCAACAGACCCCTCACGGGCCCTTGATTGTTTCTACGTTCTTACGTACTTTCGTCGCATGGATGAGATCGAACGGCGCCTCAACACGCTCGAGCAGGCGGTCGCCCGCCTGCAGGGCGAGCTGGCCTCGTCGGCGGCCAATGCTTCTGGAACAACCGACGGAGATTCAGCTGAAGAAGCCCGTTCCGGGGGTGCCGATGACCGGTTCTGGATGCTCGAGGAGCTCAAGCGGCAGGTGCCGCAGGGCGCCGTGGGTTTCGCCGGGCACGTCGATGCGGCGGCCGGGCGAGCCGAGTGGCAGTGGGGCAGGACGACCGACGACCTCCTGGAGGCGGAGTGGGACGACTGCGCCACTCCTCTGGCGGCGCTCGGCCACCCGGTGCGCCTGCGGTTGCTGCACCTCGTCCTGTCAGGCGTCACCGGCACGGCCGAGCTTGCCGAGGCCGAGGGCCTCGGCACGACCGGTCAGTTGCACCATCACCTGCGCACGCTCGTCTCCGGAGGCTGGCTCACCTCGACCGGCCGCGGCCGTTACGGAGTTCCGCCCGCCCGCGTCGTCCCCCTTCTCGTGATCATCGCGACAACGATCCCCGCCTGATCTGCCACCGCATTTCTGCACGACACCCACGACCTACCAGCCGAGAGGTGCCCGTCATGCCCGCACGCCAGATCGACCCTGTGAACGAACAGCCGCCCCAGCACGACGCGAGTCACGAGCGCTCTGAAGGGAGCGGCGGAGCAACAACACCGAAGCCAGCGAAGACCCCCGTCGCCGGACGCAAGGCCATCCTAACCCTGCTGGCTGCGTTCCTCGTCGCCGTCCTGCTGGGCGCGCTGGTGTCGGTCGCGCTCGGTCCGCGCGCCACGTTGGCCGATCCTCGGTCCGGCGACGCCACATTGATCCGCGACACCGAGGCGGCGCTCGGTTCGAAGCGTGGTCTCCAGACACTGTCGGTGGCGCGCGTCGAGAACGGCAAGCCCACGTTCGCCGGCCTGGGCGGGCTCGAGACCGACGACGGTGACGCCGCCCCCAACCCGCACACGACGTACGAGCTCGGGTCGATCACCAAGACCTGGACCGGCATGCTGCTCGCCGACGCCGTCAAGCGCGGTGAGATGAAACTGGACGCACCGCTCGCCACCTACCTCCCCGAGCTCAAGGGCACCCCCGCAGGTGCCGCGATTCTCGAGCAGCTGGCGACTCACACGAGTGGCCTGCCGCGTCTGCCGGAGGACGACGCCTGGGGAACCGCTCTGGCCGTCGCGTCGAACGACAATCCGTACGCCGGGTGGGACGCCGAGCGCGTCATCAAGGCTGCCGGCAGCGCGCAGCTCGAGACACCCGGCACGCTCGCCTACTCCAACCTCGGCATGGCGTTGCTGGGTTTAGCAGAGGCACGCGCCGCAGGCGCATCCGAATGGGCCGAACTCGCCCAGCAGCGCATCCTCACTCCCCTCGGCATGACCGAGACGTTCATCGTCGACGAGGACGATGCCAACAGCAGCGATCTCGCCACCCCTCACCTCGCAAACGGCCAGACCACCGCCGGCTGGGGATCAACCGGATACGCCCCCGCGGGCAGTTCGACGCGCACGACGGCCGCTGACATGGCGACCTTCGCCGCTGCCGTTATTGAGGGTCGCGCCCCCGGCGTGGAGGCATTGAAGCCACGAGCGGAAGCCTCACAGGGTCGGAAGATCGGCTTGGCGTGGTTCACCGACACGGACGACTCGGGGTCGCTCGTCTGGCACAACGGTGGCACCGGCGGATCGTCCTCCATCATTGCCCTCGACCCCGCCACCAAAACGGGTTTGGTCGCGCTGAGCAACTCCGCGACGAACATCGATCACGTCGGTGTCGGCCTGCTCCGCCCGAGTGCCGAGGCCCCCGCGCCCAAGACGACTCCGTGGAGCTGGTTCGCCGTGGCTCTGGCGATCGTGTTGGCCCTCGCCCCGTGGTGGCGCGGCTGGCGGGCTGAGCACCGCATCGGGTTGGCCTCAGCTGTGATCGACGCGGGCGCCGGCGCGGTGCTGGCGTGGACGCGCGGCGCCTGGAACGTCGTTCCCGAGTGGCTGCTCGGTTCGATCCTGGCCGTGGCGTTCGTGGGCAGCGTCTACGCGCTGATGCGCATGCGCGACGTGCCCACCTGGCCCGCGCGCGGCCGGATCACGGCCATCGTCAGCCTGGTCATCTCGCTCGCGATCCTCGCGTTCTTCGCCCTCGCGCTCTGACCGCGACACGAACGGCGGCACCACGGACGACAACGCTCCGAGCCACACCTGCGCCAAAACAGCGGCACCCCGTCCTGGTGGGCGGGGTGCCGCTGTGTGTTGCTACGTGCTCAGGGCGTCACCCGGCGAGGTGGCCCCAGTCGTCGGAGATCTCGCTCCAGGGTCCGACGGCGGCGATGCGACCGTCGACGAGGACGACGACGCGGTCGGCCTGGGCGAGCGCGGCCCGCTTGGACGTGGCGCCGATGACCGTGGCCGAGCGTCCGCGGAGGGCCTGCCAGAGGTCGATCTCGGTGCGAGCGTCGAGTGCGGACGACACGTCGTCGGCGAGCAGCAGTTCGGCGTCGGCCGCGAGCGCACGGGCGAGGGCGAGTCGTTGCACCTGCCCGCCGGAGAGGCGCACTCCGCGGTGGCCGACCAGGGAGTGCGGTCCACCGGCCTGGTCGACGTCGCTGCCCAGGCGGGCGTCGTCCACGGGTCCGTCGAAGGCGCGCTCGAAGCCGAGGCGCACGTTGTCGTCGAACGTTCCTGAGAGCACGCGTGGGATCTGCGAGACGTAGGCGACCTGGCCCGGGCGCAGGAACACCTCGGAGTCGGTGACCTCCTCGCCGTTCCAGAGGATCTGGCCGCGGTGGTCGACCAGCCCCGCCAGTGCCCGCACGAGGCTCGACTTGCCCGATCCGACCTGCCCGACGAGCAGCACGAGTTCGCCGCGGTCGATGTCGAGGTCGACGTGCTCGACGCCGATGGTGCCGTCCTCGTGTACAGCCGTGAGGTCGCGGAGCGACAACTGACGCAGGCTCTCCCGCGGCACGTGGGTCGGCTCTGGAGCGGCACCCTCCAGCAGGCTCACACCCGGCGGCACGTCCATGAGGTCGACGCCGCCGGCCATGCGCTGGGTGGCGAGCTGCCAGGCGCGAGTGCCGGGTGCCTCGGTGACGACCGCTCCCGCGACCCGTCCGAACCAGTCGAACCCTCCGACGGCCGAGACGACGAGCAGCGCGGTGGCCAGTCCCCAGACGTCGCCGAGCACGGCAGCCCAGGCTGCGATGACGCCGAGCTGCACCATGATCGTCGGCACCCCTTCGAGGGCGGCCTGGATGTGGTGTTCGCGCACAGCGGCGTCGACGCGTCCGGAGTCGACGACGTGCAAGTGTCGGCGCACCTGCGGTAGCCGCCCGGCGAGCTTGACGGTGCGGGCTGCCTCCAGGACTGACACCAGGGTGCGGCCGAACCGGGCGCGGGCAGCGGAGGCTTCGGCGGCGGACCGTCCGGCGACCGGGCGTCCCAGGGCCGACGCGAGTCCCGCGGCGAGCATCACGACGATCAGCACCGCGCCCGCCAGCCACGTCCCGGCAGCGATCGCGGTGATCCCGGCGAGCAGCAGGCCGTTGACGAAGTCGACCCAGCGGTCGGCGTAGCGGGCGTAGCGATCAGCGTCCATGGAACGGGCGACGACCTCTCCCGGGGGAACCTTGGGCAGGCGGCGCTGGGCGGTCTGCCCGACGAGGACCGACATCCGCACGCGCAGGAGCACCTCGATCCACCACCGCGGGTAGCGGATCACGGCCGCTGCCAGCGCGATCGGCCCGAGCAGGATGCTGAAGACGACGAGCACGATCCAGCCCCACGGGGTGGCGCCGACGCTGAGGGCCTCGACCGTGTGACCCCACGCATAGCCGGTCAGCGGCCCCATCGAGCCGGAGACGGCGAACACGAGGAACAGGCCGACACTCACCAGTCCCCAGGCCGGGCGAACCCGCAGCACGCTGATGACGCCGCGCGCCAACGACGGACCGTCAGCGACCTCGGGCCGGGGCACGACCTCACCGCGACGACGTGCGCTTCCGACCTGCTGGTTCTCCACCGACTCGACCTCGGTGGGCGTCTGACCGAGGTCGGCGGCGCTCAGCAGGTCACGGAACGGCCCGTCGTCCTGGGCGAGCACCTCGCGGGGTCCGGTCTGCACGACCCGTCCGGCCGAGAGCACCGCGACGTGGTGGGCGCGCGCGATGGTCGAGAGGCGGTGGGCGATGAGGATGCCGGTGCGTCCCTGCAGCAGGCGGTCCGAGGCTGAGACGACGCGGGACTCGGTGAGCGGGTCCATGCGGGCGGTGGCCTCGTCGAGCACGACGACCTCGACGTCACGGATGAGCAGGCGCGCGAACGCGAGCAGTTGTTCCTCACCGGCGGACAGCGTCGTGCCGCCCGCGCCGAGAAGCGTGTCGAGCCCGTCGTCGAGGCCTGCGACCCAGTCGTCCAGCCCGAGTTCGACGACGACCTCCTCGATGCGCTCGCGCGGCACCTCGTCGAAGAGGGTGATGTTCTCGGCGAGGGTGCCCGAGATGATCTCGGTGCGCTGGGTGACGACACCGACCGTGCGGCGCAGCTCCTGCAGGTCGACCTCGAGCACGTCGACGCCGCCGAGGAACAGGGATCCGGCGGGCGGGTCGACGGCGCGGGAGATCAGTGAGGCCAGCGTCGACTTGCCGGAGCCGGTGCGGCCAACGAACGCCATGGTCTCCCCGGCGGGCACGACGAGGTCAACGCCGGCCAGCGCGAACGAGCCCTCGGTGTAGGAGAAGTGGAGGTCCCGAAACTCGAGGTCGAGGGAACCGCTCGGGAGGGATGCGCCGCCGACCGGCTCGGGCGGGGACGAGAGCACCTGACGCAGGCGGATCACGGCGCCGAGCCCAGCCTGGAGGTCGGGAAGTTGTTCGGCGACGCGACCGATGAGGCCGACGAACGAGCTCGTGACGAGGAACAGCGTGACGAGTTGCCCGACGGACACCGGCCCCGAGATCACCAGGGCGGCTCCGGCGATGACGATGGCAGCCAGCAGGGTGTGCAGGGTGAGGGTTGCGCGCAGCGTGACCTTGCGTTCGAGGGTGAGGACGTCGAGGAAGCGCTGGTGCACCGTTGCGGACAGGGCGGCGAGGCGGCGCACAGCGAAGGCCTGACCGAGGCTGGTGCGCAGGTCGTCGCGGCCGGCGATGCCTTCTTCGAGGACGGCGGCGTGATCGGTCCAGGCGGCTTCTTCGATGGCCTTGCGCTCGGCGATCGGCGCGAGCAGCGGCCGGATCACGGCGAGCGTCAGCCACGTGAACAGGGGGAACAACAGAATCGAGGGCCACCAGGTGAACACGGCGACCACCAGCATCGGGACGCCGGTGAACACGGCGCGGAGCATCATCCACACCTGCAGACGCACCAGCGAACCGACCTCGCGGGTGTCGTCGTCGACGCGGTCGAGCACCTCACCGACGGCCTGCTCGGTGAGCACGGCGAGGGGCTGACCCAGGGCGGCGTCGAGGAGGTCTTCACGCAGGCCGCCTTCGGCGCGGTCGGCCGCGCCGGACCACAACACCCGCCCGACCGTGTCGAGGACCGCTCCCCCGACGACGCAGAGTGCGAGCCATCCGACGAGGTGCAGAGTGACCTGCTCGGCGAGAGCTCCACCGACGACCGTGCCGAGCGCGGTCCCCACCGCTCCCAGGCCGAGCGCGACGAGCGCCATCACTGCGGTCGGGTTGGCGAGCCGACGCCACGTGATGGCAGGGACCTCGTGTTCTACAGCGTCTTCGGAAGTGTTCGTCGATGCTGCAGAGGAGGGAGTCACGCCCTCCAGGATGACGGAGCGTCGGCGGCGGGGCATCCCATTTTCGCGTGTCCGGTCATCGCGTTCCTCACGAACGCCGGGTCCGGACACGACACGGGCACTCCGCCACCGAATCGACCGTGACCTGGCTACTGTCCTCGTGAGGGGGTGGCGCATGTCCATCGAGGAGAACGCCGCGCACGCGGGGATCGCCGAGATCGCGCGGAGCCGGAGTGCAGTGTGGCGGCTCGTGAGCGAGAGCCTGGCGCCGCCGATACCGGAGTTCACCGAGCGCCTCCGGCAGGGCGCCTGGCAGGAGGAACTGCGCTCGGCCCTAGCCTGGCTCGGAGACGCGGCGGACCCGATCCAGCGTGCGGTGTCCGTGCTCGACGTGCTGGCCCGCCGAAGTGAGCGCAGGTCGTTCGACGATGAACGGGCAGCGCTGGTCTCGGCGTGGGTATCGCCCGTGGCCGATGTCGTGGTGTTCAGCGGGGCGTTCACTCAGCTGGCCGACCTCTGCGAGCAGGAATCGGCAGCGTGGTTCGAGGGCGACCTCGAGCAGGCCAAGGCCCACCGGCGCGCCGAGTTCACCCTCGTGGAGGAGAAGGTGGTCCCGACCCTGCCCGAGTGGTACGTGGTCGTGGACGAGCAGGGCACGACACCGACCTACCTGGCCCTGGCGAGGATCGCCGTCGGGTGGTTGTCGGTGGAGAGCGGTAGGGACTTCGACCGCGCGCTGCTCACCCACGATTCCTGAGCACCGACGACTCCGAGCTCCCGGAGCTCACACCGTGGGTGCGTCGTCCTCGCCCTCGACCAGGGGATGTGCGGCCAGCCGCCACTCGATCATGCCGTCGCGCAGGCGTTTGGCGGGGTAGCCCTGGCCTTGGAGCATCTGGACCGCGTCGGTCGCCATGACGCAGTAGGCACCGCGGCAGTAGGCGACGAGCTGACGGTTCGGATCGTGCTCCTCCAGCCCGTCGGCCAGCTCGGGCAGCGGCCGAGAGATCGCCCCGGGAATGTGAGCAGCGTCGAACTCCGAACGCGGCCGCACGTCAACGAGGACGACTTCCTCACGCTCCAACAACCGCAGGAGCTCCTCGGGCGACACCTCGTCGACGCCGGTGGCCCCTGCGGTGGCCTTGACGGCGGCCTCGACGCTGGGCGAATAGTCCTTCGCGACTGCTCGCAGCAACCCGTAGAGCTCGGCGACCTCGGGACCGGCCAGGCTGTAGATGACCCGTGTCCCCTCCTGCCGGGCGGTGACGAGACCGGTGAGCTTGAGCACCTGCAGGTGCGCCGAGACGGTGCTGATGCCCACCCCGAGCTCCTTGCCCAGTGCATCGACCGTGAACTCTCCCTGGCAGAGCAGGCCGAGGACCTCCAGTCGCTTGGCGTTCGCAAACGCCTTACCGACCAGAGCGAGGGCCATATACGCCTTATGCGGTTCCGTTGTCAAGGGACCTACATCTCTCGCCTTATTCCAAAGATCCTTGGAAGATTCGAATGTCGAAGGGTACCGTCGTCCTGCGAGTGGCCACGGTGTTCTCCGATCGTGTCTCGCCCTCCAGAATGCCGTAACCCGCGGCTCGGGGCGATGCCGAGAACGCCAGGAGGCCGGTGCGGAGATGGTCAAGCAGAGCGTGACGATCAGCAGGCGCAGACCACAGGAGGCTCCCGCCACCGGCGAGCACTCGTGGGCGATGGTGATCGACCTGCAGAAATGCGTCGGGTGCGACTCGTGCACGGTGGCGTGCAAGGCCGAGAACCGCACTCCCCCGGGCGTGAGCTACAACGTCGTGATGGAGGAGGAGACCGGCGAGTACCCCAACGTCCGCCGCGTCAACATCCCCCGGCCCTGCATGCAGTGCGACAACCCACCGTGCGTCACGGTCTGTCCCGTCAATGCGACCTACAAGAATGCCGACGGCGTGGTCGTCATCGACGCCGAGCGGTGCATCGGATGCCGTTACTGCATCACCGCCTGCCCCTACGGCGCACGCTCCTTCGACTTCGGGGGCGATTACGGCGAGGAGATGCAGGGCTTCGCGCAGGTGCAGTCGCCCGAGTACGGAATTCAGCGCGGCAAGCGCGGGTCCTACACACCGCCCGTCGGCACCGTGCGCAAGTGCACGTTCTGCGTTCATCGCACGGCTCGCGGCGAAGAGCCGGCCTGTTGCGAGACGTGTATCGGCGATGCTCGCTATTTCGGTGATCTGAACGACCCGAACAGCGTCGTCTCCCAACTCGTCGCGAGCCCCCGCGCCTTCCGGCTGCGAGAAGAGCTCGGGACCGAGCCCCGCGTCTGGTATCTGCGCTGAGAGGGCGACGATCATGAGTTCTGCGACTGCACTCCCCCGTTCGTCATCCGCTACTGCCTCGACGACCTGCGGGCGGCGTTGGTGGTATCGCGACCCGAGTACCGAACCCTTCCTGCGCCCCCGTACTCGCAAACTCTGGTACGGCGCGCTGTTCATCGCCTTGATCGTCGGGTCCTGGGCGGTCTACAACCGCATCCTCGGCGGCCTGGCGACGACCGACCTCACCTCGCTGACGCCGTGGGGCGCGTGGGTCGCGTTCTACATCTATTTCGTCGGTCTCTCGGCCGGCGCATTCCTCGTGTCGTCCCTGATCTACGTGTTCGGGATGCATCAGTTCGACCGGATCGGCCGGGCGGCTCTGCTCTCGGCAATCGTGTCGATGGGTGTCGCGCTGGCCTTCATCGGTGCTGACCTCGGGCGGATGGAGCGGGCGCCCAGCACGCTGCTCCACTTCGCATGGACGAGTCCCTTGAGCTGGGAGGTTCGCTTCTACACCCTCTACATCGCCCTGCTCATCACCGAGCTGGTCATCGCGATCCGGGTGCAGCGCCGCACCGTTCGTTCCGTGGAGAAGGCCCACCGGTGGATGCGCATTCTCGGCACGATCGGCGTGCCCCTGGCGATCTTCGGTGTGCACGGCGGAACGGGAACGATCTTCGCGGTCGTCAAGGCGCGGCCGATGTGGTTCGGCGGCCTGTTCCCGGTCATCTTCATCGTCTCGGCCATGGTGTCGGGGACGGCATTGCTCATCGCCATCCACTACTGGCAGTCACGGGGTGCCGGCAGCGTCCCCGACAAGAAGCTCATTCGCAATCTCTCGACCGTTCTCGTCGCCGCGATTCTGCTCGACCTGGGCCTCACGTTCTACGAATTCATGGTTCCCCTGCTCGCCTTCGAGCACCACGATGGGTCCATCATCGAAATTCAGGCCTTCGGCCCCTACTGGTGGTCGTTCTGGCTGATCCAGATGGCCATGGGCATGATCATTCCCGCCGCGATCATCCTGTCCCCACTCAAGAAGCGGACCGGTTGGATCGTCGCTGCGGCCATGATCTGCGTCGTCGGCATCGTGGGCGTTCGATTCAACATCGTGGTCCCGCCGCTCGTGCCGCCGGTCATCGAGGGATTCCCCACCGGTGACTATTTCCCGACGGCGACCGAATGGCTGCTGTCCCTCTTCTTCATCGCCGGTGGCGCCCTCGTCTACAGCCTCGTCAGCGAGTGGCAGCCCATCCACCAGCCGGATCCGGACGACCCCGCGCTCGCACACCACGGCGAGGCCGGCCCCACCCACACCCAGGAGGTCGTGGCATGAGCACCGACAGCACCCAGATGGCCGAGGGGCCCCGGCCACCTGCCGAGGAGACCAAGGACGGACCCACCCGCCGCCAGGTTCTCGGCGGTGGCGCGGCAGCCGTCGCCGGAATCGGCGCCGTCGGCTACATGTTCAAAGACGGATTCGGGCACCCCTACACCGAGCCCGTCGCGCACGGCACGGGCGGTGAGACGGACGCCTACACCGCGACCGACGTCATCAACACCATGTGCATGCAGTGCAACACCTTCTGCACGATCAAGGTGCGACTGACCGACGCCGGGGACTCCGGTGCGACGTCCCTCGTCCGCAAGATCTCCGGCAACCCCTACAGCCCGCTGACGAGCCAGCCCGCGCCGCCGATCCCCTACGACACCCCGCTGGCTGCAGCGGTCGTCGGCATCGGCAACATGAAGACCGAGGCCAGGTCCCGCGCCGGTGGAATCGCCTGCCTCAAGGGTCAGGCCGGCATCCAGACCGTGCACGACACCCGCCGGATCACTGCTCCGCTCAAGCGGGTCGGGCCCCGAGGCAGCGGCAAGTGGGCGACGATCACGTGGGAGCAGGCCCTGGCCGAAGTGCTCGACGGGGCGCCCGACCTCGGCACGACCGGAATGCGCTCCTGGTGGGCGTTCGCGCCCAAGAAGCCCGTGATGGCCGACTGGGACAAGGTCAAGGGCAAGACGATGACCGCGGAGGCCTTCGAGGCCAAGTGGGGTGACAAGCTCCTCGACCCCAAGCGACCGGCACTCGGCCCGCGCAGCAACGGCCTCGCCATCCTGGGCGGCGACCGGATGGACCTCATCGGCGAGCGCATGGCGTTGCAGAGCTTCGGCACGATGAACCAGTTCAACCACGGCGGAACGTGCGGCCTGACCGGCGTCGTCGCGAACGCTCGCATGCACCCCGACACCGGGTTCAAGCGGATGTACGCCGACATCGACTACTGCGACTACCTCATCGTGTGGGGCACCGAACCGCTGACGGCGCAGAAGGGCCCGACCTGGCTCGCTCCCCGTATCGGAGCTGCCCGTGAGCGCGGCATGAAGATGGTCGTCATCGACCCGCGCATGAGCAAGACGGGCGAGAAGGCCGACCTCTGGGTGCCTGTCGATCCCGGTCACGACGCCGAGCTGGCGTTCGCCATCGCACGATGGATCGTCGAGAACAAGCGGTACGACGAGAAGTACCTGAGCGCGCCGGGGCCCAAGGCCGCCAAGGCCATCGGTGAGCCGACGTGGACGGACGCCACCCACCTCATCAAGGTCGACGACCCCAAGCGCGGCAAGCTGACCACGGTCGATCTCGGGCAGGCGAAGCCCAGCGAGCCCGACGAGGAAGGCAAGGTCCCGGACGGGGAGCCCGTGGCCCTCGTCGGCGGGACCCCGACCGGCGTCAAGAGCGCCACCGGGGCAGCCGAACTCGACGTCGAGACCGAGGTCCAGACGCCCAAGGGGCCGGTCAAGGTCAAGTCGGTGTTCCGGATCCTGCGCGAGCGCCTCATGGAGCGCTCCATCGACGAATACTGCCAGGACGCGGGTGTCGCGCCCGATGTGGCGATCCGCATCGCCAAGGAGTTCACCTCTCACGGCAAGCGGGCCGTCGTCATGAGTTACCGCGGGCCGGCCATGCACGCCAACGGTTTCGACGCCGTGCGTGCCATCGGCTACCTCAACTTCCTCATCGGCAACCACGACTGGAAGGGCGGGCATATCGGCGCACAGCTCGAATACGCGTCGCTGTCGGGCCGGTACGAACTCCTCGAGGTCGAGAAGCCCAACAAGGCGTGGGGTATCCCGATCACCCGCGAGAAGGTGCCGTACGAAAAGACACCGTTCTTCGCCAAGGAGGGCTACCCGGCCAAGCGCCGCTGGTTCCAGTTCCCGTCGAACATGTGCCACGAGGTGGTTCCCAGCGTCGAAGCCGGGTACCCGTACACCCTCGACGCCCTGTTCATCCACCGGCACAACCCGTTGAGTTCGAGCCCTGGCGCCCACCGGCAGGCCGCGACTCTGCAGAACATGGAGAAGATCAAGCTCCTCGTCAGCTTCGACACGAGTGTCGGTGACACATCGGCCTACGCCGACTACGTGCTGCCCGACCTCACGTACCTGGAGCGGTTCACGCAGGAGTCGATCTACCCGAGCCAGCAGTACCGGGTGATCCAGCTGGGGCAGCCCACCACTCGCGCTTTCGAGGGACCCCGCCCGGTCGAGCAGTTCTACCTGGATCTCGCCAAGGCGTTGGGGCTGCCCGGCGTCGGACCGAACGGGTTCGGCAAGGGCGCTCACTTCAACACGGTCGAGGACTACTGGCTCAAGTTGGCCGCGAACGTCGCCTACGCGGAGGGCAAGCCCGTTCCCGACGCCGACGCCGAGGAACAACGGATTTTCACAGAAGCCCGCAAGCGTGCCCTCGGAAAGCACTTCGACGAGGCGGCCTGGAAGAAGACGGTCAAGGCCGAGGAATGGCCCAAGGTCGTCTACGTCCTCAACCGCGGTGGCCGCTTCGAAGGCTCGGCCGACGAGCGTGCGGACGGGTACGAGGGCGACTTCCTGAAGGCCCGGTACGGCGGCATGTGCGCCTTCTACGACCCGAAGGTGGCCGCAGCCAAGGACTCGATCTCAGGCAAGCCGTTCGACGGGATCGCGCTCATCCGGCCGCCGCTGCTCGCCGATGGTTCGCCGGTCCCGACCGACGGCTACCCGCTCCACTTCCTCAACTGGAAGGCCCGCCAGCACGGGACGCACCGCACGGTGCAGAACGCCTGGCTGCGTGAGGTGCGCCCGAGCAACTACGTCGTCGTCAGCGGCAAGGACGCGGAGGCACGCGGCATCTCGTCCGGTGATCGGGTGAAGCTGCGGTCTCCGAGCGGGGAGGCGTACGGCATCGCGCACGTCACCCAGGCCATCCGCCCCGGCGTCATCGGCGCCGACGCGACTCTCGGACACCGAGGGTACGGCGCGACGGCCATCGAGATCGACGGCAAGCGCATCGAACCGCCCTCGGCATACGGCCACGAGGACTCCGCCCGCAAGATCACCCCCATGCACGAAGAGCAGGGGTTTGCAGGCCCCCGCGACGCGGGCTTCGCGGTCAACGGGCTCCTCATCGACGAGGTCACCGCAGGTGGCGGCGGGATGACCGACCCCATCGGCGGCGGCGCAGCCCAACTCGACACGTGGGTCGAGCTGGAGCGGGCCTGAGGGTCGACAGGAATATGAGGACCGAGGAGGCGCGGCTGTGAAGTGGTTCGCCGTCGAACGACCTGACGGGACCGTGGATCGTCGCGCCCTCCTCGGGCTCCGCTCTCCCGACCCCACCGCACCGCGCTCGCTCCCGCGTCCGGGGATCATCGACGGGTGCACGGGCTGCGGCACCTGTGTGGCGGTCTGCCCCACCGGAGCACTCACGGAGGCCCGCGTCACGACGACCGTCGTCCTCGGCGTCTCTCCCGCTCAGTGCACCGGATGCGGAGAGTGCGTCGAGCGCTGTCCGGAGGGAGTGCTCGCGCCGGCCGCGACACTGCCCGGCCCGAATGCCGCGACGCCCGTGCGTCTGGCCCGGGTGCGCGTCGAGCGATGTGATCGGTGCCGAGCGCACCTCAACCCCGGCGAAGGACCGCTGTGCACGTCCTGTTCGTCGCGGCGCTCCCTCGCCGACGACGTGTGGGCCCACCTGTCCATCTGAACCGAAGATCAAGTCGCGGCTGCGAGTCGGGGTGTGCTCGTCGTCGTTCGCTCGTGGCGACCGCTCGTGGCGACGTACTCAGGGACGAGCGGTCTCCGCGGTGGTGACGATCCAGCGGGTGGTGGCGGTGAGTTCGGCGACCAGAGTGCTCGCGTCATCCGTCGTCGTGATGAGCACGGCCAGCGGCACCTGCGTCAGCGCACGCGCTCCCGTCACGACGGCGGGGACGACGAGCACCTCCTGACGCGGCTCGAGACGACGGCGTCGGATCAGCTCCCCACCGGCCTCCGCCGCGCCGGGGGTCCGCGCCAACGCCAAGGCGAGACCGACGACGACGCAGCCCGCCTCGGTGACACCGAAGCCCGGAGCGATCCGCCACACCGGACTCGGACGCTCGGCCGCACCCGGCCCGGCGGCAGCGACTCCCCCGGCCAATGTCTCGAAGGTCCACGGCGCCCGCGATCCCGTGACGCAATGCCCCAGCACGTCGACCCGGCGAGGCAGCCCCGTCCCGTTGGTCGACGGCCCGGCAATCACTGTGCGGGTCAGGGACACCCTGGTCTCCTCGTTCGTCTCGTCGTGTCGTGTGTCGGTGCGCCTCGGTGTGCCTGCGGCTTGCAGGCTCAGAGGTCTTCGTGCTTGGCGCGGAAGAAGCACCACACGCCGTAGGCCGCCAGGCCCAGCGCAACAACGGTGAGCAGCACCGCACCGAACGGCTGATCGCGCAGCGACTTGAGCGCTCCGTCGAGGCCCTGCGACTTTTCCGGGTCGAGGGTGACCGCAGCCATGACGAACAGGCCACCGACGATCGCCAGCGCCAGACCCTTGGCGATGTACCCGGCGACGCCGAGCCGGACCGGCCACTCCCCCGGGTGTGCCTCGAGGTTCTCGGTGAACTTTCGCGACCAGCCACGGTATGCGTAGTACAGGCCGAAGCCGAGGATGCCCAGACCGACCGCGCCCACGAGGAGTTGGCCCCCGGGAGCCTGCATGAGGCTCGATGTGGCGTCCTGCGCCTGGTCTTCGCTGGCGCCCGCACTCTTGCCGCCGCGGGCGAAGCCGAACGCTGCGACACCGATCGTCAGATAGACGATGCCCTTCGCCGCGAGCTTCAGACGCTCATTCGTCTCCAGCCCGAAGGCGGGAAGCACGGCCTGCGCCACCAGCCACAGGGCCAGCGCGAACAGCCCGATCGCCATGATCCACAACAGGATCACCCCGAACGGAGACTCCCGGACCATCGACAACGCACCCGACTGGTCGGCCTGCGCGCCCTTGCCCGACCCGAACGCCACCTGCAACGCAAGAAAGGCGATGAGCAGGTGCAACACGCCGCTCATCACGAATCCGAGGCGGGCGAGCTTCTCCAGCGCGGGGTGATCGGCCAGCCGGCGGGCCTGGCGACCGGCACCGGCCGCGGCATCTCGGGTACGGGAAACGTCCATAGCGCATGGTCCCACGCAGGCAGGGGCGACGCACCCGTGCGAGCCCACCGGCTGACGCGGGGCAAACGCGCTAGTCCTGGGTGACGTTGGCGAACCTCCGCTGGGACCCGCAGCCGACGTCCCGTACCTCGATACGTCCTTCTCGACACGTGGGACGCACAATACTGTTCCGCCATGAGCACCCCGGCTGCCCCCGAAACTACATCTGTTGCGTCGTCAGAGGATCGGAGCGCCCGTCTCGCGGTCACGATCTTCCCGCTGCTGATTCTCGCGGCCGGAGTCCTCGGGTATGTGTTCGCGCCGACGGCGAAGGGCATCGGCCCGTACATCAACCCGTTGCTCGGTGTCGTCATGTTCGGGATGGGCCTCACCCTCACCCCTGCGGATTTCGCGATGGTGGTGCGTCGCCCGATTCCGATCGTCATCGGCGTGGTGGCTCAGTTCCTCGTGATGCCGCTGCTCGGCGCGGGCATCGCGGCGCTTCTCCACCTCGAACCAGCGCTGGCTGCGGGACTCATCCTCGTGGGCTGCGCGCCGGGCGGGACGGCGTCGAACGTCGTCTCCTACCTCGCCAAGGCCGACACGGCGTTGTCCGTGGCGATGACCACGGTCTCCACGCTGCTCGCCCCGATCCTCACTCCGCTGTTGACGCTGTGGCTTGCTGGAACCTACCTCCAGGTCGACGGCCCGAAGATGGCGATGTCGATCCTGCAGGTCGTGCTCGTGCCAGTGATCGCGGGGCTCGTGGCTCGGTTGCTTCTGCCCCGCGTCGTGACTCGGGTGCTGCCGCTGCTGCCGTGGGTGTCGGTGGCGGCGATCTCTCTCATCGTCGCGGCGGTCGTCGGCGGCTCGGCGAGCAGGGTCATCTCGGCGGGCGCCATCGTGCTCCTGGCCGTCGTGCTCCACAACGGCTTGGGCTATGCGCTCGGATACGCGTTGGCGCGTCTCGCACGTCAGAGTGAGCGGGCGGCGCGAACGACCTCGATCGAGGTCGGCATGCAGAACTCGGGCCTGGCCGCGGGCCTCGCGACGACCTACATGGAACCCGCTTCGGCACTCCCTGCTGCGGTGTTCTCCTTGTGGCACAACATTTCCGGAGGACTCCTGGCCTTCTTGTACCGCCGCACCGCCAAGTGACGCCAGCGTCAGGCGGTTCTCCGAGCTGAATTGATGGCGGTCATTGGGCCAATTCGCGCAGGAGGGCCTCGCGCATGTGGGAGGTCTCCGCGTACTCCCCGAGGGCGAACATCTCGCGGCGGGTGAACGTGTGCGGTGTCCTCTCCACCGGTGTCGCAGTCGGGGTTCTGCAACCTGGGTCTGTGTGCCCCCGGACACCGAGATCCACCGCGTCAGGGGATGCAGAACGGCCCCACATCACCGAAGTGAAGTGGGGCCGTGCGCTCGATCAGGTGCTCAGAACCGGTGTGGCTCAGGCCTCTTCGGAGGACCCGGAGACGCCCTCGTCGGAACCGGCCGAGTCGGCCAGAGCGTCGGAGGCGCCGGTGTCGGCACCCGACTCGACGTTCTCCACGCCCGACTCCCCGTTGCTGCCACGTCCGCGGCTGCCACGTCGACGGTTGCGGTTGCGGCTACGGCGCTCGCCGCGCTCCTCGTCGGTCTCGTCGTCCGAGTCCACGTCGTCGGCGCCATCGGCGTCGGCCGGTGCGGCCTCGACCTTGGGTGCACGACGCTCGTCGTCACGACGCTCGCCACGACCACCACGGTTGCCGCGGTCACGGCTGGGCTTGCGCTCCTCCTGCTCGCCGGCAGCGTCGGCCGCAGCCTGCTGCTCGTCGGACAGGACGGCACCGAGGCTCAGCTTGCCGCGCGGGTCGATCTCCTTGAGCTCGACCTGCACCTTCTGGCCCACGGAGACGACGTCGTCGACAGAGTCGATGCGCTTGCCACCGACGAGCTTGCGCACCTCGGAGATGTGCAGCAGGCCGTCCTTACCGGGCAGCAGCGACACGAACGCGCCGAACGTCGTCGTCTTGACGACGGTGCCGAGGAAACGCTCGCCGACCTCGGGCATCGTCGGGTTGGCGATGGCGTTGATCTGCGCGCGGGCGGCCTCGGCCGACGGGCCGTCGGTCGCACCGATGTAGACCGTGCCGTCGTCCTCGATGGAGATGTCGGCGC
>DAMDJY010000003.1:0-369 GCA_032100225.1 Mobilicoccus sp.
CCCTGGACGGCGACGGTGACTCCGGCGAGGCTCTCGGCGCCGAGGATGCCGCGGACGGCGGCGCGCATGGCGGCGTAGACACCCCGTGCGGTCAACGGGGAGGGGTCGGCGTCGGCGCAGTAGACCTTGGCGCCGCGTTCGCGGACAACGGCCATGTCGGCCAGCGTGGTGGCCATGTCGACACCGGGGATGTAGGCGCCACCGGTGGCAGCGACGGCGTCTCCGAAGGCCTCGAAAAGAGCACGGCGGGCGTCGCCGGTCAGGGCGCGTCCGTCACCGACGATGACCGACTTGGCTCCGCCGTAGGGCAGCTCGGCCAGGGCGTGCTTGAAGGTCATGGCGCGGGCGAGGCGTTGGGCCTCCTCGACG
>DAMDJY010000003.1:379-31285 GCA_032100225.1 Mobilicoccus sp.
AAGCCCGGGCCGAGCGCCAGGTCGTCCATGGCGATGACGGCCTTGAGGCCGGTCGCGGCGTCGGCGACGGTGATGACCTTCTGGGAGCTGAAGGGGTCGAACCCGGTCGTGTCGTTCACCCCGCCCACGCTAGGCGACTCGGTGGGTGTCGTGTGAGCTGCGCGCCCCTCGGCTCTGGCGCGGGCGCTGCGGTGCCGAGCGACCCCCTAGGCTTGACCCTCGTGTCCGACAGTCTCGAAGTTCTCCTGCGCCAGGCCACCGGCCGACTCGCGCCTGCTCTGGCGTTGCTCACCGATCTGGGCAACGCCTTCGCCGCGGAGGGTCACGCGTTGGCCCTGGTGGGCGGCCCGGTGCGTGATGCCTTTCTCGGCAGGGAGAGCCTCGATCTGGACCTGACCACGTCGGCGCGTCCGGACGTCACCGAGCGGATCCTCGCGGGGTGGGCCGACGCGACGTGGGACATGGGTCGCGAGTTCGGCACGATCGGTGCGCGGCGGGACTCGACGATCGTCGAGGTGACGACGTACCGCGCCGACGCCTACGACGGGGTGACCCGCAAACCGATCGTCGCGTTCGGTGACTCCCTCGAGGAGGACCTGGTCCGACGTGATTTCACGGTGAACGCGATGGCGTTGCGGCTACCGGATCTCGACTTCGTCGACCCGTACGGCGGCCTGGAGGACCTCGCTGCCAAGCGCTTGCGCACTCCCGGGACTGCCGAGGTCTCGTTCGGGGACGACCCGCTTCGGATGATGCGGGCGGCGCGGTTCACCGCCCAACTCGGCTTCGAGCCGGCCGAGGACGTGCGCGCCGCGATGATCGACATGGCCTCGACGCTCGAGATCGTGTCGGCCGAACGCATTCGTGACGAGTTCAGCAAGCTCATGCTCGCGCCCGACCCGGTCCCCGGTCTGCGCGTGTTGGTGGAGACGGGGTTGGCCGACGTGATGCTGCCCGAGCTCTCGGGGATGCGCGCCACGGTCGACGAGCACCGCCGCCACAAGGACGTCTACGAGCACTCGTTGACGGTGTTGCAGCAGGCCATCGACCTGGAGGGGCGTCCGGGTGGGCCTGCCGAGACCGTGCCTGGTCCGGACCTGATCCTGCGGTTGTCGGCGTTGCTGCACGACATCGGCAAGCCGGCGACGCGCCGCTTCGAGGTCGACGGTGGGGTCACGTTCCACCACCACGAGGTCGTCGGAGCCAAGATGTCGGCCAAGCGACTACGCGCGCTGCGGTACGACAAGGACACGGTGAAGTCCGTCAGTCGTCTGGTCGAGCTGCACCTGCGCTTTCACGGCTACGGCGGGGGCGAGTGGACCGACTCGGCAGTGCGTCGCTACGTCACCGACGCCGGGGACCTGCTCGCGCGGCTGCACCGACTCACCCGCGCGGACTGCACGACCCGCAACCGGCGCAAGGCCGAGCGGTTGAGTCGCACCTACGACTCCCTCGAGGCGCGCATCGAGACGTTGATGGAGGCCGAGGAGCTCAAGAAGGTGCGTCCTGAGCTCGACGGTAACGAGATCGGGGAGGTCCTCGGCATCGCGCCCGGGCCGATCCTCGGGCGGGCCTACAAGCACCTCCTGTCGGTCCGCATGGATCGGGGCATCATCGGCCCCGACGCCGCTCGCGAGGAACTGCTCGCCTGGTGGTCGGACCAGCCCGAGTCGCAGTGATCGACTCGCAGTGATCGGCGATTCGCCCGATTCGTCATCTCTTTTCGATGTCATCCGGACCGCGAACGTCACGTCGTCCACGCCCCGACCGATGAGTCCGGTGGAGCAGATGAGCAGGCAGGCCGGTCGCAGATACAGCGAAACCCCAGGGTGACCGGCTTACTCTGACTCATCGACGTCGTGGGAAGAGGGCATCTGTGAGTTCACCGTCGGGTCGCGTACGGGTGGTGCGTCAGCCGCGCCGTCCCTGGTGGCGCAGGATCTTCTCGCTCAAGCTCTGGCTCCTCGTCATCAGCCTCGGGGTGCTGCTGGGCGCGGGTCTTGCCGCGGCCGCCTACACGATGGTCGACATCCCCGACCCCAACGAGGCGGCGCAGACTCAGACCTCGATCGTCTACTTCGCCGACGGTAAGACGGAGATGGCGCGCATGAGCGCCGTCGACCGGGAGTCGGTGCCGTTGGAGCAGATCCCCGAGCACATGCGGCAGGCCATCCTCGCGGCGGAGGATCGGAGCTTCTACGACAACCCGGGCGTCTCGATCACGGGAATCGGCAGGGCTGTCTGGGCGATGGTGTCCGGCGGGCCGACCCAGGGTGGGTCGACGATCACCCAGCAGTACGTCAAGAACTACTTCCTCACCCAGGACCAGACGATCTCCCGCAAGGTCCGTGAGCTCGTCATCTCGTTGAAGGTGGAGCAGGAGCTCTCCAAGGACGAGATCCTGCGCGACTACCTCAACACGATCTACTTCGGGCGCGGCGCGTACGGCATCCAGGCCGCCTCCCGCGCGTACTTCGACAAGAGCTCCTCCGATCTCGACCTCGCCGAGAGCGCCTTTCTCGCCTCGGTCATCCGTGGTCCGTCGTTGTACGACCCGGCCGAGGGGGCCGAGGAGCGCAAGAACGTCGAGAAGCGGATGAACTACGTGCTCGACGGCATGGTCGAGCAGGGCTGGTTGTCGGCGCAGCGGCGTCGCGGCGTCGACTTTCCGGATGTGCGCGAGCCCAAGAAGGAGCGGCGCAAGTCGGGCCCCAACGGGTACCTCGTGCAGATGGTGCGTGACGAGCTGGTGGCCAAGGTCGGGCTGACTCCCGAGCAGGTGGACATGGGCGGTCTGCGGATCACGACGACGATCCAGCAGGACAAGCAGACGGCGGCCATCCGCGCGGTGGAGAACAACCTGCCCACTGCCGGTGTGCGCACGGGCCTGGTGTCGCTCAAGCCGGGGGACGGCGCGATCATCGCTCTCTACGGCGGGTCCAACTTTCAGGAGCAGCCGTACAACGCAGCCACGCAGGCCCAGTTGCAGGGCGGGTCGACGTTCAAGGTGTTCACGCTGGTGGCGGCGCTGCAGGAGGGCATCAGCACGAGGCAGACCTTCGACTCCTCGAGCCCGCGGTACTTCGACGAGTTCCGCGGCGGGGGCAACGAGTCCGGCCGGGTGCAGAACTACGGCGACGCCGACCTCGGCTGGATCGACCTCCGCACCGCGACGGCCAAGTCGAGCAACACGGCCTTCGCCGAGCTGAACCTCGAAATCGGGCCCGAGAAGATGGTCGACGCCGCGGTCAAGATGGGTCTGCCGCAGGACACCCTCGGTCTCGACACCAACCCGGCCAACGTGTTCGGCACGGCGTCACCCCATGTCATCGACATGGCTCGCGCCTACGCGACGTTGGCTGCCGGGGGCGTGCGGGCCGACCCGTACATCATTTCGCAGGTCACCGGCGTGGATCAGCGCTTCGACACCTACCGTGCCTCACCGGTGACCCAGCAGGTGCTGGAGCCCGATGTCGTCGCCGACGCCGTCGACGCGATGGAACAGGTCGTCAAGCGCGGCACGGCGCAGAAGGCGCAGGCGATCGGCCGTCCGGCAGCAGGCAAGACCGGCACGACCGACGAGAACCGGGCCGTGTGGTTCGACGGCTTCACCCCCGACATCGCGACGGCGGTCGGCATGTACCTGCCCGACGCCGAGGGCAACGCGACCCCGATGCGGGGCGCCGGGCTCGGCAGCGGTGTCACGGGTGGCTCCTACCCCGTGGACGTGTGGACGTCCTACATGCGTCGCGCCGTCGAGGGCACCCAGTGGCAGGACTTTCCGCAGCGTGCTGGGATCGGCGATGGCGACCAGGGTGTGGTGGACGAGGCCCCCGCACCCGCGCCGGAGCAGACCGATGAGTGGGGCGGCGGGCAGGAGACACCGTCCCCCTTGGAATCGGAGCCGTCACAGGAGCCCACGGTCTCGTGGACACCGACCAACGTGGTGCCTGCCCCGCAGCAACCGGCCCCCACCCCGAGTGACGAGAACACCCCTGCGCCACAGGATGATTCACCTCCCGACCAGCCGGAGGACCCAGCTCCGGGGGAGGGTGACGAGGAGAATGTGGACGCTCCGGCCGATGCCGTCGCGAAGAGCGCGCGGCGCGGCCCGGATGGCGCCCGGCCGTCGCCGACCAGACCGTAGTCTCATGCCATGCCCTCGACCGTCCCACCGACCAGCCACCCGGAGCGGATGAGTCCCGACGAGATCGCCCGCCTCGCCACGGGCGCGATCGGTGGCCCGGTCGGTCGACTCGCCGCCCCGCAGCCTGCTCCCGTCGCCCGCGCGGTGACCGCGGCAGTCCTCAGCCTCGGGGCGTGTCTGACCGTCCTGCTGGGCCTGCTGCAGAAGAGCTTCTGCGTCCGCAACGGGTGGGGCACGCCCGACGTGTACTGGAAGGCCTGCTATTCGGATCTGCCGACGATGGCGATCAACGAGGCGCTTTCGTCCGGTGACCCGTACCGGGGTGCTGCGCCTCTGACCGATCCGGCGTTGACCGGTGTGCTCCTGCGAGTGCTCGCGGCGCTGGTCCCGGCATCCGGTCTCGAACGACAGCAGTGGTTCTTTGTCGCGTGGACGATCACCGCTGCGGTGCTGACGATCGTGACCGTGGTCGCCACGGTATGGACGTGCCGCCGCCGACCCGGGTGGGCCGCTCACGTCGCGTTCAGTCCGCTGCTCGTCACGGTCGCGCTGGTGTCCACCGACCTGTTCGGCATCACCCTGGCCGCGCTCGCGGTATGGGCGTGGAGCCGTCAGCGGCCTGTGACGTCGGGATTCCTGTTCGGACTCGCCATCGCAGCGCGCACGTACCCGCTGCTCCTCGTCATCGTGCTCGGCGCGCTGGCGCTGCGATCGGGCACCCTGCGGGAGTGGGCGCGGACGGCCGGTGTCGCCCTGATCACCGCGGTGCTGACGCTCGGTGTGATCGCCACCGTCTTCGGCTCCGGGGTCTTCGCGACCTATCAGGTGTGGGCCAACGCGTCGGCGCAGTTCGGGTCGCCGTGGTACCTCGCGACGATGTGGGACCGGCCCATCCACATGAGCGTGTTGACGGTGTTGACGGTGCTCGGCTGGCTGATCGCGATCTGCGCCGGGTTCGCCCTGAGCCTGAGTGCACCGGTGCGTCCCCGGTTCGGTGAGGTCGCGATCGTTGTGCTGGCGATCGTGCTTATGACGGGCAAGGCCCTCCCGGTGCAGTCCTCGTTGTGGCTCGTGCCGCTCGTGGCGCTCGCCGGCCTGAAGTGGCGTGACCACCTCCTCTGGGCGACGACCGAGGTCCTGTCCTTCGTCGCCGTGTGGCTGTACCTCGGTGGGTTGAGCCAGGTCAACGCGGCTCTGCCCAAGGAGTGGTACGCCGGATTCCTCGTGCTCCGACTCCTCGGCCTGGCCTGGCTGGCCTTCGCGGCCGCTCGACAAGCCATGCGCCGACAGAAGGTGGGCGCCCCCGGCGTGGCCGGGCACCCGCTCGCCGGACACCTGCTCCCCGGGCACGACGTCCCTGACCACGTCGTCGCCGGGCACGACCAGAGCGAGCAGGCCGATCACGACGATGTCGCCGGACCGATGCAGGGAAGGGCCGACGCGGTCGTCATCCGCTACGAGCGGTGACTGTGGACTACGAGCGGTGACTGTGGACGGATTCGGCGGGAGCCCGCGTCGCCCGGTACTCTTCAAGGACATCTTTGACACGCGGCGTCCTCCCCTTCTGCAGATTCCTGCGCGACGGGGCCTGGTCGCTGTGCGGCACCAGCACTCGCTGAGTCGCTCGCGTGTGTCGAAGACGCTGCAACCCTCCTGTCACGGAAAGACCGTGACCGCCTAAGACCGAAGGAGGTGGGTTACGCGCATGCGTCCGTACGAACTCATGATCATCATCGACCCCGAGGTGGATGACCGTCAGGTCACCACGACGCTCGAGCGGTTCCTCGCCGTCATCACCAATGACAAGGGCACCGTCGACAACGTCGACCTCATGGGCCGCCGCCGTCTGGCCTACGACATCAAGAAGAAGTCCGAAGGCGTCTACGTCGTCGTCAACTTCACTGCCGAGCCCGCGACGGCCAAGGAGCTGGACCGTCAGCTCGGTCTGAATGAGCAGATCCTCCGCACCAAGCTGCTCCGCCCCGAAGCGGCCTGAGTCCTCCCGACTCACCCCGCCCCCCTCAGACCGATCAGAGAGCATCCCTCATGGCAGGCGAAACCGTCATCACCGTCGTCGGCAACATGGTTGCCGATCCGGAGCTCCGCTTCACCCCGTCGGGTGCCGCGGTGGCCAACTTCCGTATCGCGTCGACCCCCCGCACGTTCGATCGTCAGACGAACGAGTGGAAGGACGGCGAGGCACTCTTCCTCACGTGTTCTGCGTGGCGTGACATGGCCGAGAACGTGGCCGAGTCACTCACCCGTGGCGCTCGTGTCGTCGTTCAGGGCCGTCTGAAGTCTCGTACCTACGAGACCAAGGAGGGCGAGAAGCGCACCGTCATGGAGCTCGACGTCGACGAGATCGGCCCGAGCCTCAAGTACGCCTCGGCCAAGGTCACCAAGACCTCCCGCGGCGGAGGCGGTGGTGGCGGCGGTTTCGGCGGCGGTCAGCAGGGTGGCGGCGGTTTCGGTGGTCAGCAGGGTGGAGCCCCCGCCGGTGGCGGTTTCAGTGGCGCCCCGCAGGGTGGCCGTCCCGACGCCGACCCGTGGGCCCAGGGCCCGTCCGGTGGCGGCAACGCCGGTGGCCAGCAGGGTGGCAACGCGGGATGGGGCGCAGCCCCGTCCTACGACGAGCCCCCGTTCTGATCTGCACTCTCGCGGCGGCGCACCTGTGCGCCACGTCCGCATCCGGTGGGGTTGACCCCACCATCCCGGGCCTCGGCCCGGTCCTTTCGAGTTCGACCCCATCCCGGAGCTGACCTCCGGGCTCTCACGAGAGGAGAGCACCACGATGGCGAAGCCCGTTGTGCGCAAGCCCAAGAAGAAGGCCAACCCGCTCAAGGCCGCGAAGATCGAGAAGATCGATTACAAGGACATCAACTTGCTCCGCAAGTTCATCTCCGACCGCGGAAAGATCCGTGCGCGCCGCGTCACCGGTGTGTCCGTGCAAGAGCAGCGTCAGATCGCCAAGGCCGTCAAGAACGCCCGCGAGATGGCCCTGCTGCCCTACTCCAGCTCGGCCCGCTGAGCCGGCTGATCGAGAAGGAGACACATCATGAAGCTGATTCTCACGAACGAGGTGTCCGGCCTCGGTTCCGCCGGCGACATCATCGAGGTCAAGGACGGCTACGGCCGTAACTACCTCCTCCCGCGTGGTCTCGCGACCCCGTGGACCCGCGGTGGCCAGAAGCAGGTCGACGCGCTCCGCAAGGCGCGCGAGGCTCGCACCATCGCCAACCTCGAGGACGCCAAGGGTGTCAAGGGCCAGCTCGAGGCCCGCACGCTCCAGGTCGTCGCGCAGTCCGGCCCGTCTGGCCGTCTGTTCGGTGCCGTCTCGCAGGCCGACATCGCCGAGGCCGCCAAGGCCGAGGGCATCTCGATCGACCGTCGCACGGTGGAGTTCACCACTCCCATCAAGTCGACGGGCGAGCACACCGCGCAGGTGCGCCTTCACCCCGAGGTCCTCGCGACCGTCAAGGTGTCTGTCGTCGCACGCTGACGCATCGGCCCTGGTGGCCGTCGCATCAGAAGGGCCGGTATCCCACATGGGTGGGTGCCGGCCCTTCGGCATGCCCGCATCACGAGAGACGGGCGAGAACAGAATGCTTGTCACTTTGTCAGGACATTAGGTTGACAGGGGCGGGTGGCGAGGCTTGAATGGCAGGGACACCGACGGAGCCGCACGCCGACGTGCGTATGGAGGCAATCTGATGAGCACCAACCTCAACTCGATGGTGGAGGCCAACCCCACCACGGTCCTGTGGAACGACTCGGCCAACCCGGACGAGCTCAAGCAGTCGATCGCCTACGGCGCCGTCGGGGCGACGTGCAACCCCGTGATCGCGGTGGCCTGCGTCAAGGCCGACCTCCCGCGCTGGACTGCGCGCATCCGTGAGCTCGACGCCGAGATGCCGGAGGCAAGCGAGTCGGAGATCGGCTGGAAGGTCGTCGAGGAGCTCTCCATCGACGCCGCCAAGCTGCTTGAGCCCGCGTTCGAGAAGTACCAGGGCCGCAACGGTCGCCTCTCGATGCAGACGGACCCGCGTCTGGCTCGCAGCGCCGCCAAACTGGCCGATCAGGCCGAGTACTTCTCCGGCTTGGCCGACAACATCATCGTCAAGATCCCCGCCACCAAGGCCGGTATCGACGCGATCGAAGAGGCCACGTACCGCGGCGTCAACATGAACGTCACCGTCTCGTTCACCGTGCCGCAGGCCGTCGCCGCGGGTGAGGCCATCGAGCGTGGCCTCAAGCGCCGCGAGGCCGAGGGCAAGAGCATCGAGGGCATGGGCCCGGTCGTCACCATCATGTGCGGTCGCCTCGACGACTGGCTCAAGGAGTGCGTCAAGAAGGACGGCGTCGACATCGACCCCGAGTACCTGGAGTGGGCCGGCATCGCCGCGTTCAAGAAGGCGTACGGCATCTTCGCCGAGCGCGGACTGCGGTCGCGTCTGCTGTCGGCCGCGTTCCGCAACACCAAGCAGCTCAGCGAGTTCGTCGGCGGCGACGTCGTCATCTCCCCGCCGTTCAAGTGGCAGAAGCAGATCGTCGACGGCGGCGAAGAGCTGCCCGAGCGCATGAGCGAACCCGTCGACCAGGCCATCATCGACGCCCTGTACGAGAAGCTGCCGGAGTTTCGCAAGGCCTACGACGTCGACGGCATGACCCCGGCGGAGTTCGACTCCTTCGGTGCCACCCGTAAGACCCTGCGCCAGTTCCTCGCTGCCGATGAGGAACTCGACCAGGTCGTGCGTGACATCCTCATTCCGGCCTGATCCGCCACCGGCGCCCGCGACTTCGAGGAGATCGACGATGACCTCTCACTACCCCTATGCCGACGCGAAGACCGTTCGGTTGACCGTCGGTCAGGCCGTGGTGCGGTTTCTGGCCAACCAGTTCTCCGAGCGTGACGGCGTCGAGCAGCGGCTCATCGCCGGCATGTTCGGCATCTTCGGGCACGGAAACGTCGCCGGGCTCGGGCAGGCGTTGCTGCAGGATCAGGTGGCCGCGGACGAGGGGCAGGACGGCGTACGGCTGCCGTACTACCTCGCCCGCAACGAGCAGGGTGCGGTGCACGCCGCGGCCGGGTACGCCAAGACCACCGATCGGTTGACGACGCTCGCCGTCACGACGTCGATCGGCCCCGGCGCCACCAACATGGTGACCGGTGCCGCGCTGGCGACGACCAACCGGGTTCCGGTGCTGCTGTTCCCCTCGGACCAGTTCGCTACCCGCTATCCCGACCCGGTGCTGCAGCAGCTCGAAGACCCGCGCAGCCTCGACATCTCGGTCAACGACGCGTTCAAGCCGGTCAGCCGGTTCTGGGATCGCATCAACCGCCCCGAGCAGCTCATCCCGAGCCTGCTCGCGGCGATGCGGGTGCTCACCGAACCGGCCGAGACCGGCGCGGTGACGATCTGTCTGCCGCAGGACATCCAGGCCGAGGCGTTCGACTGGCCGGTCGAGTTCTTCACCAAGCGCGTGTGGCATGTCGCCCGCCCGGTGCCCGAGCCTGCCGCACTCGCGCGGGCCGTCGAGATCATCCGGAACGCCAAGCGGCCTCTGGTGGTCGCCGGCGGTGGAGCGATCTACTCGCGCGCCTCCGAGCAACTCCGTGAGTTCGCCACGGCCACTGGCATTCCCGTGGCCGACACCCAGGCGGGCAAGGGGGCGATCAACTTCGATCACCCGCTCTCCGTCGGTGGTGTCGGTTCGACCGGCAACAACGCGGCCAACACCCTGGCGCGTGAGGCCGACGTCGTCATCGGCATCGGCACGCGGTACTCGGACTTCACGACCGCCTCCCACACGGTGTTCGCCAATCCCGAGGTGCGGTTCGTCAACGTCAACGTCATGGCCTTCGATGCGGCCAAGCACTCCGCGACGATGGTCGTGGCCGACGCCCGCGAGACTCTGACCGCGTTGCAGAAGGCGCTGGAGGGGTGGAGCACGGACGAGGCGTACCAACAGCGCGCCGCGACGCTGTGGGACGAGTGGAACGACGTGATCGAGGAGTGTTACCACCGCGACCACCAGCCGCTTCCGGCTCAGACCGAGGTGTTCGGCGCGCTCAACGAGCTCATGGCTCCGCACGACGTCGTCATCAACGCTGCCGGCTCCATGCCCGGTGACCTGCAGACTCTCTGGCGCGCGACCACTCCCGAGCAGTACCACCTGGAGTACGCCTACTCGTGCATGGGCTACGAGATCCCGGCGTCCATGGGTGTCCGGCTCGCGCTCGATTCGGCGGGGCACGAAGACCGTCGCGTCGTCGCGATCGTCGGCGACGGCACGTACCAGATGCTGCCGAGCGAGCTCGCGACCATCGTGTCCGAGCGCCTCAAGATCACGGTGGTGCTGCTGCAGAACCACGGCTACGCCTCGATCGGCGCCTTGTCGGAGTCGCGCGGTTCGCAGCGGTTCGGCACCAAGTACCGCATGCGCAACTCCGAATCCGGGCGACTCGACGGCGAGGAGGTGCCGTTCGACCTCGCGGCCAACGCCGCCAGCTGGGGCGCAACGGTGTTGCGCTGCAACGGCATCGAGGAGTTCCGCACGCAGTTCGCCGCCGCGGACGACGTCGATGGTCCGGTCGTGCTCTACATCGAGACCGACCTGCTCGGCCCCAACCCGCCCGGCTGTGCCTGGTGGGACGTGCCGGTCAGCGAGGTCTCCGAGCTGGAATCCACGCAGACCGCCTCCGCCGAGTACGTGCAGGAGAAGAAGGTTCAGCGCCACTACCTGTGACGCACACGCAAGTCATGCGCAGGCCCGGCCCCCACATCGCCATCTCGGGGCCGGGCCTGACGCATGGCCGCAACGTCGAACGGAGGTCGTCGTCGTGCCGGATCTGACCGTGCTCGCGTGGGCGTTGCTCGTGGCGGGGGCCCTGATCGTGGGGTTCGCCAAGACGGCGATCGGTGGGGCGGCGATGGTGGCGGTCGGGTTGTTCGCGCAGGCGTTACCGGCGAGGGAGTCGACGGGCACGTTGCTGCTGTTGTTGCTGGTGGGCGACCTGGTGGCGACCTGGGCCTATCGCCGGTCGGTGGATCGACGCCTGCTCCTGCGTCTCGTGCTGCCGGTGCTCATCGGCGTGGGCGGGGGCGTCGTGTTCCTGCGGCTCGTCGACGACCTGGTCCTGCGCCGCACGATCGGCGTCATCCTGCTGGTGCTGCTCGTGGTGCAGCTGGTGGCGTCCAGGCGTCCGGCCGCGCAGACGGGGTCGCGCGTGGCGGGGCGGGTCTACGGTGCGCTCGCAGGGTTCACCACGATGGTCGCCAATGCGGGTGGGCCGCCGATGAACCTCTACCTGCTGCGTGAGCAGCGGGAGAAGTGGACGTTCCTCGGGACGACGGCGTGGTTCTTCATGGCGGTCAATCTGATCAAGTTGCCGTTCATGGTGGGCCTCGGCCTGGTCACGCACCGCAGCCTGCTGTTGTTGCCGCTTCTCGCGCCCGTGGTGCTCATCGGGGCAGCCCTCGGGCGTTGGGCCGTGAGCCGCATCAATCAGGTGTGGTTCACCCGCATCGTCACCTGCTTCGTCGCGATCAGCGCGGTGCAGCTGACCTTCCTCTGAGCCCCCCCACCAGCGGGAGGGTGTTCGATACTCAGAACTGTTCAATTGGAATGAACACGTGACGATGATGAACAGCACAGGCCCCGCGGGTGTCGCCGACGCCGCATTGAGTGTGCTGGAGCGTCACGGGGTGGCATGGGAGCAGGTAGGAAACGGCCGCGTGGTCCTCACGGCCGACGGTCTTCGGCATCCGGTCAACGTCCAGTCTCATCTGCGCGGCAGGCCGCTCGATCGGCAGGCACTCGACCGCGCCCTGGAGTTCGGACCTCCTGTGGTGGTCGCGGCCGACTACGTCTCCCGGCGACAGGCCTCAGCGTGGCGCGAGCGGGGCGTCAACTACGTCGACACGACGGGCAATGCCTCCGTTCGACTGCCGGGCTTGATCGTGGAGATCCGTGCCGAAGGGAAGATGCCTGCGCCGCGACGGCCGGCGGGCAGCGGTCCGACTGCGCGGAGCAGTGGACTGCGGGTGATGCTCACGCTGTTGGCCGCGCCCGAACGTGCGGGTGACCCGACGGTTCGAGAGATCGCGGCGGCGGCGCGGGTCTCGGTAGGCTCCGCTCAAGCCGTGTTGGCTGACCTTCGCGCCGGCCGTCATCTGCACGACGGCGGCCTGGATCGTACGGGCGATCTCTTCCAGAGCTGGGTCTGGGGCTACCTGCAAGACCGCCGTCTGCGAGAGCCTCGCCACCGATTTGTCCACCGGGCAGAGTGGTCCGGGGACGACGAGGTTCGTCGGGCGCTGCTCGATGTGGGCGCAGTCTTGGGCGGTGAGGATGCAGCGGCCGAGTTCGGCCTTCCTCTCCGGGGGAGTAGCGGCATCATCTACGCGCCCGCCTCGGTCGGGCCCATCGTGGGAGCGGCCAAGCTGGTTCGAGACGACGAGGGCACTCTTCTCGTCCGAGCTCTGTGGTGGACGCCGGACTCGGGTGCATTGGTCGCACCCACACCGCTTATCTATGCGGATCTACTGGCTTCGGACGATCCACGGCAGATCGAGATCGCTGCCGAGCTGAGGAGGACCGATGCACTCCTACGACGCCTCGACGAGGCGTGACCTCCCCATTCCGTACGAGGCGTTGTCCGACCTGGTTGCGTATCTCGAGCCACGCATCGGTCCAGTCCTCATCGTGGGCGCGGTCGCCAGAGATCTGCTCGCCTCGGCGGCCGGTGAGCTACCGATCGACCGAGCCACGAGGGATATCGACATCGCGGTCGCCATCACGACGCCTCGGAGCTCGCGGGATTCGGTGAGATCCGCCCCTTGCGGACGCTGCCGCACTATGAATTCCGTGGCACTCCTGTCGACGTCATTCCCTACGGCCCGTCCGAGGACAGTTCTCGAACGGTGACGTTCGACAACGACCATGTTCTCGACGTGACGGGCTTTGCGGAAGCCGCTGAACGGCCGGTGCTCGCGACCCTGCCGGGAGGCTCACGGGTGGCGGTTGCGTCGCTCGAGTCTCAGAGCATCCTCAGAATCCTGGCGTGGCGGGACCGCGGAGACCACACCCACCGCAAAGACGCTCTGGACTTGGAGACGATTCTCGCGGCAGCGTCATCGGGCATCTACCGAGAACGGCTGTGGCGGGATGACGCCCTTGAGCGGTACGCGTTCGACATCGATCTGGCGGGCGCTCACCGCCTGGGGTGTGAGGCAGCCGCCACCTTGGGGCCGGTTGCGCACTCCTCGGTCCTCGCGGTCGTGGGCGACGAGGAGCGGGACTCGTTGGCCAGAGCGATGAACGGACTGCTCAGCCGCGAGCGCCTGAATGCCTATCTGGAGGGTGTCGTCACGGGCGGGCCCGTTCATTGACGGCAACAGGCGGGTACTCACCCCGTGGAGTGGGTACCCGCCTGTCGGCAGATCGGTGTGCAGGTCAGAGGCGGGAGGCGGCTTCGAGGAGGGTCTTGGCTGCCAGGGACAGGCCGTCCATGGTCGACATGGCAGCGTCTTCGTGCTCGATGTTGATGACCATGTCCTCGTTCACCTCGCGGAGAGCGGTGAGGACCTCCACCCAGTAGTCGACGTCGTGACCGACACCGACGGCGACGAAACGCCAGGCCGGGTCCTCCGGCCACGTCGCGACCCAGTGGTGGTAGCCGACCGGGGTCTTGCTCTCGGCATCGGCAGGCACCGGGGTGAAGTCGACGTCGAGAACACCCTTGGTCTTGACGCCGTCGAAGAGCTTCACGTCCTTGGCGGCGGCGAAGAAGATGCGGTCACCCAGGGCGCGGATGACGGTGGGAACATCCATCTGCTGCCACATGAGGTGGCTGGTGTCCATCTCGACCCCGATGTTGGTCGCGCCCGTCTCGTGCTGCAGCCGCTGGTAGGTGGTCGCGTTGAAGACCAGGTTGCGGGGGTGGAGCTCCAGCGCGACGCGGACGTCGTGATCGCGGGCGAAGGCGTCCATCTCCTTCCAGAACTTCACGGCGATCGGCCACTGGTAGGCGAGGATGTCCTGGTCCTGACCGTGCCAGGCGTTGACGACCCACGTCGGGTAGGTCGCGCCCGGCTCCGCGCCGGGCAGGCCCGACATCGTGATGACGTCTTTGACGCCGAGCTTGGAGGCCAACTCGATGCTCGTGCGCACGTCATGCGCATGCTTGGGGCCGTCGGAGGCGTTGGGCGACAACGGGTTTCCGTTGCAGTTGAGAGCCGTCAGCTCCATGCCCTTCTCCGCATAGACGCCCAGGTAGTCGTCGCGGGCGGCTGCGCTGCTCATCAACTGGTCGACGGGCAGGTGCGGGGTCGGGATGAACCCGCCCGAGTTGACCTCGACCGAGGCGAGGCCGAGCCCCTTCAACGTGTCGAGCATCTGCGGCAGGGACTGGTCCGCCAGGCAGGCGGTGTAGGCGCCGAACTTCATGGTCAGATCTCGCTTCCGTGAGCGGGGACGGCGACCGATCGGCCGTCGTTCTGGTAGGAGGTCACGACCGCCTCGCCGATGAGCATCGTGCGGTAGGCGTCGGTGAACGTCGCGCAGGCGGGGGTGTCGGAGTCGAGGCCGACGACCTGGTCGAGGAAGGCGCGGCACTGGTAGGCGAACATCTCGAGGTTGCCGCCGCCGTTGCCGGGGGCCTGCATCGGGTAGCCACCTGAGTAGTACTGCATGTGGGGGCCGGCGATGATCTGACGCGCACCGCGAGTACCCGGCGCGGCCTGCTCGTCGTCGAGGGTGTACTCCGCGGGGCGCTGCCAGTCGGCGGCGACGCGACCCTTGAGGCCGTAGACCTCGATCTCGAGGCCGTTGGGCTTGCCGAACGCGGTGCGCGAACAGGCGAAGCTGCCGGAGACCCCGCTCGCGAAGTGCGCCGTGAAGGTGGCGGTGTCCTCGTTGGTGACGGCGCCGGTCTCATCGCTCACGGGCGCCTTGCCGTGACCGACGACGAACCCGAGAGGCTTGGGTCGCTGAGGGATCAGGATCGAGAGGTCACCACCGGAGACGGACTCGATCGGGCCCGCGACGAACTCCGCGAGGTCGATCATGTGGGCGCCCAGGTCTGCGAGTGCTCCCGACCCGAGAGGACCGGTAAACCGCCAGGTCAGCGGCGACTCGGCGTCGCAGGAGTAGTCGCAGTTGTAGCGGGCCTCGACGAGGCTGAGGGTGCCGAGGTCGCCGTCGTGGACGTGCTTGGCGATGCGGGCCATGGCGGGGTTGCGGCGGTAGGTGAACCCGACGCCCGTGACGACACCGGCCTCCTTGGCAGCTCCCTGCTCGAGCTCGGCCATCGCGCGGCCGTCCTCGAGGGTGCCGGCCAACGGCTTCTCGCACAGCACGTGCTTGCCCGCCTTGACCATGGCTTCGGCGATCGGCCGGTGCAGGTCGTTGCCCACGACGATCGACACGATGTCGATGTCGGGATCGGCCGCGACCTCTTCCCAGGATCCGTAGGCCTGCTCATACCCGTACCGCTTGGCACAGTCCTGCGCGAGCGGCAGGTTGGCGTCGGCGATGGCGGCCAGGCGCACCGGGGGCAGCCCCTCGATGTCGAACATCGTGGTGGCCAGCCGCCACCCGTTGGCGTGGCTGCGTCCCGCCATTCCCGCGCCGATGACGGCGACGGACAGGGGTTTCGTCGGGGCTGTCATGGGATGCCTCTCTGCATCGCGGTGCGCCTCGACTCTGTCCGACCCAGGGCGCTACCGGAACGTTCCGGTAGTCTCGAACCTAGGCCCGCGCTCGCATCCCTGTCAATAGATTGTCAGGACATATACCCGCACCAGGTCAGGAGGACGGATGGCGCCACCCCGTCGCGTCACGATCGTCGACCTCGCGGCCGAGACCGGCCTGTCGGTGTCGTCGGTCTCAGTGGCCTTGCGCGGGGATCCCGGTGTGTCCGAACGCAGTCGAGCACTCGTGCGTGAGGCTGCAGACCGCCTCGGTTACCGACCCGACCGCCGAGCGCGGGGATTGCGCGAACACCGGTCGCACCTGGTCGGTGTCACGTTCTGGTTGCACCAGACCTTTCACTCGGCCCTCGTCGAGTCGCTCTACGCAGCGCTGGCCGACACCCCCTACGACCTCGTCCTCTCGGGGACGACGCCGCAGCGGTCCGTGCCCGACGCGGTCGAGAGCCTGCGGCACGAGCGGTGCGACGCGGTCCTCCTCATCAGCCCCGACGTCGACGCGACGGCTCTGGCGGGCATCGCGAGCCGGGTCCCCACGGTGTTGCTCGGGTCCGACCTGGCCGCTCCTGGCGCCGAGGTCGCGCGAGCCGACGACGCCGCCGGAATGTCCGCGGTGGTCGAGCATCTGGTCGAGGCGGAGCATCGGCGCGTCTGTTTCGTCGACGGTGGAGACGCCGCGATGAGCGTCGGCCGCAGGCACGGGTACGAACTCGCTGCGCGCAGTGCGGGACTCGACCTCGATGTGCTCCCTGGCTACCCGACGGAGGAGGCGGGGGTCGCGGCAGCCCATGCTCTGCTGGCTCGCTCCGAGCTGCCCACGGCGGTGGTCACGCACAACGACATGATGGCGATCGGGTTGCTCCTGACTCTGCGAGCCCAGGGCGTGCGCGTTCCACAGGACGTCTCGGTCGTCGGCTACGACGACACCCGCATGTCCGCGCTCACCACGATCGGGCTGACCACCGTCTCGCAGGAGCCGGAACAGCTGGCTGCCGCGGCCATCAGGCGAGCCATCGCCCGCGCCGAGGGCGATCCGCCTCAGGGGGCGCCGATCGTCGTCACGCCTCGGCTCGTCGTCCGGTCCACGACGGCACCACCTCGTGTCTGACCCGCCAGCGTCGAGGCCTCACCGCCCCGAGAACACGGCGTTCAGGCTGGGGATGCGCTCGCGGTAGCCGCTCAGGAGAGTGCGGGCGGTGGTCACCGAATCCACGAGGGGATGCAGGGCGAAGGCCTGGACGGCGAGCGATTCGGACCCCTCGAGTGCTGCCCGGATGGTCAGCTCTTCGACGGCCTTGACCTGCTGGACGAGGCCCAGTTCGTGACCGGTCAGGGCCTCGGCGGCCAGGGGGCGGGCGCCAGTCGCGTCCACGGCGCACGGCACCTCGACCACGGCGTGGGGCGCAACCCCGGGGATCGCGTGTCCATTACGCACGTTGAGCAGCATCGTCGCGCGCTCGTTGCGGCTGATCGCGGCCATCAATGCGAGTGCGACACCCTCGTAGCCACCACCGGCCACGTCGGTCTCGTCGCGCTCCTCACCCTCGGCGCGGGCCTCGGCCATGTACGTCTCGTCGCGGCGGCGGCGGGTGTCGACCCACAGCTCGTGCGCCTGCTGCGGCGCAGCTCCGACGGCGCGGTAGAACTCGGCCTGCGAGCGCAGCAGGTACTCCCCGCGGGTCTCGGCACTGCCCGTGATGCCGGCGAGCGCGTCGCGCGTGAAGTAGTAGTAGTAGAGGTACTCGTTGGGGATGGCGCCGAGGCTCTGCAGCCAGTCGGGCCCGAACAGGCGCCCCTCCTCGGTCGTCATCAGCAGGTCGGGGCGAGCCAGCAGTTCGGGCAGCACGTCGCGGCCCGCGTAGGTGAGGGTCTGCAACCAGCCCAGGTGGTTGAGCCCGGAGTAGCCGAATCCGACCTCGTCACCGGGCAACCCGAGAGCGTGGGCGGCGCGGCGGCCAAGCCCGAGCGGGGAGTCGCAGATGCCCATCACGCGGTTGCCAAGGATGCTCGACATCGCCTGCGTGATCATGCCGGCGGGGTTGGTGAAGTTGATGAACCAGGCCTGCGGCGCGAGGCGCGCGACCCGCTCGGCGATGTCGAGGGCAACGGGCAGGGTGCGAAGCCCGTAGGCCAGCCCTCCGGGGCCTGTCGTCTCCTGCCCCAACACGCCGAGGTCGAGCGCGACCCGCTCGTCACACGTGCGGCCCGCGAGTCCGCCCACCCGGATCGCCGAGAACACGAAATCCGTTCCCTCAACAGCTCGGTCGAGGTCGGTCGTCGCCTCGATCGACGGGGCGTCGGGGTGCCCGGCGGCCATCTGCATGAGCACGTGGGTGATGACCTCGAGCCGGTCGGCGTCGACGTCGTGCAACACCACCGAGTCCACTCGCCCGGGGTGGATGTCGCGCAGCAGGGCGCCGTACACGAGCGGAACCCGAAAGCCGCCTCCGCCGAGGATCGTCAACCGCATTCCCCACACCTCCGTGTCGTCGGTGCGCCCCGCCGTGCCGGGAGGCTCCACCGCCATTCTGGTCTACGAGTGCGCCGGGACACGAGTGCGCCCGGAGTTCGGCAGGGCACCGCTCCGCCTCGTCCCACACTGCACCGCACCTCGCCCCAGAATGCCCTGCATCAGCGTGCGGGAATGATTGCGCTTCAGGTGCTTCGGGACGATGATCAGGGGAAACTCACCCCCGGCATCTCGAGGCGCCCGTGACTCCCACTTCGTTCGACCCGTTGGCGGCCCTCCGTGCCCCGGGCGATCCCGAGCTCGACGTGATGCTGCACGGCATGGTCTTTCTCGACATCATCTTCAGCGGGCTCTCCCGCATGCCTGCCGGTGGTGAGGAGATCTGGGCCGACGGAATGGGCTCGTGCCCCGGCGGCGTCGCCAACCTCGCGGTGGCCTCGGCGCGGCTCGGGCTGCGCACCGGTCTCGCGGCGGCGTTCGGTGACGACGATTACGGCGACTTCTGCTGGCGCACCCTGGCCGATCAGGAGGGCATCGACCTGTCGTGCTCCCGCCGGTTCGATCAGTGGCACTCCCCGGTGACGGTGTCGATCTCCCACGAGGGTGATCGCCGCATGATCACCCACGGTCACGACGCCCCGGTCAGCGCCAATGTGCTCATCGGTGACCCGCCGCGCAGCAGGGCGGTGCTCTTCGACCTCGTCCCGGTCGACGAGGCCGAGGAACTCGCGTGGATCGACCGTTCCCGCGAGCACGGCGCGTTGTTGTTCGCCGATGTCGGGTTCGACGGCAGCGGCGTGTGGGATCCGCGCACTCTCGATCCGCTCGACCGGTGCCACGCGTTCACGCCCAACATCGTCGAGGCCATGGCCTACACCCGCACCGAGACTCCCTACGACGCGCTCTACACGATCGCCGACCGTGTGCCGCTGGCCGTGGTCACCAACGGTCGGCACGGCGCGCTCGCCATCGACTCCTCCACGGGCGAGGAGGCCAACGTCCCGGCTCTGCGCGTGGACTCGACCGACCCCACCGGCGCGGGCGACGTGTTCTGCGCGGCCCTGTCGCTCGGCACCCTCGCCGGGTGGAACCTCGAGCACCGTCTGTCGTTCGCCGCACTCTGTTCGGCCCTGGCCGTGCAGGAATTCGGTGGATCACTCGCCGCTCCCGGCTGGGGCGACATCGCAGACTGGTGGCACGCCCAGCGCGCCTCCACCTCCACCTCGGCGCTGCACCGTGCCGTGTTGCGCCGCTACGAATTTCTCGACGACCTCGTTCCGGAGGTCCCGCCGTACGCGGTCCGGCGCGCCGCTGCCACCATTGCCCGACGGTCCGATGTCTGACCGTCGCGCCCGCAAAGGAGAACTCATGAAGAAGACGGCTTTCTCGACGATCGCGGTGCTGGCCGCGCTGGGTGTGACGGCGTGTGCGCCGGGATCGTCCACCCCTGCGGGCGGCGGCACGCCGCAGCCGACCGAGCGTGCGGTGCAGACCGACGCGGCCGCGCTCGGTGACGTGACGCTGACGGTGTGGGACCAGGAGGTCCGTGGCGGTGGAAACGCGCAGCTCACGACCCTGATCGACGGGTTCCAGAAGGAATACCCCAACATCAAGATCAAGCGGGTCTCCCGCTCGTTCGACGACCTGACCAAGACGCTGCGCCTCGCCCTGTCGGGCAACGACGCGCCCGATGTGGTGCAGGCCAACAACACGCGCTCGCAGATGGGTCAGTTCGTCAAGGCCGGGCAGCTCGTGCCGCTCGACCCGTGGATGCAGGCGTACGGCTGGGACAAGCGGTACAGCCAGTCGCTGCGTGCGGCGTCGTCGTACTCGCCCGACGGTAAGACTTTCGGCTCGGGTAACCTCTACGGCCTTCCGCAGATGGGTGAGGTCGTCGGCGTCTACGTCAACAAGGAGAAGCTCAACGAGCTCGGCGTCGAGCAGCCCAAGGACTGGGCCTCGTTCGAGTCGTCGCTGGCGGCCGCCAAGGCCAAGGGCGAGACGCCGCTCATGCTGGGCAACCTCGACAAGTGGCCTGCGGTGCACGTGTTCGGTCTGGTCCAGGGTCAGTACGAGAAGCCCGAGGCGATCCGCAACCTCGGCTACGGCAACCCGGGCGCCTCGTACACCTCCGAGGGCAACAAGGCTGCGGCGGGCAAGCTCGTGGAGTGGGTCGATGCGGGCTACTTCAACGAGGGCTTCAACGGCCAGGGTTACGACCCGGCGTGGCAGGCGTTCACCAAGGGCGAGGGTGTCTACCTCATCGGCGGCACGTGGCTGCAGGCCGACATCTCCAAGGCGATGGGCGACAAGGTCGGCTTCATGCTTCCTCCGCCCGCGCAGGCCGGCGGCACGAGCTACACCACGGGCGCGACGGGTCTGCCCTTCGCCATCACCCACAAGGCCAAGAACCCCGATGCGGCCGCGGCGTTCATCAACTACGTGACCAGCCCCGACGCGATGAAGATCATCGCCGAGACCGAGAACCTGCCGGTCGTCGACACCGCTGCCCAGGAGGCCCCCAATGCCCTCGGCCAGGAGGTCTTCACCGCGTTCGACACGACCACCAAGAACGAGGGTCTGCTGCCCTACCTCGACTGGGCGACGCCGACGATGAGCGACACCATCGGCGCGGGCCTGCAGGACATGCTCGCCAAGAAGGCCACTCCCGACCAGACCCTCGAGAAGCTCGAGAAGGACTACTCGGACTTCACCTCCGCTCAGGGCTGACGTGGGCAGTTCAGCGCATGCGGCACCGCGGCCGGCCCGGAGGACCCGTGGGGGGTCTCCGGGCGAGCCGCGCGGCGTGGGGTGGTTGTACGCCCTGCCGGCATTTGCGATCTACGGGGCGTTCCTGCTCTTTCCGTTGGGCCGGGCCGTGCAGATCTCCCTCTACGACTGGGACGGTCTGACGCTGGGCACCTGGGTCGGGTTCGACAACTACGTGGAGGTGTTCGGCTCCGAGGCGCTGCGTGCGGCCTTCGGGCACGCGCTCATCCTCATGTTGTTCTTCGCCGTGCTGCCGCTCTGCGTTGGGCTGCTGCTCGCGGCGCTGCTCAACCGCGCCAAGGTGCGGGGCCTTGGCTTCTTTCGCACCGTCGTGTTTCTGCCGCAGGTCGTGGCGATGGTCGTCGTCGCGGTCGCGTGGCGGCGGATCTACGCGCCCGACGGCACGTTGAACTCGGCGCTGGACCTGGTCGGCCTCGGCGGACTCGGGCGGGCCTGGCTCGGTGACTACGCGCTCGCGCTCCCGGCCGTCGGGTTCATCGGCACCTGGTTCGAGACCGGCCTGGTGACGGTGCTGATGCTCGGTGGCATGGCGCAGATCGACAAGTCGCTCTACGAGGCGGCGCGGCTCGACGGCGCGGGCCCGATCCGAGAGTTCTTCTCGATCACCCTGCCCGCCGTGCGCGGCGAGATCTCCGTCGCCCTGACGCTCACGGTCATCGCGGCACTCAAGACCTTCGACCTTGTCTACGTCACCACCAAGGGCGGGCCGGGCAACCAGACGTCGGTGCCCTCCTACGAGGTGTACCACCGGGCGTTCGAGACGGGCCAGGTCGGCCTGGCGTGTGCGATCGGCGTCACGCTCACCGCCGTCGTCTTCTTCATCTCCTACCTCATCACGAGGTTCGTCGAACCGAGTCGCTCGTGAAGATCAGCCGCGGGGAGGCCCTCGCCAACTACGCCATCCTCGGGCTGTTCGCGGTGTTCGCGATCTACCCGATCCTCACCATCGTCATCGGCGCCTTCGGTAGTGACCCCGGCTCGCCCGGCGGGCTCGCCAACTTCGCTGCAGCGTGGGAGCAGGGGCACTTCGCGTCGCTGATGCGCACCAGCGTCCTCGTCTCGGCCCTGACCCTGCTCATCGCCACGCCGTGCTCGATCATGGCCGGATATGCGTTGGGTGCCATGACCTTTCGCGGTCAGACCGTGCTGTTCTACCTGTTCCTGCTCGGCATCATGATGCCCGCCGAGGCCATCGTGGTTCCGCTCTACTTCGACCTGCAGACCCTCGGGTTGACCAACACGATCTGGGCCATCGTGCTGCCGCAGGTGGCGCAATCCGTCGCCTTCGGCACCTTCTGGCTGCGCACCTACTTCCGCGCCTCCAGCCGATCCATCGTCGAGGCCGCCCGCCTCGACGGCGCCTCCACCTGGCAGACCCTGTGGCTCGTGCTCGTGCCCCTGGCCCGCCCGGCCATCACCACCCTGGTGGTCCTCACGTTTATGTGGACGTGGAACGAGTTCCTCATCCCCTTGGTCATGGCCAACACCGACGAGTTGCGCACCGCGCCGCTCGGACTGGCCTTCTTCCAGGGCCAATACACCCAGGGGTTCACTCTGCTGGCTGCCGGCGCCGTCATCGTCGCGCTGCCGGTGGTCGTGGTCTACCTGTTCATGCAACGGCATTTCATCGCCGGGATGCTCGAGGGCGCCGTCCGCGAGTGACCCCGGCTCCTTTCCCCCCAAGGAGCACGGCATGGAAACACCCCAACTCGGGCGTCCCGCACGCACCGGCATCGTCACCCTGGCCGTCGCCGCGACGGTCCTCGCAGGCGGGCCCGCCTTCGCGGCCCCCAAGGATCCCGGCACGGGCACGCTCTCGGCCTTCGGTCGGGGCGCGCAGAGCAAGGACACCTCCCTCGGCAAGCCCGTGGGCCTGGGCCTGCTCTACATCGGTGCCCACCCCGACGACGAGGCCGGCAGCCTTTCGACCCTGGGCTTGTGGAAGCAGAAGTACGGGGTCAAGACCGGCGTCATCACGATCACCCGTGGTGAGGGCGGCGGCAACGCCGCAGGGCCCGAGGAGGGTCCGGCGCTCGGTCTGCTGCGCGAGGCCGAAGAGCGCAAGGCCGTCGCCAAGGCCGGTATCGAGAACATCTACAACCTCGACAAGGTCGACTTCTACTACTCCGTCTCGCAGCCGCTGACCGCCAAGGTCTGGGACCACGACGACACCCTGGCCCGCGCCGTCCGCATCGTGCGTCAGACCCGGCCCGAGGTTCTCGTCACGATGGACACGGCGCCTTCCCCGGGCAACCACGGCAACCACCAGGAGGCCGCGCGCATTGCCGTCGAGGCGTTCCGGGCCGCCGGTGACCCCACGCGATTCCCTGAGCAGCTCAAGGAGGGCCTGAGCACCTGGCAGCCCTCGCGCCTGCTGACCAGGTCGTTCGCCGGCACCTCACAGCCGGGCCCGAGCTGCGCCACGACGCTCGCGGCCAAGGACACGACCCGCAACGTCTACGGCGTGTGGGGCGGCGCGAAGGCTCCCGACGGCCGCACCTGGGCCGCGGTGGAGCGTGAGGCGCAGCGCCAGTACGTCACCCAGGGCTGGGGCGGATTCCCCGATGTCTCCACGGACCCGAACCAGATCGGGTGTGACACGTTCACCCAGATCGAGTCGGTCGTGCCGATCCCCGTTCCCGGTTCGGAGGCCGCCACCGCTCCCGACGGCGCCATCGCCGGGGCACTGACCCGCGCGAAGGGTGGCCTCCCGCTCGGCACGCGCGCCGAGATCTCCCTCAAGGCTGCCGACATCCAGCCAGGCGGCTCGCTGACCGGCACGTTCACGGTCACGGCTCCTGCGAAGAACGCCCTGACCCGCTTGACGGCGACGCCGATGGCGCCCGCCGGATGGTCGCTGCGCGCGAAGGATCTGCCCAAGCGGATCGCCCCCGGAAAGTCGGCGACGGTCTCGTTCACCGTCACCGCACCGCGTGATGCGGCGACCGGCGGCCGCGCGCGTCTGGGTCTCAAGCTGTCCGCCGCCCAGGGCACCGGTTACGTCGACCGCGCGGTCACCGTCTCACCCGCCGTGGTCGCCCACCAGCAGTACCTCCCGCAGGTCGCCGAGTTCGAGACGTGGGCACGTCAGGCCGGCGTCCCACAACTCAGCGGCACCGTCATGCCCGTGCTCACGCTGCCCACCGGCGGCAGCCGCGAGGTGCCGGTCGTCGTCACCAACACGAGCACCACCACCCAGTCGGGCACCGTGACGATGGCGCCGCCCGCCGGCTTCACCGTGGCCGAGGCGAGCAAGCCCTACGGTCCGCTCGCGGCCGGGGCCTCGGCCACCGTCACCTTCCAGGTCACCAACACCGACACCTCGCTCAAGACCGGCGCCCCGGGCGGCGACTACGCCTACACGCTGAGCACCACCAGCTCCACCGGCACGGCCACCGCGACGCAGGCGCTCGAACTCGTCCCGACCGCCGTCGCGCCCCAGGGCGCACCGACCCTCGACGGCGTCGTCTCCGCAGGCGAATACCCCGGAGCACCGCTCGACATCTCCCGCATGTGGGAGGGCACGGCCTGCACCGACGCCAAGGACTGCGGCGGTCAGGCCTGGGTCACGTGGGACAAGGACACCCTCTACATCGCGGCCAAGGTCGTCGATGACACCAAGGGCACCGCGCTGAGCACGGCCGACTGCAAGCGGCACTGGCGCACCGACTCGCTCGAGATCGCGATCGACCCGCGCGGCACCTCCGAGAACACGTCGACGACGTTCAAGGCCGCGATCCTGCCCTTCACCTCCGAGGGCCCGGCCTGTGGTCTGCGTGACGCCGACAACCACCAGGGTCCCGCCGCCGAGACGGCTCCGGGCATGCGCTGGTCGGTCAAGGTGAACGAGCCCTACACCGGCTACACCGCCGAGGTCGCCATCCCCATGAGCGAGCTGCCCATGGCCGTCGACCCGAACAACATGGGCCTCAACATCCTTCCGTACGACTCCGACACCCAGGACAAGACGGGCCAGACCCGCATCGGCTGGTCCGTGTGGGGCGGCGTGCAGGGTTACCCCTACCGCTGGGGCAAGGTCACGCTCCCGGGCTACACGGCTCCGGCCGGCCGCTCAACCACGCCGACCGAGCCCGTCGTGCCGCTCGATGCCCTGAGCTCGCTGGACTCGCCGCAGTCGGTGGCGCAGTCCGTCTCCGACAACGTGGCGCTCGCCGGCGGACCGTCCGCCTCACTGCGCACCGGTGGCTGGGTCGAATCCGTGCGTCCGGGCTACGGCGAGGCCGTGGTCACCGTTCGCGCAGCACACGCGGGCGTCGCCCACGTCTCCCTGATGGACGCGCAGGGCGTGCTCGGTCAGCGGACCGTCACCGTGCCCGGAGGCGGACGCATCGCCGTCCGAGTTCCGGTGTCACGCGCGGCGACCGGTACCCCCACCGCGCTGGGCGGCTGGGACGGACCGGGAGACTCGACGCTCTCCTCGTCCGTGCGGCCCAAGCGGTAATCACTCCTGAACACGACAGTGGGGCTCACGCCGATCGGCGCGAGCCCCACTGTCGTGTCGGCAGTCGAGCCCGATCAGCGCTCGTGCACGGTGATGTCGAAGGCGTACTGGTCGGCGCGGTAGCAGTGGTCGCCGAACTCCACGGCGGTGCCGTCGGCGGAGTACGCCTTGCGGGTCATCGTCAGCAAGGGCGCCGACTTGCTCAGGCCCAGGAGTTTGCGCTCGCGGCTGCCCGGGCTGCGGGCGCCGATCGTCTGCTGGGCGACGACCATCTTGGCGCCGCGATGACGCAGCAGGTCGTACAGGCCGGTGGTGGTCAGCTCGGCCTCGGTGATGTCGGCGTACTGCGGCGGGAGCCAGTTGTGCAGGATCGCCAGGGGCACGTCACCGGCGAGACGCAACCGCTCGATCGAGACCATCGGGCTGTCGGCCGGCAATCCGAGGGCGGTGGCGGCGCGCTCGCTGAACGCCTCGGCGTCGTAGGACAGGACCGTGGTGACCGGCGTACGTCCGCTGCGCTCGAGGTCCTCGTACAGCGAGGTCAACTCGTCGCGGCGGTGGATCACCTCGTTGGCGACCGTCGTCCCGATGCCGCGGCGCCGTACGAGCAGCCCCTGCGACACCATCTCGGCGATGGCTCGACGCACGGTGGGGCGGGAGAGGTCGAGCCGCTCGGCCAGCGACAACTCGTTCTCGAAGGGGTCGCCCGGCTTGAGCAAGCCACCCTCGATCGCCGCCGTCAACTGCTGGGCCAGCTGGTGGTACAGCGGGACAGGCGAGGTGCGGTCGATAATCACGGGCAGCTGCTTGGTCACGTCTCAAAGGTAAGCGCAGGCTGCCAAAGTGTCACACTCACTACAAAGTCCTCATGTCCTAACAAACTCTTGACAGGTGGAGTGCCACAGGGCAGGGTGGGCCGTGGCCGGCACATGTGACAACGAGGCACTGGGGGTCTCATGCCTGACACGACTAGCGGATTCGACGTCATCACCATCGGACGCGTCGGGGTCGACATCTATCCGCATCAGATCGGCGTGGGCCTGGAGGACGTCGAGACCTTCGGCAAGTTCCTCGGTGGCAGTGCGACCAATGTCGCCGTCGCCGCAGCCCGTTACGGGCGCCGCTCGGCCGTCATCACCCGCACCGGCGAGGACCCCTTCGGGCGGTTCGTGCACCGTGAGCTGCGACGACTCGGCGTGGACGACGCGTTCGTCTCCAGCGTCGCCTCGCTGCCCACGCCGGTAACGTTCTGCGAGATGTTTCCGCCCGACGATTTTCCGCTCTACTTCTACCGCTACCCCCAGGCTCCCGACCTGTTGATGACGGCGGACGAGATGCCGCTGAGCGAGATCGAATCGGCCGGCATCTTCTGGGCCACGGTCACGGGTCTGTCGACGCCGGAGTCTCGCGGCGCGCATCACGCAGCGTGGGAGCGTCGAGCGCGGCGAGCCCACACGATTCTCGACCTCGACTACCGGGCCATGTTCTGGAGCGACGAGGAATCGGCGACCCGTGAGGTCGAGGCTGCTCTGGGGCACTGCACCGTGGCTGTCGGCAACCGCGAGGAGTGCCGGATCGCGGTGGGGGAGACCGAACCCGAGCGTGCGGCCGACGCGCTTCTGGAGCGCGGCGTCGAGCTCGCCGTGGTCAAGCAGGGGCCCAAGGGCGTGCTGGCCAAGACCGCCGACGAGCGCGTCGAGGTTCCGCCGATCCTCATGGACGTCGTCAACGGCCTCGGCGCGGGTGACGCCTTCGGTGGCGCCCTCTGCCACGGACTGCTACAGGGCTGGGACCTCGAACGGATGCTCCGCTTTGCCAACGCCGCCGGCGCCCTCGTCGTCGGTCGTCTCGAATGCTCGACCGCGATGCCCACCACCGCAGAGGTCCACGACCTCCTGGCCGCACGCGACGCCGACGAGAGCGATCAGCGCGAACCCGCAGCTCAGGGGAGTGGCCGGTGACCTCCTTGGTGTCCGTCGACACGGCGGCCCTGACGCAGATGCGACTGCGTGAGCCGGAGCGGGTCGAGGAGCTGTGGGCGCAGCGTCGGCGACGCCCGTTGCTCGGTGACGACGGGCGATTGCTGCTCGTGGCCGCCGACCACCCCGCCCGTGGCGCTCTCGGCGTACGGGGAGATCACCTCGCGATGGCCGACCGCGGCGACACCCTCGCCCGCCTCGCCACCGCCCTCTCGCGCCCGGGAGTCGACGGCGTGCTGGGCACCCCCGACATCCTCGAAGACCTGCTGCTGCTCGGGCTGCTGGAAGACAAGGTCGCCGTCGGGTCGATGAATCGCGGTGGATTGCAGGGCGCTTCGTTCGAGTTCGACGACCGGTTCACCGGCTACACCGCATCCGGCATCGTCGCGCGGGGCCTCGACGGCGGCAAGATGCTCACCCGTATCGCCCTGGAGGACGCCGCGACCGCGCCCACCCTCGAGGCGAGTGCCCGTGCGGTGAGCGACCTCGCGCAGGCGCGGCTCATGGCCATGGTCGAGCCGTTCATGAGCGGCAGGTGCGAGGCCGGTCAGGTGGTCAACCACCTCGACCCCGACTCGGTCATCACCTCGATCCACGTCGCTGCCGGGCTCGGCACGACGAGCGCCTACACGTGGCTGAAACTGCCTGTGGTGGAGGACATGCCGCGTGTGCTGGCGGCCTCGACGCTGCCGGCGCTCCTGCTCGGCGGCGACCCCCAGGGCGACCCGCAGGCGACCTACTCGGCCTGGGAATCGGCCCTGACCTGCCCCACCGCAGCCGGCCTCGTCGTCGGTCGCGCTCTGCTCTACCCACCCGACGGTGACGTTGCCTCGGCCGTCGACATCACGGCCCGACTCGTGCACCCCACCCACACCCCCACCGGAGGAGACCGATGAGCGACTGGTTCAAGCCCGCCACCACCAGCGGTGACGACGACTACAGCGTGAAAGTCCAGCCCGGCGACCCCGGCTGGGCCCACACCGGCCTGCTCGTCGCCGACCTCGAGCCCGGCGAGACGCGCCGCGTCGAGACCGCCGGCAACGAATACATCATCGTTCCGCTCGCCTGCCCCGCTGCCCGCGTCGACGTGACGTCCGGCGACAGCTACGACCTGGAGGGTCGTGACTCGGTGTTCGCCGGTCCGACGGATGTCCTCTACGTGGGTCGCGACTCGTCGTTCGAGGTCAGTGCCCCCCAGGGTGGCCGGGTGGCGTTGTGCTTCGCGCCCGCCACGTCGAGTGTTCCGGTGAGTCACCTGCGCAAGGCCGACGTGCCCGTCGAGATACGCGGCGCCGGGCAGGCCAGCCGTCAGGTGCAGAACTTCGGCACCCCCGGTGTACTGGAGGCCGATTCGATCATCGCGTGCGAGGTCATCACCCCGGCCGGCAACTGGTCCTCCTACCCGCCGCACAAGCACGACGAGGAGCGCGAGGGCGTCGAGACGGCTCTCGAGGAGATCTACTACTTCGAGATGCAGACCGAGGCCGGCGGCGGCCCCGCGAAGGACGGCCACGCGCCGGACCCCATCGGCTACCAGCGTGTCTACGGCACCGACGAGCGTCCGATCGACGTGCTCGCCGAGGTCCGCTCCGGTGACGTCGTGCTCGTGCCCCACGGCTGGCACGGCCCGGCCATGGCCCCCACCGGCTACGACATGTACTACCTCAACGTCATGGCCGGCCCTGGCGAGACCCGCGCCTGGCTCATCTGCGACGACCCCTCCCACGCCTGGGTCCGTGACACCTGGCCCGGCCAGAGCGTCGACCCGCGCCTCCCGCTCCACGAGCACTGATCTATCTATCTCCCCCCTCAGCAAAGGATTCTTCCGTGACCACTCGCATCACCCACCTGGTCGGCCACTCCTCTTGGGAGGGCACGGCCGAGCGCACGTCCGAGGTCTTCAATCCGGCGACCGGTGAGGTCATCGGCACGCTGGATCTGGCCAGCAAGAAGCTCGTCGACGAGATCGTCGCCAAGGCCGCAGAGGCGGCAAAGGAGTGGGGCTCGATCTCGATCGCCAAGCGCACCCGCGTGCTGTTCGCGTTCCGCGAGCTGCTGGAGTCGCGCAAGGACGAGATCGCCAAGTCCATCGTCACCGAGCACGGCAAGACCTACCCCGACGCGATCGGCGAGATCAACCGTGGCCTCGAGGTCGTCGAGTTTGCCTGTGGTGTAGGGCACCTGCTCAAGGGTGGGTTCTCGGAGAACGTGTCGACATCCATCGACGCGTACTCGATCCTGCAGCCGCTGGGCGTCGTCGGCGTCATCAGCCCGTTCAACTTTCCGGCCATGGTTCCGCTGTGGTTCGTGCCGGTCGCCGTTGCCACGGGTAACGCCGTCGTCATCAAGCCCTCGGAGAAGGACCCGAGCGCGACGATGATGATCGCCGACCTGTGGCGCGAGGCCGGGCTCCCCGACGGCGTGATGAACGTCGTGCACGGTGACGCGGAGGCCGTCAACGCCCTGCTGGACAACCCGCAGGTCAAGTCGATTTCGTTCGTCGGCTCGACCCCCATCGCGCAGCACGTCTACCAGCGCGGAGTCGCGGCGGGTAAGCGCGTGCAGGCCCTTGGTGGCGCCAAGAACCACATGCTGGTGCTGCCCGACGCCGACCTCGACCTCGCTGCAGACGCGGCCGTCAACGCCGGCTTCGGTGCGGCGGGTGAGCGCTGCATGGCGATCTCGGTGCTGCTGGCCGTCGACTCCATCGCCGACGAGCTGATCGCCAAGATCACCGAGCGTATGACGACGTTGAAGACCGGTGAGGGCATGCAGGAGGGCGTCGACATGGGTCCCCTCGTGACCAAGGCGCACCTCGACAAGGTCCGCGGCTACGTGGACGCCGGTGAGGCGGAGGGCGCCAAGCTCGTCGTCGACGGTCGTCAGGGCGAGTGGGTGGGTGGCACGAAGGAGGGCTTCTTCCTGCTGCCGACGCTGTTCGACGAGGTCACGCCCGACATGTCGATCTACACGGACGAGATCTTCGGCCCGGTGCTGTCGGTCGTGCGCATCAAGAGCTACGACGAGGGTCTGGCGTTGATCAACGACAACCCGTTCGGTAACGGCACCACGATCTTCACGAACGACGGTGGCGCGGCTCGCCGGTTCCAGCACGAGGTGCAGGTCGGCATGGTCGGCATCAACGTGCCGATCCCGACGCCGATGGCGTACTACTCCTTCGGTGGGTGGAAGAACTCGCTGTTCGGTGACACGCACGCTCACGGCATGGAGGGCATCCACTTCTTCACGAAGACCAAGGCCGTCACGTCGCGGTGGTTGCATCCCAGCCACGGGGGCCTCAACCTGGGCTTCCCACAGAACGACTGAGCTCTGGCAACGAAGGACGC
>DAMDJY010000003.1:31295-34613 GCA_032100225.1 Mobilicoccus sp.
CGCGTCCTTTCCTGTGTCGTGTTCGCTGCACTCTGCCGCAGAATCAGCCACTATTTTCTGTGGCACCGACGAGCGTCCTGTATTGCGCTCACGCATTCCTGAGGCTTATGGGGGTGGATTTGTAGAACCAGCCCTGATCATCCTCGATGGCACCCGCAGTATCAAGCACTTGCTTGGCGTTGCGACGCAGTTCATCAGAACCGTACTGAATTTCGATGATAGATGCATCGCATCGTTGGACGAGACGAGTGTCGTACTCCTGACCCAGCAGTTGCACCACATCGTTGCTCACCGCCTGAGCCTTCTCCGATGAGACCGCACGGGAGCAGTCTGCCGTGTTCGTCTCGTTGTTGCCGATCAGATCACTGACCGCTTGACTTGATACAAATTGAGTACCAATAGCTACCAGCAGTGCAATGCTCACTGTCACTATCACCGCGATGAGACTTCGGCGTCTTCGCTCTGTCAGCTCAATACATGTCATGCCACCACGTCACATAGGCATGCCATGCGGGGTGCGGCCAGGTGTAGCTCTTGACCTCGGGGTTCGGTTCTCCGACGTGGATCCAGTGGGAACGGTCCAGCGGATACCCCAATTGATGCGGTCATACTAAACAGTTGCACTGGCACGGGATTCAGTCAAGGTCTCTGACGATCCGGATTTTCACCTGTAGCCCCGGTCAAAGAGATCGTGCCTCCGGTGGTGATCGACGCACGCACAATCCTTTGCAAACACAAGGACGCGCGAGCCGTCCTTCGTTGTGTTGGCAGAAGTCAGCGGGGGCGGTCCTCCGCGCGACGGGAGGTGGTGCGGCCGGGGCGGGTGGTGGCGGCGCGGCCACGGGATGAGTCGGCACCAGGTGCAGACGTCGTGGACGAGTCGGTGAGGAGGCCGAGTTTGGCTTCCATCTCCTCAAGGGGGACGCCCTTGGTCTCGGGCATGACCTTGAGCACCCAGACGAGCTGGCCGACCATGCAGAGGAAGAAGATCGAGAAGGCGACGCCGCCGCCGAGGGCGCCGACGATGGGCGGGAAGGCCCAGGAGGTGATGGCGGCGAAGATCCAGTGGGTGAGCGAGCCGAGCGACTGGCCGCGGCCGCGGAGGCGGTTGGGGAAGATCTCGGAGATGAACACCCAGATGACCGAGCCCTGGCCGAACGCGTGGGCGGCGATGAAGCCCATGAGGCCGATGAGCACGAGGATCGAGGACGTCGCCGTGAAGCCGCGGCTCTCGTAATAGAACATGACGGCGGCGAGGAACCCGAGGCTGACGAGGTAGCCGACCGAACCGATGAGCATGAGCCGGCGGCGACCGATCTTGTCGATGACCGTGAGGGCCGCCATCGTCATGACGAGGTTCACGAGCCCGACGCCGACGCTCATGATGAACGCCGTGTTGGTGGAGGCGCCGGCCTCCTGCATCACGCGGGGCGCGTAGTAGAGGATCGCGTTGATGCCGCTCATCTGGTTGAAGAACGCGATGGCGACGGCCAGCATGATGACCTTGCTGTGCCTGCGGGTGAAGAACGGCACCTGCGCGGCGCTGCGGTCGGCGGCGAGGGAAGCGTGGATCTCGTCGATCTGGGTGCGCGCCTCGGCCTCGGTGACGCACAGACGCTTGGAGGTGGCCTCGCCCTCGTCGTTGCGGCCGACGGAGATGAGCCAGCGGGGCGTCTCGGGCACGGTGGCGAGCAGCAGCAAGAAGATCACGGCAGGCACGGCCATGACGCCGAGCATCCAGCGCCACGCGTCGGGGCCGTCCATGACCATGCGGATCACGGCGTTGGAGGCGTAGGCGATGAGGATGCCGAGCACGATGTTGAACTGCACGAGCCCGACGAGACGGCCACGGTGGGCCGGGGGCGCGACCTCGGCGGTGTAGATCGGGGCGACCACCGAGGAGGCGCCGACGCCGATGCCGCCGAGGAACCGGAAGATCTGCAGGAGAAACACATTGGGGGCGAAGGCCGAGCCCAGGGCGCCGATTACGTAGAGGCACCCGATGATGAACAGCACCTTCTTGCGGCCGAGCGCATCGGCCGGCCGGCCCGCCGTGAGCGCGCCGAGGATGGTGCCGAGGAGCGCGGTGGTGACGGTGAAGCCGAGCATCCCGTCCGACAGCGCGAACTGATGCTGGATCGCCTCCTCCGCACCTGAGATGACGGCGGTGTCGAACCCGAAGATTAGACCACCGAGGGACGCGACGACTGCGCTACGAACGACGAGGGCTTTCATGCCCGGCACAGTATGCCCGCAGGCGGTGCAGTGGGCCCCGAGTATCCCGGTGAATCAGCGCTTATCGCGCAAAACGCTTGGAGGCTGGTCGGGGCACACCGCGGGGTCACGCCTGGTTCAGCACCGCTTCGACGTACTCGCGGTTGACGCGAGCGGCGTCGAGGGGGCGGCGGTGGGTGGTGTCCTGCTCGAGAACGAGCCAGCCGTCGTAGTCGTGCTCCTTGAGCCAGGAGACGACGCCGGGGATGTCGACGAGGCCGTCACCGAGCTCGGGAAAGATGATGCCGCGCAGCGCATCTCCGAAGCTCCACTTCTCGGCCTGGGCACGGGCGAGGACGTCGGGGTCGACGTCCTTGACGTGGGCGACGCGGTCGCCGTAGGTGGGGAGAAAGTCCATGGCGTCGCCGCCGCCGTACTTGAGGTGGCCGACGTCGAGGCACCAGCCGACCTTGGCCGGGTCGGTCTCCTCGAGGAACCGGCGGGTCTCATTGGCCGTCTCGACGTAGGTGCCGACGTGGTTGTGCAGCACGACCTTCATGCCCATGGGCTCGAGGAGGTCGGCGAGGTGGGCCAGGCCATCGGCCAGGTTGCGCCACTGCTCGTCGGTGAGTCCGGCTGCCTCGTCGACGTGCCCGGCCTCGGCATCGCGGCGGTCGTCACCGAGTTCGGCTGCGACGAGGATCGAGCCGCCGGCAGCCTTGACGCGTTCGGCGACGGTGAGGGCAGCCGCGTCGGCCTCGTCCCACTTGTCACGGTCGCGGTAGCCGAGGCGCACGAACGCGCCGACCATCTCCAGGCCCCGCTTGGCCATCTCCTCGCGGACGACGGCGGGGTCGTCGGGCATGCCCGGGCCCCATTCGGTAGCGGTGTACCCGGCCTCGACCATCTCGTCCATCATCTGGCCGGGGCTGGTGTAGGGGCGGAAGTCGGGGATGTCGCCGTTGTTCCAGTTGCAGGGGGCGGTGGAGATCTTCATCGGGCAGCTCCTCAGGGGGCGTCATTTGCTCTGACATCATGACATCTGCACGTCTCGGTGGACATGGGTTGGCGGCGTGAAGTTCGCCAAATGATCTATTGACAGAA
>DAMDJY010000003.1:34679-54172 GCA_032100225.1 Mobilicoccus sp.
CACCTCGTCAACGACGACGCCGGGCTCGACGCCCGGGGAGGACATCTCATGACCGAGCACGCGTCCCGGCAGGACAAGTCCCGCAACCCCGACCCCCGCTACTCCAAGCTGACCGTGGGCGTGTGCCCGGACCAGTGGGGCGTGTGGTTCCCCGAGGACCCCAAGCAGATCCCGTGGGAGAAGGCGCTCGACGAGATGGCCGAGGCAGGGTTCTCGGTCATGGAGACCGGCCCCTTCGGCTACTTCCCCACCGACCCCACGCGACTGCAGGAGGAGATGTCGGCCCGCGGATTCCGCGTCGTCGCCGGCACCGGCTGGGGCATCCTGCACAAGGAGGAGGCCTGGGCCGACACCGAAGCCACCTTCCGCGCGATCGGCGAGACCCACGCCGCCGTGGGTGCCGAGTACGTCGTGCACCTGCCCCCGATGTTCCGTGACGAGAAGAGCGGTGACTACACCGACGACCGCGTGCTCACCGGCGCCGCGTGGGACCTCTACATCAAGAACGCCGACCGCCTCGGCCGCATGATGAAGGAGGACTACGGACTCAAGATGGTGCTGCACCCCCACGGCGACTCCCACATCGAGACTCCCGCGGACATCGACCGCATCTTTCAGGCGACCGACCCCGAGTACGTCGGCTTCTGCCTGGACACCGGCCACATCGTCTACGGCCAGGGCGACGTCGTCGAGCTCATCAAGAAGTACCCCGAACGCATCTCCTACGTGCACATCAAGGCGATGGACCCCGAGCTGGTCAAGCAGGCCCACGACGACGACTGGCCCTTCGTCGCCGCCGTGCACAAGGGCGTCTCCGTGGCCCCGCCCGAGGGCGAGCCCAAGATGCCGTCCCTCATCGAGGCGCTCGCCGACCTCGACAAGGAGCTGTACGTCGTCACCGAGCAGGACATGTACGGATGCGACCCGTCGTTCCCGCTGCCCAACGCCATCAGGACGCGTGAGTACCTCGCGTCCTGCGGCCTCGGCATCAAGTGATCACCCACCTTCGAGCACAGGACGACTGACATGACTCTTCGCATCGGCATGATCGGCCCCGGCGGCATGGGCCAGGCCCACATCGACCGGATCCGCACGGTGATCGCAGGTGGTGACATCGTCGCCGTCTCGGATATCGCCGCCGACAACGTCAAGACGGTCTCGGAGAAGTACGGCGTCAAGGGGTACGCCTCCAGCGCCGAGCTGATCGCCGACCCCGAGGTCGACGCCGTGATGATCTGCAGTTACGGTCCGGCACACGAGCCCGACCTCATCGCGTGCATCGAGGCCGGCAAGCGCGTTTTCTGCGAGAAGCCGATGACGCCCACCTCGCAGGCGGCGCTCAACGTCATGGAGGCGGAGCAGAGGGGCGGCAAGAAGCTCGTCACGGTCGGGTTCATGCGCCGCTTCGACGCCTCGTACGGTGAGATGAAGGCGGTCCTTGACTCCGGTGAGATGGGCGAGACGCTCATCATCCACAACCGGCACCGCAACCCCACCGTTCCTGAGATCTACACGTGGGACATGGCGATCAACGACACCGGCATCCACGAGGTCGACACGATGCGCTGGTTGACCGGCGAGGAGATCGTCAAGGTCCGGGTGGACACCCCCAAGAAGACGACGAACCGGTTCGAGCACCTGCAGGACCCGCTGATCTTCATCATGTACACCGAGTCGGGCATCTGGATCGACGACGAGATCTTCGTCAACAACCAGCACGCCTACGACATCCAGTGCGAGGCCGTGGCGGAGACGGGCACCATCCGCCTCTCCGACCAGAACCTCACCGAGCGCACCGGCACGATCGGTCGCTCGAACGCGCTGACGATGAGCCACAACGAACGCTTCGGTGGAGCCTTCGTCCGCGAGGTGCAGGAGTGGATCAGCGCCGCGCTGCGCGACGAGCACACCGGCTCGAGTGCGTGGGACGGCTACGCCGCGGCGTGCGTCTGCGACGCCGGGGTCAAGGCCCTCACCGAGGACGGCGAGGTCGCCGTCGAGATGATCGAGAAGCCCGCGTTCTACGCCTGATCGGCCCACACCGGCACCCACTGCACAGCGCCACCCCGTCCCCTCGGGGTGGCGCCGTCGTCATACGAGGAGAGACACCATGGTCAAGATCCTGCTCGACCCGTCGATGTACCACCCCCACCTGTCCGTGGCGGAGGAGTGCCGCAAGGCCGCCGACCTCGGCTACGAGTACATCGAGCTGTCGCCGCGCGACGATTTTCACGAGTGGCACCACTACCCCAAGGTCGACGATGCCCAGATCGCCGAGGTCAAGAAGGCGATGGCCGAGACGGGCGTCAAGATCTGGACCTTCAATCCTGTGTACAACTGGTCGGCTCCCGACGAGCAGGATCGTCAGCACGCGGTGCGGTGTCTGCGGCGGCTCATGGAGATCGCCGACGACCTCGAGGTGCCGATGGTCGCCACCGAACTCTCGGGCGACCCGAACGACCCGCTGCGCAGCGAGGCCCAGTTCTACAAGAGCATCGAGGAGCTCGTCCCCGACTTCGAGCGGCACGGCCTGCAGGTGACGATCGAGGCGCACCCGTACGACTTCGTCGAGACCAACGACCGCGCTGTGCAGATCGTCCGCGGCGTCAACAAGCCGTGGTTCAACTACGAGTTCTGCTGCCCGCACATGTTCCACCTCTCCGGTGGGGCCGGGAACGCGCGCGACATGATGGCGTACGCCGGTGAGCGTTTGAAGCACGTCCACATCGCCGACGTGTGGAACCACCTGGCGAACGTGGGCAACCGTTACATCATCAACCCGCCCGGGGTGGACGCACGGATCCACCAGCACAACGAGATCGGCAACGGCGAGGTGCCGTGGGATCAGGTCTTCGGGTACCTGCGCGAGACCGCGTACGACGGGCCCGTGTCGGTCTGTGTGTTCGGCTGGGAAGAGGACATGGACGCCGTTCACGTGCGCATGCGTGAGCGCATCGAGAAGGAGCTGAACTCATGACCGAGGCGACCATCGACGAGCGCGACGACACGACAGCCGTGGACAACACTGCCCCGGCGCCGTTGCGGGAGTTAGGGGTCGGCGTCATCAGCTTCGGCTGGATGGGGCGTCTGCACACGCGGGCCTACACGGCGTTGCCCGACTACTACCCCGAGCTGCGGGTACGTCCGCGCCTGGTCGCCGTGGCCGACCCTGTCGAGGGTGCCCGTGCCACGGCCGTCAAGCAGTTCGGTTTCGAGACCGCCTATGCCGACTACCGCGAGCTGCTGGCCGATCCGGCCGTCGAGGCCGTGTCGATCTGCGCACCCAACTTCTTGCACCAGGAGATCGCGCTCGCGGCGGCGCAAGCCGGCAAGCCGTTCTGGATCGAGAAGCCAATGGGCGTCTCGGCGGCCGAGTCCCGCGAGATCGCGCAGGCGGCAGCGGCGGCCGGGCTCGTCACGGGTGTCGGGTTCAACTACCGCCAGGCTCCGGGCGTGCAGTTCGCGCGGCAGTTGATCCGCGACGGGCGACTGGGGCGGGTCACCAACGTGCGGGTCTGGCTCATCGCCGACTACGCGAGCGACCCGCAGGGGCCGCTGACCTGGCGTTATGACAAGAAGACGGCGGGCGCGGGGGTCGTGGGCGACCTCATGTCGCACGGCATCGACCTGGCCCAGTTCCTCGTCGGACGCGTGGCCGAGGTGGCCGCCCTGACCGACACGTTCATCGCCGACCGCCCTATCCCGCTGGAGCAGGGCGTCGGCCACGCCAAGGTCAAGGTGTCCGACGAGCGCGGCCCGGTCGGCAACGAGGACTACGTGGGGATGCTCGCCCGCTTCGACTCCGGCGTCGTCGGCACGATGGAGGCGAGCCGCGTGGCCCGTGGTCCGCGCGCCGAGTACGTCGTCGAGGTGTACGGCACGAACGGCTCGGTGCGGTGGAACTTCGAGGACCAGTCCAAGGTTCAGGTGCTCCTCGGCGACGGTGGTGACGTCCACGGCTACACGACGGTGATGGCAAGCGCCGATCACGGTGAGTACGGGCGATTCCAGCCGGGGCCTGGGCAGAGCATGAGCTTCGACGACCTCAAGGTCGTCGAGGGGCGGGACTTCGTGCGCTCGGTGATCACCGGTGAGCAGATCGCCCCGTCGGCGGCCGACGCCTGGTCGGCTGCCGAGGTCGACGAGGCCGTCGTCCGTGCCGCCGAAGGTCGTTCTTGGGAGAGCGTCCCGCAGGTGGAAGGCACCACGACGTACGACGCCTGACCCTCGCGACGAACACGGATCGGCCCGGACGAATGAGCTACTCGTCCGGGCCGATTCGCGCTTGAGTCTCAGGCGCTGAAGACGTGGCGGTACTGCGCGAAGGTCGCGGTGAAGACCGCGGCCGTCAGCGGGAGGATCGCGACGGCGCTGAGCACGGGGCTCTTGACCAGCGCGGCGGCGGTCAGAAGGACGACGGCCACGACTGCCAGGCTCAGCGCTTGCGCGATGTAGGGCAGCGCGGGGGACGTCGTGACGGCCTGCTCGGTGCGGGCGTTCTCGACGAGTGCGTGGGACAACGTTCCTTCTCTCTTTCCGTCAGGCGGGGTCGGGGATGGCCTCGTCCTGCACGGCCATCGTGTGGGGTGGGGTCAGGCTGGGGGGCCTGAGAAAGCTGGTGGCGCTCATGCGCCGGCCTGCGTCCGCGTCAGCGGAACGAGGCGGTGGATCAGATGCGGGAGAGCTCGCCTGCGTTCCAGAGGAGGAACATCGCGATCGCAGCCACCAGGGGTGCGACGGCGCCGAGGCTGAGGACGTTCGAGTGGGTCGCGCCTCCCACGACGGCGAGGGCGACGGCCAGCCAGGTGAAGATGATGGCGAGGATGCCGAAGGTGCGCGCCGACTCTGCCTGCTGCATGCGGGCGGTCTCGACGAGCATGTCGGTCGACACCGACTGCTCGGTGTGGGTCTTCTCGACGAGTGCGTGGGACAACGTTCCTTCTCTCTCGCCGAGCAGAAGGAGATCCCTGATGGCCTCGTCCTGCACGGCCATCGTGTGGGTCTTGTCGGACTCATGTCCTGACAAACTCAAGACTACGGGTTTCGCCGTCGCACCGCAAACGTGACGCATCCATTACCCCGGCGTCGCAGCATCGCGTAAAAATGTCAGGACAAACTATTGACGTGGGGCGTGACGCAGGACACGCTTGTGCCACTCCACCGCCACACCCAGGCGGCCCCCTCGAGGCATACCTGCCCGGCCCTGCTCCGTCATAGTTTGTGCTCGACGGGCGCCATCAGGCGCACCCGTCCGGGCCGTTTTCCGAAAGTGAGACCCCTCATGCCTCGTCGTTCTACGACCCTTGCTGCCGTCGCCGCGCTGTCGACCCTCGCGCTCGCCGCCTGCAGCTCCTCCGGCGGTCGGCAGACCACCACCCAGGCCACCGACGGCGGCGGTGCAGCCAAGTCCAAGACCATGACGGTCGCCATGATCACGCACGCCGCCCCCGGTGACACGTTCTGGGACCTGGTCCGCAAGGGCGCCGAGGACGCGGCGGAGAACGACGGCGTCACCCTGCAGTACACCTCCGACGCGGACGGCGCCAACCAGGCCAACCTCGTCAAGCAGGCGCTGGACAAGAAAGTCGACGGGATCGCCGTCACCCTGGCCAAGCCCGACGCGATGCAGGCCAACGTCAAGGCCGCCGCCGACGCAGGAGTCCCCGTCGTGGCGCTGAACGCGGGTAGCGACCGGTGGAAGGACATGGGCGTCGTCAGCTTCTTCGGCCAGGACGAGAAGGTCGCAGGCCAGGCCGCCGGTGACCGCCTCACCGAGGAAAGCGCGAAGAAGGCGCTGTGTGTCATTCAGGAGCAGGGCCACGTCGGCCTCGAGGCCCGCTGTGACGGCGTCAAGCAGGGCTTTGCGGGCACCGAGAAGCTCTACGTGAACGGCACGGACATGAGCGATGTCCAGTCGAAGATCACCGCCAAGCTGCAGCAGGACAAAGACGTCAGCCACGTGATCATGCTGGGTGCGCCGTACGCGATGACGGCGATCAAGTCGATCGACGACGCCGGCAGCAACGCCAAACTCGTGTCGTTCGACATGAACAAGGACATTGTCGCCCAGATCAAGGCGAACACGGTGATCTGGGCCGTCGACCAGCAGCCCTACCTGCAGGGTTACCTCGCGGTCGACTCGCTGTGGCTCAACAAGACCAACGGCAACGAGATCGGCGGTGGACAAGCGGTGCTCACCGGGCCCTCGTTCGTCGACTCCTCCAATGTGGAGCGCGTCGAGAAGTTCGCTGCCAACGGAAAGCGCTGATCGGCCGTGTCGACTGCTACCGCACCACAGACCGCGCCTGAACCCGCGCCCGCTCCGGCGTCCCCTGGAGTTCCCGCGGACGACCGCGTCGGCCGGGTCTCCCCCCTCAACCTGCTGCTGCGGCGCCCCGAGATCGGGTCGCTCATCGGCGCCGTCGCCGTCCTCGTGCTGTTCCTCGCGGTGGCTCCCGCCTTCCGCAGCCTGAGCAATGTCGGCACGATCCTCTACGGCTCCTCGACCATCGGCATTCTCGCTGTCGGGGTGTCGCTGCTGATGATCGGTGGCGAGTTCGACCTCTCCACTGGTGTCGCTGCGACGACGTCGGGACTCACCGCCGCGTTGACGGCGTGGAACTTCAACCTGAACGTGTGGGTCGGTGTCCTCATCGCGCTCGTGGTGGCCTTGGCCATCGGCGCGTTCAACGGCTGGCTGCTCATGCGCACCGGGTTGCCGAGCTTCCTCGTCACCCTCGGCACCTTCTTCGTTCTGCAGGGTGTCAACCTGGGTGTGACCCGCATCGTCACCGGCGGGGTCGCCTCGCCCTCGATCAGCGACATGGACGGGTGGGACTCGGCCAAGGCCGTGTTCGCCACGACGTTCAAGGTCGGGCCGGTGAGCATCAAGATGATCGTCATCTACTGGATTCTGCTGACGATCATCACCGGCTACGTGTTGATGCGTACCCGCATCGGCAACTGGATCTTCGCCGTCGGTGGCGACGATGCCGCGGCCCGCGCCGTGGGTGTGCCGGTCAAGGCCGTCAAGATCGGCCTGTACATGTACGTCGGTTTCTGCGCCTGGATGCTCGGCATGCACCTGCTGTTCGAGTACGCGGTGGTGCAGTCGGGTGAGGGTGTCGGCAAGGAGTTCATCTTCATCATCGCCGCGGTCGTCGGCGGGTGCCTGATGACGGGTGGTTACGGCTCGGTCGTCGGTGCCGCCATCGGTGCGCTCGTGTTCGGTATGACGCAGCTCGGCATCAACTACGCGGGCTTGAACCCGGACTGGTTCCGCACCTTCCTCGGTGTGCTGCTCGTGGCCGCCGTGCTGGTCAACATGTACGTCAAGAAGAAGGCGGATGCGTCATGAGCACCCCCGTTTCGGAGGCCCCGATCACGGAGACCCGCAGCTCCGACGCCATCCTCGAGATGGTCGACTGCGGTAAGAGCTACGGCAACGTGCACGCCCTGCGTGGGGTGTCGATCGCCGTGCGCCAGGGCGAGGTCACCTGCGTTCTCGGTGACAACGGCGCCGGCAAGTCGACGCTCATCAAGATCATGGCCGGTCTGCACGACTACACCGACGGTGAGATGCACGTCGACGGGCAGCTGCGCCACTTCGGGTCGCCCCGAGAGTCGTTGGCCAGCGGAATCGCCACGGTGTACCAGGATCTGGCGCTCGCGCCGCTGATGTCGGTGTGGCGCAACTTCTTCCTCGGCAACGAGCTGAAGAAGGGATTCCTCGGCACGATGGATGTCGCGTCGATGAAGCGGATCTGTGGTGAGGAGCTCACCAAGATGGGCATCGTCATCCCCGATCTCGAACGCCCCATCGGTGCCCTCTCGGGTGGGCAGAAGCAGTGCATCGCCATCGCCCGCGCCATCTACTTCGGCGCCAAGGTCATCATCCTCGACGAGCCGACGGCCGCCCTCGGCGTCAAGCAGTCGGGTGTCGTGCTCAAGTACATCGTCAAGGCGCGTGATGCGGGCCTCGGCGTCGTCTTCATCACCCACAACCCACACCACGCCTACCTGGTGGGCAACCACTTCGTCATCCTCAAGCTGGGTCGTGTCGTTCTCGACGCGCACCGCGACCACATCACTCTCGACGAGCTCACCGCCGAGATGGCCGGCGGTAAAGAACTCGCCGACCTCAGCCACGAGCTGCGCGGCGTCGACCCGGGCAAGGTCGTCGAGCCCCACACCGTCACACCCGGCAGCATCGATCCGCCGACACTGCCCCAGCCGATCATCACGCCGCCGGCACACACCGGCTGATCTACGGAAGACGAACAACGCGTGGCCCCGATTCCTCCAGGGAGTCGGGTCCACGCGTTGTTTGGAGAGGCAGTTCTCAGAGCGTGAAGGCCTCGCGGAAGCGGGTGCAGGCCACCTCGCTGTCACCGCTGGCCCACCCTTCGAGGGCGACCACGCCGGTGTAGCCCATGTCGGCCAGGGCGCGGGCGATGGCGGGGTAGGCGATCTCGCCGGTGCCCGGCTCCTGGCGTCCCGGCACGTCGGCCACCTGGATCTCGCCGACGACGGGCAGGGCCCGGCGGCAGAGTTCGATGAGGTTTCCCTCGCCGATCTGCGCGTGGTAGAGGTCGAGGTTTATGCGCAGGTGCTCGGAGTCGACGGCCTCGACCAGGGCGAGGACGTCCTCGGCGAGGGCGAACGGCACGCCGGGGTGGTCGACCGGCAGGTTGAGGTTCTCGAGGACGAACGTCACGCCCTCCTTCTGCCCGAGCTCGGCGATGCGGCGCAGGGTGCGCTCGGCAGCGAGCCAATCGCGTCCGGTCACGACCTCCTGGGGCTTGATCGGCAGGCCGCCCTCGCCGAGTCCGGTGCCGTGGAGGTTGAGGCTCGGGTTGCCGAGGCGGTGCGCGGCGGCGACCGATTGCTCTGCGGTGCGCAGCAGCTCGTCCGCACCGGCGGGGTCGATGAGTTCGCCGGTGACATACCCGGTCATCGACGTGAACGTGGCACCGGTGGCAGCCAGGGCGTCGATGTCTTTGTTGGTCCAGTCCCAGATCTCGACGGCGAAGCCGAGGTCGTGGATGCGCTGCACCCGCTCGAGGTGAGGCAGCTCGGTGAAGAGCATCTCCGAGGAGACGGCGAGCGTGAAGGGTCCGGCAGCTGCGGGGTGTGACGAAGTCATGGGGTCTCCTAGAACGTCAATGACCTAATGTTAATACAAAACATTGACGCAATGGAAGAGTGGGAGTTGACTCCTGGCAGACGTGAAGCAACGAGACCGCGAGCGGCGGTCGTCAGAAGGAGACAACGATGTCCCACGGAGGATCGGTCGGAGCCGTAGCCCTACCCGCGCTACGACCCGGGCCCCATCAGAAGCGCCTCGACCTGATCGCCGTGGTGGCGACCTTCGGCGGGTTGCTGTTCGGCTACGACACCGGTGTCATCAACGGCGCCCTGGAGCCGATGAAGGCAGACCTCGGGCTCACCGCCCTCACCGAGGGGCTCGTCACTGCGACCCTGTTGATCGGTGCGGCGCTCGGTGCGTTGGGTGCGGGCAGCTTCAACGACAGGCTCGGCCGCAAGAGGACGCTGACGATGATCGCGGTCGTGTTCTTCGTCGGCACCCTGGCCTGCGTGTTCGCGCCGGGCCTGACGGTGCTCCTCATCGGCCGTTTCATCCTCGGCCTGGCCGTCGGTGCCGCATCGGCCACCGTGCCGGTCTACCTCGCCGAGCTGGCGCCCACCGAGCGCCGCGGCGCGCTGTCGGGCCGTAACGAGCTGGCCATCGTCCTCGGCCAGATGCTGGCCTTCGTCATCAATGCGATCATCGCGAGCTTCTGGGGTCACCACGAGGGTGTGTGGCGCTACATGCTCCTCATCTGCGCCATCCCCGCCGTCTTCCTGTTCTTCGGCATGATGAAGATGCCGGAGTCGCCGCGTTGGCTCATCTCCAAAAATCGTCATGAAGAAGCCCTCGCCGTGCTCATGCAGGTGCGATCGGAGGATCGCGCTCGTGCCGAGATGGCCGAGGTGGAGCGTTTGGCGTTGGAAGAGAAGGAAGCGCACTCCGGCGGTATGGCCGACATGTCCGTCCCGTGGATCCGCCGCCTCGTCATCATCGGTTGCTGCCTGGCGATGGCGCAGCAGGTCACCGGCATCAACTCGGTCATGTACTACGGCACCCAGTTGCTCACCGAGGCGGGATTCTCGGCGAGTGCCGCGATCATCGCCAACATCGCCAACGGTGTGCTCGCGGTCGTCGGTACGGCGCTGTGCCTGTTCGTCGTGATCGACCGCGTGCCGCGCCGCAAGCTCATCATCTTCGGTTTCATCGCGACCACCACGATTCACGGACTCATCACCATCGCTGCCACCGTGATGCCTGCCGGCACCGCGCGCGGCTACCTCATCCTCGTGTTGTGCGTGACGTTCGTGTTCTTCATGCAGTGCTGCCTCAACGCACCGGTGTGGGTGGCGCTGTCGGAGATGTTCCCGCTGCGTGTTCGTGGCTTCGGCATGGGCGTCTCGATCCTTTGCATGTGGCTCATGAACGCCGCACTGACCTTTGCCTTCCCGATCGTCACCGCCGCCTTCGGTTTGCAGGGCATGTTCGGCCTGTTCTTCGTCATCGGCGTCATCGCCGTCGTCTTCCTCTGGAAGTGCCTGCCCAACACGAGCGGCCGCTCCCTGGAAGAGCTGGAGGCGCACTTCGCCGCAGGCGGACGTCTCTGATCGCGTCACCTGGCACGACAACGACGCGGCCTCCCGGGATCTCCCGGGAGGCCGCGTTCGTGCGTGGGGTGCCGCTCAGTCGTAGGCGCCGATGACGACCTGGTCCCAGTCGATGATGGAGCCGGTGACGACGCCGCTGCGGTCCGAGAGCAGGAGGACGACGATCTCGGCGATCTCGTCGGGTTGGCCGAGTTTGCCCATCGGTACGCGGTCGGCGGCCTTCTCGAGCCAGTCGTCGCCGGCGCCGTGGAACTCTCGTTGCACGGCTTCCTCGCCCTCGGTCTGGGTCCAGCCGATGTTGAGGCCGTTGATGCGGATGCGATCGAACCGGTGAGCGTGGGCGAGGTTCTTGGTCAGTCCGACCAGTCCGGCCTTGGAGGCCACGTACGACGCGAGGTAGCTCTGACCGCCGTGGGAGGACATCGTGATGACGTTGACGATCGACCCCGGGGCGCCGCGGCCACGCATATCCTCAACGGCGGCCTGCATGAGAAAGAACGGGCCCTTGAGGTTGACCGCGATGTGCTGGTCGAACAGCTCGGGCGTCGTGTCGAGCAGAGTGCCGCGCGTGGTCAGACCCGCGGCGTTGACGAGCCCGTCGATGCGGCCGAACCGGTCGACCGTCGCCTGCACTGCGCCGCGAGCCTGGTCGGTGTCACCGGAATCCGCCTGGACGAACATCGAGCGACCCTCGCCGAACTGCTGCGCGAGGTCGGCGACGAAGGCCTCACCGACCTCGGCGCGGCGCCCGGTCACGGCGACCTGGGCTCCCTGCCTCAGTGCGGCTCGGGCAATGGCTCCACCGACACCTTGGGTGCCTCCCGTGATGAGGACGACCTTGTCGGTCAGCATCCCCGGTGCCTCCGTGCGCATCACGCGAGGGCCGTTTCTGCGCCGGCGACGGGCAGGGGACGGCCGGCGTCGAGGGCAGCGCGCACGAGGTCGGCCTGGGATGGCGGGGCCATCCCGTCCAGCGGCTGGTCGGTGTCGAGGTCGCACGGAAAGGCGTAGCCCTCTGCGGCGCAGGCAATCGCGTTGTGCAGCAGGTCAGTTGACATTCCCGATGCCTTGCGTTCCACCAGGGTCGGGTAGATCTGCTCGACCAGCGTGGCCCGGTCGACGATCTCCATCGCCCGCCCGAACGGTGAGGACACCTGCAGGAGGTTGGCCATGCGGCGGATGTCGCTCGAGTGGTTGGTGCCGGCGGCGTGCAGGAGTGCGGGGTTGAAGAACACCGCATCACCCTTGGCCAAGGGCAGCTGCACGTGGTTGGCGACGAAGTACTCCTGAAAGTCCTTGAGCCAGTAGGCGACATAGCCGGGCTCGTAGGTGTGGGAGTGCGGCAGGTACAACGTCGGCCCGGATTCGACCGGCATGTCGACGTGCGCGACGGCACCCTGCAGAGTGAGCAGCGCAGACATGCGGTGCACGTGGCCGGGGTAGCGCTCCGAGACCTGCGGACCGAGGAACCCGAGGTGGTAGTCGCGGTGGACCGTCTGTCCGGCGCCTCCGGGGTTGACGACGTTGACCTGCGAGGTCATCTGGTAACCCGGCCCCAGCCAGGCGCTCGCGGCGAGGGCGACCATGTCGTTGGCGTAGTAGTCGACGAACGCGGTCGGGTCCTGCGCTGCGAGTTTGCCGAGCGCGTTCCACACCCGGTCGTTGGCGCCGGGCTTGGCAAAGTGGTCGCCCGAGGTGAGGCCGGAGGCGCGCTGCGCCTCGATGATCGACCAGAACGCCTCGGTGGCCCGGTCGAGCGGACCGGCCTCGAAGGCGCCGGCCAGCACGACGATCCCGGGGCCCTCCGAGAGTGCTCGGGCGAGTTCTGCCCGCACGTCGTCCGCGGCGGTAGGGGAGCTGTCGATGACGTCGCGCAGGTGCGCGCTGGAGTAGATCAGCACCTCCTGCTCGATGCGTTCGGCATGGGGGTAGTCGACGAGGTCTGTCGTGGCCTTCAGCACCTCGAGGAGATCCTCTAGGCGGCAATCCGCGGCCGTGTACCAGGGGGCGGGGTGAGTCGTGGACATCGTGCTCCTCGCGGGCTGGGCTGAATCCTTGTGGTGTCGCGCTCGTCCCATCCTCGCGTCGATAAGGCCTCGTGAACCATGCGAAAGACCTCAGTTATCCCTCAGTCACGGGTCGTGTGTCGGTAACGTCGATGCATGAGGCCGGCCCACCCGATTCGGGACATCGCCCTCCAATCGGGGTTGTCCGAGGCGACCGTCGACCGGGCGCTGCACCGCCGCGGAAACGTCAGCGCGAGCGCGGTGCGAGCCGTGGAACAGGCGATTCTCGAACTGGACCGGCAGGCGAGCCAGCTCAGGCTGGGGGCGCGGACCGTGATGCTCGACGTGGTCATGCAGGCACCTGCGCGGTTCACACGCGCCGTGCGTCGGGCGTTGGAGGCCGAGATGGCGTGGGTGCGTCCGGCCGCGGTGCGTGCCCGGTTTCACCTGCGTGAGCATGCCGACGTGGCCGAGGTCGTCGCCTTGATCGACGCCGTGGGTGCCGGTGGCCGCACCTCGCACGGGCTGCTGCTCAAGGCCCCCGCCGATCCGCTCGTGGTGGCAGCCGTGGATCGGGCGGGGGAGCGGGGCGTTCCCGTGGTCACTCTGGTCACCGATGTGCCGGGCAGTCGGCGGGTGGCCTACGTCGGGCTCGACAACACTCAGGCCGGAGCCGCGGCCGCGTATCTGCTGTCACGGTGGGTGCCCGCCGCCTCACTACCTGCGGGCCCGGTGGCCGTCGACGGGCCTCGCGTGTTGGTAACGATGAGCCGCGCCACGTTTCTCGGTGAGCAGGAACGCGTCCAGGCGTTTGTCGCCGAACTGACCCGGTTGAGAAGTGATCTCGTGACACATGTCGTCACGGACGCAGACGGTCTCGATGCCACCACGGGCGCGCTCGTGGGCTCTGCTCTGGACGACCACCCCGCCCTGGAGGCGGTGTACTCCGTCGGTGGCGGCAACGGCGCGATCCTCGCCGAGCTCGCCGCGCGGGGGCGTCTCGTGAGCGGTTACGTCGCGCATGACCTCGACGACGACAACGTCGCCCTGCTGCGTGCCGGCCGGATCGAGGCCGTGATCCATCACGATCTGCAGAGCGACGCTCGTCGCGCCGTGCGCCAGGTGCTGCGCCATCACAAACTCGTCTCCGGTGCGCCGCTGACCGTTCCGGCGTCGCTGGAGATCATCACGCGCTACAACATTCCCGCCCGCTGGATCGACGCGGGCTGAGGCACCGCGCTACTGCGTGATGCGTGCCTTCCCGTGATGCCGCAGGTCGCGTGCAGCCGGCGACAACCGGGTGCACGCGACCTGTGGAGTGACAGCGGAGCGGAGCGGGGTCAGGCCTGCAGGTCGACGCTGACGGTGCGGCCTTCGCGGGCGGAAACACCGGCGGCGTCGGCCAGCATCAGGGCGGCGCGGCCGTCGTCGAACCCGACTTGCACGGGCGAGCCGTCGCGCACCGAGGCGATGAAGGCGGCGAGCTCGAGGCGGTAGGCCGTGGCATAGCGCTCGAGGAAGAAGTTCTGGTAAGGCTCTGCGACCTCGGTGGCGTCGGCGGTCCAACGCCGCACGACGGTGTCGGTCAGGTTGCCGACCTGCAGCAGACCCTCGGAGCCGAAGGCCTCGACGCGCTGGTCGTAGCCGTAGGCGGCGTGGCGGGAGTTGGTAATCGTGATCTGCTGGCCGTCGCGGCCGGTGAGCAGGACGACGACGGAGTCGTAGTCGCCGAGGTCGCGGATGTCGTCGCTGAACACGGTGCTGCCCGAGGCGTAGACCGACACGATGTCGGGCACGAAGTTACGGGCCATGTCGAAGTCGTGGATGGTCATGTCGCGAAAGATGCCGCCGGAGACCGCGAGGTACTCCTTGGGGGCGGGCGCGGGGTCGCGGCTGATGATGGAGAGCTGCTCCAGGCGGCCGATCTCACCGGCGTCGAGGCGGGCCTTGAGCGCGGCGAAGTTCGGGTCAAAGCGGCGGTTGAAGCCCAGCATGATCGGCACCGGCGACGCCATCGCCTTGGCGCGCAGGGCGTCGACGCGGGAGATGTCGAGGTCGATCGGCTTCTCGCACAGCGCGGGCTTGCCGGCGTCGATCGCGGCGTCGAGCAGGTCGACGTGGGTCGCGGTGGGTGAGCCGATGATGACGGCGTCGACGTCGTCGGACTCCAGCAACTCCTGCGGGGAGGCGGCCACGCGGGCGCCGTGCAGGTCGGCCACGAACGTAGCGGCGTCGGGCACGGCGTCACAGACGACGCTGAGTTCGGCACCGGCAGTAGCGGTCACGCTCAGCGCGTGGACCTGGCCGATGCGGCCGCAGCCGATCACACCGATGCGGATGGTCTCCTGAGGCATGGCTCACTCCTTCGTGTAGTAATTTGTCAGGATGACAGAACATAAGACCTGTCCACCCTATCCAGTGCGGGAGCCTCTGTCACGAGGCTGAGGGCAGGCAGGATGAGCGGTGCGCAACCTCCACCGGCACAAGTGAATCTACGATTCGCCGGTCGATGCCGACAGCTCGTCCGCCCAGGGGCCTTGCTCCTGCCGCACGCCCCATGACAAAGGAGTCATGCCATGACCCATTCCGTCAACGTGAGTGAGCAAGCGCTGCCCCCGCTCACACCCGGACCGCACCGCCAGCGGATCGGACTGATCTCCATCGTCGCCTGCTTAGGTGGGCTGCTGTTCGGATACGACACCGGCGTGAGCAACGGCGCCGAACGTCCCATGCAGATCGAGCTCGGCATGAGCGATCTCGCCCTGGGCGTCGTCATCAGCTCTCTCGTCTTCGCGGCCGCGGTCGGCGCGCTCGCCGGCGGCAAGTTGTCGGACGCCCTGGGACGACGCAAGACGATCATCATCCTCTCGGTCCTCTTCTTCTGTGGAACCCTGCTCGTCGTGTTCTCGCCCGGGTATGCCGTGCTCGTGGCCGGGCGCATCATGCTCGGCCTGGCGGTCGGTGGCGCCTCGACGGTGGTGCCGGTCTACCTGGCCGAACTCGCCCCGTTCGAGATCCGCGGATCCATCACGGGCCGTAACGAGCTCGCCATCGTCTCGGGGCAGCTCGCCGCGTTCGTCATGAACGCGATCATCAACACGGTCTGGGGTCACCACGACGGGGTCTGGCGCTACATGTTCGCCATCTGCGCACTGCCGGCGATCGCGTTGTTCATCGGCATGCTGCGGATGCCCGAGTCCCCCCGCTGGCTGGTCGAGAAGGGCCGGTACGAGGACGCTCTGGCCGTGCTCATGACGGTGCGGTCGGAGGACCGCGCGCGCGCCGAGCTGGCTCAGGTCGAACTCATCGCCCGGGAGGAGGAGGGCCTGCACATCGACAAGGGCACGCTCTTCTCGAACACGTGGTTGGTGCGCATCATGCTCGTCGGTATCGGTGTCTCGATGACGCAGCAGCTGACCGGCATCAACTCGATCATGTATTACGGCCAGCGCGTGCTCATCCAGGCCGGATTCACGGCCGATGCTGCGCTCGTCGCCAACATCTCAACGGGTGTGTTCGCCGTGATCGGTGGGCTCATCGCCCTCTACAACATGGACCGGCTCGACCGCCGCCTCACCTTCGTGATCGGCCTCAGCCTCACCACCACGTGCCACCTGCTCATCGGCATCTTCTCGACGGTCATCCCCGAGGGAAACCCGATCCGGCCGTACGTGCTCCTCTTCCTCATCGTGGCGTTCGTCTTCTCGATGCAGACGTTCCTCAACGTCGCCGTGTGGGTGTGGCTGGCGGAGGTGTTCCCACTGCACATGCGGGGTCTCGCCATCGGCATCTCGGTGTTCTTCGGCTGGACCATGAACGGCCTGTTGGCGCTGTTCTTTCCGACGCTGGTGGACTCGCTCGGCATCACCGGGGCGTTCTACCTCTTTGCCGCCATCGGGGTGGTCGCGCTCATCTTCGTCATCACGCAGGTGCCCGAGACTCGGGGCGTCTCCCTGGAACGCCTCGAGAAGGATGTGACCTCTGGTCGCGCCTTCGACTTCAGCAAGAACCCCTTCGCCCGCCGCAGCTGAGCGACGAGCCGACTCGAGGAGAGTGGTATGACGAACACCTCTGGTCAGATCGATCGGCTGATGGCCACGTGCTGGAGCAGTGCCGGCGATGCCGCATCCGATCGCGCCGACAAGCGCAGCCCCCTGCCGTTGCGCGAGCGCGTCGAGGCTGCAGCGGCAGCTGGATTCACGGGATTCGGTCTGCTGTCCGCCGATCTGCCCGCGGCGCGCGAAGCGTACGGGTTGAGCGGGATCCGGACCCTGTTGGACGACAACGGGATCACCGACCTCGAGCTGGAGGACATTCCCGACTGGTGGGCGGGCGGTGACGAATCGACCCGTGTTCGTCGCGAGCTCCTCGAGGCCGCCGAGGCGCTCCGTGCTCGCCACATCAAGGTGACTCCCGCCGGTGAGAACCGTCCCTGGGATCCTGCCGCGTGGGCCGCCGCGTTCGGAGAGCTCGCCGCCCAATGCGCCGATGCCGGTGCGCGACTCGGCATCGAGTTCTTTCCGTGGGCCAACGTCGGTGACCTGCACACGGCGTTGCGCCTCGTGCGGGACTGCGGACACCCAGCCGCAGGCGTCGTCATCGACGTCTGGCACATCGCCCGGGCCGGGACGCCCGTCGAGGATCTGGCGGCGGTGCCCATGGACCTCATCGTGGGCGTGGAACTTAACGATGCCGACGCCGCGGTCATCGGAACGCTCTTCGAGGACACGGTGCACCGGCGGCGCTTTTGTGGCGAGGGGTCCTTCGACCTCACCGGCATGATCACGGCTTTGCGCTCTGCCGGGTGGACCGGGCCGTGGGGTGTCGAGATCCTCTCGGACGAATACGTGCAGCTCCCGGTCACGGTCGGGCTCGAACGCGCCGCGGCCAGTGCACGTCGCGTCCTGTCGTCCGCTCGCTGATCGATGTCCTTTCCGAGCCTCATCGCGTTCCAGGAGTAGTCATGGCCTTTCCCACCGCCCTTCCGACGCCGACCGTTCCTGATCCGCAGAGCGGCCCTTCTCTGCGCTGGGGCGTTCTCGGAACGGGGTGGATCGCGGAGCAGTTCGTCAGCTCGTTGCGCCGCACCAACCACAGCGTCGCCGCGGTCGGGTCGCGTAGCCAGGAGAGCGCCGAGCGGTTCGTCCGAGCCCACAGCGGCGGCACCGCTCACGGTTCGTACGCGGCGCTCGTCGCAGATCCGTCTGTCGATGTGGTCTACGTCGCGAGTCCGCATCCGCAGCACGTCGAGCACGCGCTCCTGGCGATCGCCGCGGGTAAGCACGTGCTCGTCGAGAAGCCGATGGCGATCGACGCAGCGGGTGCTGCGCGCATCGCGGAAGCAGCGCGGTTCGCTGGGGTCTTCGCCATGGAGGCCATGTGGACGTTGTGCCGCCCGGCCTTTTCGGTGCTGTCCCAGCTCCTAACCGACGGGGTTCTCGGCGACATCTCGCTGGTGACCGCGGACCTCGGGGAGTACTTCGCGCCCGAGCATCGCATCTTCGATGAGGCGCTCGCGGGCGGCGCGATGATGGATTTGGGCACCTACCCGATGACGTTCGCGACGTGGGTTCTCGGAGCGCCCACCGAGGTCACTGCGCAGGGGCAGCGCGGACCGGGTGGTGTCATGGCCCAGACCACGGCGCTGATGCGGCACGGCGACGCGCAGTCCGTCGTCCACGCCAGTGCCCTGGCCGAGACCCCGACGCGGGCCTCGATCAGCGGCAGCGACGCGTACGTCTTTCTCGACGACCTGTGGATCAAGCCGGGCGGATTCACCCTGGGCGGTCGGGGCGGGCAGCGGCTGCGGTTCGAGGAGGAGGCGATCGGTCACGGGGGCCTGTTCTGGGAAGCGCTCGAGGTGGCCCGCGCAGTGTCGCAGGGCCGCACCGAGAGCGAGATCCGACCCTTGGACGCGACCATCGAGACCCTCGCCGCGATGGACGCCGTCCGTGCCTGCACCGGTGACCACCTCGTCGGCGAGACCGAGCTGACCTAGCCTGGAAGCGGGGGGCTCGTGTGCAACCGGCCTGAGAGGGAGCCGACAGCGGGTGGCGTCAGCGCAGGCCGGTGACCAGCCAGGTGTCCTGGCGGGCGCGGTAGCCGAGGACGAGGGCGCGCAACGTCATGAAGATGAGGAACCCGCCCCAGATCGCGGCCAGCGCCACACCTGAACCCGCGCCGGCGAGGGCCGGGCGCCATACCGTCAGCACTGCGACGACGGGGAGGTAGGCGATCAGCAGCACGACCCCGGCGCCGGCGAGCCAGCGGGCGTCACCCGCGCCGATGAGCACTCCGTCGAGGAGGAAGGCGTACGCCGCAACCGGTTGACCTGCGGCGACGACGAGGAGCCCGATCGTCAGGGCGGCGCGCACTCCCGGGTCGGGGGTGAACAGCGGCGGCAGCAGGGGCGCGGCCAGGGCGATGGCGATGCCGAGGGCGACCCCGAACCACACCGACCAGCGCGTCATCAGGGCGGTCAGGGCGCGCGTCTGGGTGACGTCGCCTGCGCCGAGGGCCTTGCCGATGAGCGCCTGTCCGGCGATGGCCAGCGCGTCGAGGGCGAAGACGAGGAAGGTCCAGATCGTCCACGTCACCTGGTGGGCTGCGAGTGTCGTGTCGCCGAATCCGGCTGCGACCCAGGTGGTCAGGAGGATCACGCCCCGGAGTGCGAGCGTGCGGACCAGCAGGGGGACACCTGCACCCGCTGCGGCGAGGACGTCTCTGGGTCGGGGTCGCAGGCTCGCCCCGTGGCGGCGGGCGGCTGCGACGACGACGGTGCCGAGGCCGAGC
>DAMDJY010000004.1:0-30418 GCA_032100225.1 Mobilicoccus sp.
TCCCGTCCGGCCTTCGCCGTGTGGACCTGCACCGGGTCGACCTCCGGATCGCCGACCGGATGCGTTCGGCCTACAAGGCGCTCGCGCGCTCGCGCCAGACCCAGTCCTGAGTCGTCAGTCCACGGTCCCGCTCGGCTCGTCGCCCAGGTCGTTGGGGCTCGTCTGCGAATCGACCGCAGCACCGGACAGGATCGTGGCCCGTGCGAGCGCGTTGCTCGCCAGGGACGACACGACGAACAGCGCCACCAGCGTGATGACGAGCTGCACAAGACCCCACCAGTCGAAGCCGGCGGTGGCGATCTGGTGCACGTAGGCGCCGACGACGAGCAGCGGCACCCCGAGCACCGTCACTGGCGAGAGCGCATTCACCCTGGTCACGGCATCGCGGACGCGGTACAGGGCGACGGCGGTGAGAAAGACGACGATCGTCCCGAGCAGGATGAGGACTCCGGCGAAGAGTTGCAGCACGGTGGCCATCAGCGACGCCCCCTGGTGATGATGCGGGACAGGGACACGGTGGCAAGGACACCCAGCAGGGCGCCGATCATCACGGCGTCGTCGACCACGGCGGAACCGACGAGGACACCGAAGACGGCGAGCACCCCCACGGCCGCGAAGTAGACGAGGTCGCTGACGACGGCGCGACTCGCGTCATCACGAGCGGTGATCACGCAGGCCAACCCGACGACGACGGAGGCTCCCAGGAGCACGACCGACAGCACGAGCATGACGTTCAGAGCGAACGCGGCGTCGAGAACAGCAGTGGTCATGACTTGGCCTCCCCTCGGGTCACGGCGAGTAGGCGAGACTCCATGTCGCGCAGGTCGTCGACGATCTCACTGCGGGTGCCGCCGAACATCGCGTGCACGAACAGGGTGGCCGGGGCGTCGTCGGTGGCGGCAGCGGTGCCGACGACGAGGGTGCCGGGCGTGATCGTGATCGAACTGGCCATGGCGGCGATCTCTCCGTCGGTGCGGCAGCGCAGGGGAAACTCGACGATGGCGGGGTGCAGGTCGAGGCCCGGGGTGACGGCTGCACGCATCACCTGCAACGATCCCGTGACGACGGCCGTGAGGATGTAGACGACGTAGGAGACGGCGGCGAGGATCCGGGACATCAGCGCATCACCGCCGAAACGTAGGTGCCGATATCGGTCAACGACGCAGCGGCTGCATCGGTCACGGTGAACAACGGAGCAGGCGCGACGAAGATCGCGACCGACACAGCCACGAGCAGCAGCCCGGGCAGAGCGACGAGCGGGCGGACGCACACGTCGCCGACAGGGGTGAGGTCGCCGCGGCCCGTCTCCGGGTGCGGAGGTCGGTACTGCGCGAGCGGCCTGCCCCAGAACACCTCGTTCCACAGACGCTGCAATGCCAGGAGCGAGAGCACCGAGGCGACGACGATCGCGGCGACGAGACCCCACGCGGCAGCGCTGTCTACGCCGGTACCGGCGCGAACGAGCGCGACCTTGCCCCACAGGCCCGAGGTGGGCGGGAGGCCGATGAGGGAGAACAACCCGAGGGCGAATCCTCCTGCCACGAGCGGGTCTCGGCGCATCAGCCCGGAGAGGCGGTCGAGACGACCGGTGCCGTAGGTGTTCTCGATCGATCCGGCGAGCAGCAGCAGCGCGCCCATCGTGACGATGTGGTGCACCAGGTAGAACAGACCCGCCGAAAGCGAGGCGCCGGTGAACAGGACGAGCCCGACGAGGATGTGCCCGACGCCACTGACCATCTGCCATGACAGCACGCCGCGGACGTGCGATTCGCCGTAGGTCGCGGCGGCGCCGATCAGGATCGTCAGGCCCACGAGGACGATCGCGATAGGCAACCAGGGTGCGTCGTGCGTGCCGAAAGTCGTCGCGTACACGCGGTACAGCGCATACAGGCCGACCTTGGTGTGCAGCGCGGAGAACAGTGCCATCACACCGGCGGACGTCTCGGGGTAGGAGCGCGGCAACCACCCGTGCACCGGCGCGAGACCGGCCTTGACCGAGAGTGCGAGCAGCACGAGCGTCAGCGCCAGTCCGGCCCGCGGGTCGGCGCCGGCTCCGGCGAGGGCGGCAAGGTTCACGGCTCCGGTGGTGGCGTAGACGAATCCGACGCCGATGAGCAGGATCGTGCTCGTGAGGAGGTTGACCAGCACGAACGTGCGGCCGACGCCGAGTCGGCGCCACGAGCCTGCCCCGGCGATCAAGGCGTAGCTCGGCAGGAGCATGACCTCGACCCAGACGAACAGGTTGAACAGATCCCCGGTGAGCAGAGCGCCGTTGACCCCGGCGAGCAGCATGAGCACCAGCGGCGGGACGAAGCGTCGCCGGTCCTCACCCGTCACGACGAGGAAGAGGGCGCAGACCGCGGTCGTCAGCGACGTCACGGTGATCATCAGCGCCGACAGCGAGTCGGAGACGAACGGGATCGCGACTCCGGGCACATAGCCGCCGACGTGGTGGGCCAGCACCGGCGTCGTGGTGTGGGCGGCGATCAGCAACAGCCCACCGAGGCCGGTGAGCACCGGTATACCGAGCATGACGATTCGCCCGAGCAACGTCTGGCGCACGAGGACGAGCAGCGCGGCGCAGAACAGGGGAACGGCGGCGAACAGCGGCAGGAGGGCCGGGTCGAACGCGGTGGTGGGAGTCATCGGTCGTGGTTCTCCCCGGTCGCCGGCATGCGGTGGGTGTCGTCGTTGTGACCGAGCACGGCCAGCATGAGCATGAATACGGTGACGGCCATCGAGATGACGATCGCGGTGAGCACGAACGCCTGCGGCAACGGATCGGCCACGGTCGCCGGGTCCATCCGATCGGTGAGCGGCTCACCGCGCCAGGCCGAGACACCGGTCGAGAGCAGCATCAGGTTGGCGGCGTGGCTGATGAGCGTCATTCCGAACACGATCCGCACCATGCTGCGGGAGAGCAGCAGGTACACGCCTCCGGTGACCAGCACGGCGATGGTTGCGGCAATGATCACGGGGTCCTCCGTTCGGGGGTCGTTCGGCCGGTCGGATCGGGTGGTGAACCGGGATCCCCGCTGCGTGGTGGCGGTGCACCGACAACCGAGGGTGCCGCCTCGCGCCCGACCTCCCTGGGTCGGCGCCCGCTGCTGATGAACGTGGTGCGTGCACGGGCTCGGGATTCGCCGTCGAGCTCGGCCGGCGCATCGGAGTCGCCGGCGATCTCGCCCTCGGTCATCTCCTCGGCGCGTTCGTGGGTGCGTTCGGTGTCGGTCGATTCGCCCGTGCCCAGCAGGTTGAACGCCGCCATGATGAGGCCGAGCACCGCCATGTAGACACCGGCGTCGAAGAGCATCGACGTCGTCAGGTGCACGTGGGCGATCTCGCCGTGAATGGGCTCGAGGAAGCTGCCCGCGAGGACGAGGTCGAGCAGGCCGGTGCCGACCGCGACGATCACGCCGCCACCGATGAGGGTGACGGGCAGGCGCGGCGGGCCGATCTGGCGGTCGCGGGAGGTCGACAGGTAGACGAGCCCGATGATCGCCGAGCCGACGAGCGCCGCGATGAACCCGCCACCAGGGGCGTTGTGTCCGCGCCAGAACAACATGGCCGAGACGACGACGAGCAGCGGCACCATGATCCGCACCATGAGCTGCAGCCCGATGGTGTTGGGCCAGGCCTCGGTGATCGCCCGGTGCGCCGTGCTGCCCGCAGCGCGCAGATTCAGGGCGGGGCGGGGCGCATGGCGGGTGTCGTACGGGGTCGTGTCCATCGGAGCCGGGGCGCCGATGTCGGTCGCGCCGGCGATCGGGTGCGGGTCGAGCGCGCGGTCGCGGACTCCGGCGAGGACGGCGACGAGCGCAACGCCGGTCATCCCCAGCACCGCAAGCTCGCCGAGGGTGTCGAGCGCACGGAACTCCACGAGGATGACGTTGACGATGTTGTGCCCGCCGCTGATCTCCTCGGTGTGGGTGAGGTAATAGTCGGCCAGCGCAGAGCGTTCGCGACGACCGGAGAACATCCACGTCGCGACACCTGCGGCGAGTCCGGCGGCGAGCGCGACCGCGCCCTTGCTCACGCGTGCGCGGGTGGGTAGCGGCCCGAACGTCAGGGGCAGCTTCTGCAGCACGAGCATGATGACGACGATCGTCAGCGCCTCGACGAGAAGCTGGGTCAGGGCCACATCGGGGGCGCCGAGGCTGAGGAGCTGGACCGTCACGAGGATGCCGACGGCCGAGAGCCCGACGACCGCGCCGAGGCGGGCCTTGGTGCGCATGAGCAGCACGACCGAGGCCGTGATCAGCACGAAGAGCACCCCGTCGAGCGCGCGCCAGCTGTTCGGGATGGCCGGCGGTAGGGCCGGCAACGTCAGCGCGCCGAGGAGGACGACCGCGGCGAAGGCACCGACGATCGGGGTGAGGTGACGCGACGGGTGGTGGCCGGCCACCGTGTGCGAGACGACGAGACCGAAACGGCGCAACCCGTGACGCAGTCCGGCGATGACGTCGGCGCCGTCTCCGGGCAGGAAGGGCCGTTCGAGCATCGGCCACAGGCGGTGCCGGGCGAAGATCACCGCGATGCCGCACGCGAAGACGACCAGGGTCGCGAGCAGCTCGGGCGTCACCCCGTGCCAGAGCGCGAGGTGGGTGTGGTGATCGGCGTGCGGGAGTGCAGCGTGCGTGGCCACGTCGACGACATGATCGAGCACGCCGGGCATCAGGCCGAGCGGAATGCCCGCGAGGATCGGCAACGCCGCAGCCCCGAGGAACAACGGACCCGGCGCGTGGAGCGCATGCGACCCGTGTGACGCGTGTGATTCGTTCGCGGCCGTCGACTGGTGCTCCTCGCGAGGTCCGTCGATGAACACGCCGAAGACGATCTTGACGCAGTAGGCAAAGGTCAGGACGCTGCCGGCGGCTCCGGCGATGAGCGCGGCCCAGCCGGCGGCGGATCCTCCAGGGGCGTCGGACAGGCCCGTGAACAGGCCTTCCTTACTGACGAAGCCGAGCAGCGGGGGCACGCCGGCCATCGAGGCTGCGCCGACGAGGGTGACGGCGAAGCTCAGGGGCATCTGCCGCCACAGGGAGGGCAGCCGGCGCAGGTCCCGGGTGCCGGCGGCGTGATCGACGACGCCGACCATCATGAACAGGCCCGATTTGAACAGGGCGTGGGCGACGACGTGCACCACTGCCGCCGCGAGCGCCACGGCCGTCCCGACGCCGATGGTGGCGACGACCAGGCCGAGCTGGCTCACCGTGGAGTAGGCCATGAGCTTTTTGAGGTCGGTCTGCTGCAGCGCGAACAGGGCGCCGAGGGCGCAGGTGAACAGGCCGATGACCAGCAGCGTCACGTTCCAGGCCGGGGTGGCGTGAAACGCGGGGCTGAAGCGCAGGAGCAAAAAGATGCCGGCCTTGACCACGGCGGCGGCATGCAGATAGGCGCTCACCGGGGTGGAGGCGGCCATCGCGTCGGGCAGCCAGACGTGGAACGGGAACTGGGCGCTCTTGGTGAAGCCGGCGATGAGCACGAGCACGGCGACGCTGGTCGTGAACCGCGGATCCGCAGTCCACACCGGGTCTGCCAGCACCTGCGAGACCGAGGTGGTGCCGACGCGGGCCACCATCATCCCGACCGCCACGAGCAGCGCAAGACCGCCGAGAAAGGTGAGGAACATCGTGCGCATCGAGGCGAGCTCCCCGCCGCGCCCGCCCTGCCCGACGAGCATGAACGAGGCAATGCTCGTGATCTCCCAGCAGATGAACAGCAGCACGAGATCGTCGGCGAGCACGAGCCCGGTCATGGCGAGCGTGAACGACGCCATCACCGTGTAGAACCCGGTGTGCCTCTTCGGGTGTCCGTCCGCGTCGGTCGAGTCCAGATACCGCGTCGCGTAGGTGAGCACGACGGCACCGATGACCAGGGCGATGGTGGCGAAGACGATGCCGAGACCGTCGGCCCGCAGCGAGATGTCGATGTCCAACCCCGGCACCCACGGCCGCGACCAGGCCGGATGCCCACCGGCGAGCACCTCCCGCGCGGCGGGCAGCAGGGTCGCTGCCGCGGCGAGGTAACCGAGCGCCAGCGCGAATCCGGCGTGACGACCGAGGAGTCGACACAACACGGGCGTCAACGCAGCAGCTGCCGTCAACACCACCAAGGCGGTGGGTAGGGCGGTGCTGGGGTTCATGAGGGCTCCAGGGGTCGTGTGCGGGACTGCCGACCAGACTTCCCGGCGCACCGAGGCCCCACGCTAGCAAGCGCCGGCCCCGACTGCACCCGACGAACATGACCGACCCACGTGTTGCGCCACGACCTTTGCGCCACAACCCGCCCCCCACGTCGACGCCGGGATGATGGCCGGTGGGGGGTGCGGACCTAGCATGAAGGCGTGGACTGGAACCTTTATGACGCAGCGCTGTTCGACCTCGACGGAGTCCTGACTCCCACTGCCGTGGTGCACATGGCGGCCTGGGAGGAGATGTTCACCGCCTTCCTCGAACCGCGCGGCGCGGAGCCCTACACGGAGCAGGACTACTTCGACCACGTCGACGGCAAGCCCCGCTACGACGGCGTGCGTGACCTGCTCGCCTCGCGTGGCATCACGTTGCCCGAGGGCGACCCGAGCGACCCGGCCGACGCCGAGACGGTGTGCGGACTCGGCAACCGCAAGAACGACGCGTTCAACGAGGTGCTCGAGCGTGACGGCGTCGCGCCCTACCCCGGTTCGGTCGCCCTGATCGAGGCGCTCGCGGCCCGTGGCACCAAGCTGGCCGTCGTCTCCTCCTCCAAGAACGCTCCGGCCGTGCTCGCCGCCGCCGGGATCGACCACTTCTTCCCCGTCGTCGTCGACGGCCAGGTCGCCACCGCCGAGGGTCTGCCGGGCAAGCCCGCGCCGGACACCTTCATCGCGGCCGCCGAGCGCGTCGGTGTGCCGAAGGAGCGCGCCGTCGTCCTCGAGGACGCCACGTCGGGCGTGGCCGCGGGCCGTGCAGGCGATTTCGGCCTCGTCGTGGGCGTCGACCGTGGCGCCGGAGTCGAGGGCCTGACCCGTGCCGGTGCCGACATCGTCGTCGCCGACCTCGACGAGATCCTCCCGTGAAGACCCGGTTCCGCGGCTCCGACCCGCTCGACCGGAGCCGTTTTCCGGCCGAACCGTGGCGGCTCGTCGAGCGTTTTCCCACATCCAAAGACCTCGGCACCACCGAGACTCTGTTCGCCGTCGGCAACGGCTACCTCGGGATGCGCGCCAACCCCGCCGAGGGCCGCGACGCCCACACGCACGGCACGTACATCAACGGGTTCCACGAGACGTGGCCGATCCACCACGCCGAGCAGGCGTACGGGTTCGCCACCACCGGCCAGACGATGGTCAACGCGCCCGACAGCAGGGTCATGAAGCTGTACGTCGACGACGAGCCGTTGCTGCTCGCCATCGACGACCTCGAGGCGTACGAGCGCAGCATCGACTTTCGTGAGGGCGTACTGCGGCGCGACATCATCTGGCGCACCCCGGGGGGCAAGCGCGTCAAGGTGCAGACGACGCGCATGGTGTCGTTCACGCAGCGCCACCTGGCGCTGTTCACCATCAACGTCACGCTGCTCGACGGCGATGCCCCGGTCGTGATCTCCAGCCAGATCCTCAACCGGCAGGACGGCTTCGACGAGTACCACGTCAAGGACGACGCGATGGGCGCCGGGTTCGACCCGCGCCGCTCCACGAGCTTCGACAGCCGCGTACTGGAGCCGCAGGGCCACTGGAACTCCGAACGACGGATGATCCTCGGGTACCGCTGCGCGTCCTCGGGCATGACGCTGGCCGTCGGGGCCGATCACGCGATCTTCACCGACAACGACTACGAATCGCTGATCGAGACGCGACCGGACCTGGGCAAGAAGGTCTTTCGCATCGACGCCAAGGAGGGCAAGCCGATCTTCATCACGAAGGCCGTGAGCTACCACAGCTCCCGCGGCGTGCCCGTGCGTGAGCTCTTCGACCGGTGCCGCCGCACGTTGGACCGCGTGCGTCAGGACGGCGTGCAGCACTACCACGAGGAGCAGGCCCGCTGGCTGGCCGACTACTGGCAGCGCTGCGACGTCGAGATCGAGGGCGACCTCGACGTGCAGCAGGCCGTGCGGTGGAACCTGTTCCAACTCGCCCAGGCCACGGCCCGCACGGATCAGCTCGGCGTACCCGCGAAGGGCGTCACCGGCTCGGGATACGAGGGCCACTACTTCTGGGACTCCGAGATCTACGTCGTCCCGTTCCTCGCCTACACCTCTCCGATCACGGCGCGCAACGTGCTGCGGTTCCGGGTCAATCTGTTGGAGGCGGCACGCGAGCGAGCACGGGTCCTGGCGCAGAAGGGGGCACTCTTTCCGTGGCGCACGATCAACGGTGAAGAGGCCTCGGCCTACTACGCCGCAGGCACCGCCCAGTACCACATCGATGCCGACATCGCGTTCGCCATCAGTAAGTACGTCGACGCGACCGGCGACGAGCAGTTCCTCGGCCGGGACGGCGTCGACATCCTCGTGGAGACCGCCCGCATGTGGGCCGACCTGGGGTTCTGGCACGACAACAGCCACCGGACGTTCAACATCCACGGCGTCACCGGCCCCGACGAGTACACGACGGTCGTCAACAACAACCTGTTCACCAACGTCATGGCCCGGTTCAACCTCGAACGTGCTGCGGCGACGTTGCGCCACCTCGAGGCGGAGCGGCCCGACGCCTACGAGCAGGTACTCGCTCGCCTCAAGCTCTGCCCTGCCGAGATCGACGAGTGGGAGTCCTGCGCTGCTGGAATGGCCATCCCGTTCGACGACGAACTGGGCATCCACCCCCAGGACCAGCACTTTCTCGAGCGAGAACTGTGGGATCTGCCCAATACCCCCGCCGATCACTTTCCGCTGCTGCTCAACTACCACCCGCTGGTCATCTACCGCTTTCAGGTGCTCAAGCAGGCCGACGTCGTGCTGGCGTTGTTCTTGCAGGGCGACCGGTTCTCTGCGGAGGAGAAGCTCGCCAACTTCGAGTACTACGACCCCATCACCACGGGCGACTCCTCCCTGTCGGCGGTCGTGCAGTCGATCATCGCGGCCGAGGTCGGGCACCACGAGGTGGCGCTGTCGTACTTCCGTGAGGGCCTGTACGTCGACCTCGCCGACCTGCACGGCAACACCGCCGACGGCGTGCACATCGCGTCGGCCGGTGGCGTGTGGAACTCCCTCGTCTACGGGTTCGGCGGCATGCGCGACCACGGCGGCAACCTCTCGTTCGACCCGCGCCTGCCCGAGTCGTGGCCGTCGCTGCGGTTCCGCCTGTCGATCCGGGGGTCCCGACTCGTCGTGGAGGTGACGCCGGACGCGATCACGTTCGAGGTCGCCGACGGGCCGGATCAGGTCGTCACCGTGCGCGGCGTGGAGTATTCGATCAGTGCGCAGGCGCCGGTCACCGTGCCGCTCGACGGACAGGGGCCGCGACTCACGTACTCCCTCGCCGGCGTACCCGGTCGTCTCTCCTCTGCCGAGGCCACTGTTCCCCGCCCCTCCGACCCCGAACTCCAGGCGGCGTACGACCTCGACTGATCGCCGATGCAGATGGGCGTCTCCTCACAGCATGGCGAGGGAGGCGCCCATCACCGCCATGCCGGCGACGAGTCCGTAGATCGTGGTGTGGTGGTGGCCGAAGTCGTGGGCTGCGGGTAGGAGTTCGTCGAGGGAGACGAACACCATGATCCCGGCGACGCCCGCGAACGCGATCGCCATGGCCACCGGGCCGAGGAAGGCCTGCAGCACCAGGAATCCCACCAGGGCGCCCACGGGTTCGGCGAGACCGGCCAGCAGGGAGTAGTAGAAGCCCTTGCGGCGTGAGCCGGTCGCGTACGCCACCGGAACGGCGACCGCGATGCCCTCGGGGATGTTGTGGATCGCGATGGCGACGACGACGGGCACGGCCACCGCGGGCGTCTGGGTCGCCGCCAGGAACACGGCGAACCCCTCAGGAAAGTTGTGGATGGCAAGGGCGCCCGCCGTCAGGACGCCCGTGCGCATCATGCGGCCTCGGCTTCGGTCGGCCGCGTCATCGCTGCCGCTCAGCTCGTGCGGGTTGATCACGGCGGACACGAGACGGTCGATGACGCCGATGAGCAGAATCCCGCCGAAAAAGCCCGCCATCGTCCACCACGGCCCGCCTCCGCCGAACTCGGAAGTCAGCGCCTTCTGCGCCATGGCCAGCAGCTCCACGAACGAGACGTAGAGCATCACCCCGGCCGAGAACCCAAGGCTGCCAGCCAGAAAACGAGTACTCATCCGGCGTTGGGACACGCCGATGGCGCCACCGACCGCCGTCGCCAGACCGGCGAGCAGGGCCAGGGAGAGCGCGACTCCGGTCTGCCCCATCGATCAGATGAACTCGAGCGGGTCGAACTCCTCGATGGGAATGATCCGCACCCGCGGCAGGCGTGCGTCGAAGGCCGCGACGTCGTACTCGAGGTCGAAGAACTCCAGGCCCTTGTCCACGAGGTCGCGGTAGCCGGAGCTGCGGAACTCCTGGAACGCGATGACGCCGGTGCGGCGCCCGTCGCAGAGGGCGCTCAGGTCGGGGAGAAAATCGCCGTCGTGGCTGCCGAGCATGACGTCGGCGTCGCGGTCCTTGAGGGCCTGCAACGTGCGGGAGATGGCGATGTCGACGATCTTCTCGTCGGGGCGACCGGTCAGCGGAACGGGCCGGAACCCGATGCTCATCAGGGCCTGGACGAACGCCATCGGCAGCTCGTGACGCGCCGCGAGAAAGAAGAGGCCGACGACCGGCTGGTCCCAGCGTTCGCGGGCGAAGTTGAGCACCCGCTCCCAGCGCGGACGCTCCTCGGGGCGGGGGCGTCGCTCGAGGATGCTCACCCCGAGGGTCGCGTCGAGGTTCTCACCATCGATGAGCAGATACGTGGTGCGTCCCTCGTCGGCCATGTCGCCATTCTCCCTCGTCCTCGGGTCGCGGACGTCCGCCGCCCGAGGTCAGAGTAGGTCAGTCGGCTGTCGTCCTCGGTGACCATCGGGCACCATGATCGGGAAGGAAGGACGACATGACCCTCACACCACCCGGATTCGAGACCATCGAGGCGCTGCTCGCCAAGGGGGTGACGATCCCGAACCCGTGGACCGTCACCATCGACGCGGACGTCGACATCGACCGCATCAGCGGCGACGGCGTGACGATCCATCCCGGCTGCCGCATCCGCGGGGCCAAGACCGTCATCTCTGCAGGCGTCGAGCTGGGGCGGGAGGGGCCGGTCACCATCGAGGACTGCCGCCTCGGCCCCAATGTGGCGCTCAAGGGCGGGTACGCGAGCAAGGCCACGTTCCTCGACGGCGCGAACCTCGGCCTCGGGCATCACGTGCGTGAGGGCTCCCTGCTGGAGGAGCAGTCCGGCGGGGCGCACACCGTGGGGCTCAAGCAGACGATCCTCTTTCCGTACGTGACGCTCGGCAGCCTCATCAACTTCTGCGACGCGTTTCTCGCCGGTGGCACCAGCCGCAGCGATCACAGCGAGGTCGGCTCGTCCTACATCCACTTCAATTTCACGCCCACCGGCGACAAGACGACGCCGTCGTTGTTCGGTGACGTGCCGCGCGGAGTCACGTTGCGGGAGAAGCCGATCTTCCTCGGTGGGCAAGGTGGTGCGGTCGGGCCGGTTCAGGTCGGATACGGCAGCGTCGTCGGTGCCGGGTCGGTGTTGCGCGGGGACGTCCCGGAGGAGGGGCACCTCGTCCTCGACGGTGCTTTGCGTCCGATACGGCGCCCGTATCAGGGCGAGAACTATCGCTCGCTCGTGCCGATGGTGCGCAAGAACCTCGCCTATCTGGCCCAGGTGGATGCGTTGGAGGCCTGGTACCGGCATGCCCGCGCACCGTTCTTCGCCGAGCAGGAGTTCGGTCCGCTGGTCGGCGAAGGTGCACTCGCGGTGCTCGCCTCGGCGCGCAAGGAGCGGCTCTCCCGCCTCATGAAGTTGGCCGCCAAACTCCCCGGCGCCGACGAGACGCAACAGCACCTGAGCGCAGTGATGGGTCAGCTCGCGGAGATCTTCGGACACGGCACCGAGGACTGTCCCCTGGATGGGCTGTTGCAGCCGTTGACGGAGGCCGCCGCCGCAGGCACGTCGTACCTCGACGCGGTCCACGGGCTCGGCGACTCCGAAACCGCTGACGTGCAGCAATGGCTCGCCGGCATCGTGGACGGCTCCATCTCTCGCAGCTACGACCTCATCCCCCACCTGCGCGGTTGACCCAGGGGATTGCCGCCCCTGCCGACCTGGACGTCGCCCCTGACGACCTGGACGTTGCTCTGGGCGGTCAGCCCGACGTGCCGGCGCAGCACCTCAAATGGGTGGTGCCTCGCGCGCGTTTCGAGTGCAGGCCGGCGAGAATGCGCGTGCAGCACCTCACATGGGTGGTGCTGCACGCGCGTTTCGGGTGTTGGGCGGGCCGGGGCCGCTGCGTCAGTAGCGAGGGGCCTCGGGGTGGAGGTCACGAACCCAGGCCATGATGCCGCCGGGCACGTGGGAGACGCGCTCGTACCCCGCGCCGAGCAGGGCGTGCGCCGCGTGTTCGGAGCGGACTCCCGCCTTGCAGAACAACACGATCTCCTTGTCGCGCGGCAGGATCGTCTCGCCCGCCAGGAGGTCACCGAGCGGATGCAGCTCGGATCCGTCGATGGAGACGATGTCGCGCTCAGCCGGCTCCCGCACGTCCACGACCAGCAGGTCTTCCTCGCCGTGACCCGCCTCCCGAACTGCGAGGCGCAGGGCCAACTCGTGCGGGGTGACCTCAGCCACCGGTGCGGGGAGGTTCAGGGCGGACTCCTGTCGGGGGTCGGGGGTCTCGGGCATGCCGCACATCGCGGTGTAATCGCGAGCGCGGGTGGTCAGATCGGTGATGGGCGTGCGCACCGGGTCGGGACGGATGGCGATCTCCCGCCACGTCGCGGCCAGCGCATCGTGAATCACCAGACGTCCCACCAGGGTTCGGCCCGCACCGGTGATGAGCCTGATCGCCTCGGACCCCATCGCGGCGCCGATCGACGCGCACAAGACGCCCATGACGCCCGCCTCGGCGCACGACGGCACGAGGCGCGGGTCGGGAGGCTCGGGAAAGACATCGCGGTACACAGGCCCGTGCCCGGCCCAGAACGTCGAGACCTGCCCGTCGAACCGCAGGATCGAGCCCCACACGCACGGCGTGCCGAGAATCGCGCATGCGTCGCCGACGAGGTAGCGGGTGGCGAAATTGTCGGCGCCGTCGAGCACGAGGTCGTAGTCGGCGATGAGATCCAGCGCGTTGTCCGCGCTGATGCGCGTCTGGTGCGGCACCACGTTGACCAGCGGATTCACGTCGTGCACGGCATCGACGGCCGAGTCGACCTTCGCCCTGCCGAGGTCGCTTGTGCCGTGGATGACCTGACGTTGCAGGTTCGATTCCTCGACCACGTCGTCGTCGACCACGCCGATCGTGCCGACTCCTGCCGCGGCGAGGTAGAGCAGCGCCGGTGAGCCGAGTCCGCCCGCACCGATGATGAGGACGCGTGCGTTCTTGAGGCGCCGTTGCCCCTCCTCGCCGATCTGCGGGAGCAGCAGGTGGCGGGCGTAGCGGCGCTTCTCAGGCAGGGTGAGGTCGGCTGCCGGCTCGACGAGCGCGCTCACAGGTCGGCCCGCCCCTCCATCGGGGAGGACGCGAGCGCATGCTCACGCCGCGGGATACGGCCGGCACGGCGGGCGAGATACCCGGCCTCGACGGCGTGGGCGAAGGCCTCGGCCATCATCACCGGATCCTGCGCGCGGGTGACGGCGCTGGCGAGCAGCACTGCGTCACAGCCGAGTTCCATGGCCAAGGCGGCCTCCGACGCGGTGCCGATGCCGGCGTCGAGCACGACCGGAACACCCGCCCGCGACACGATGAGTTCGATGTTGTGCGGGTTGAGGATGCCCAGGCCCGTGCCGATCGGCGCACCCAACGGCATGACGGCAGCAGCGCCGAGCTCCTCCAGGCGCAAGGCGAGCACCGGGTCGTCGTTCGTGTAGGCGAACACCGTGAACCCCTTGGCCACGAGTTGCTCTGTAGCGTCGGCGAGTTCGATGACGTCGGGCAGCAGGGTGCGGTCATCGGCGATGACCTCGAGCTTGACCCAGTCGGTCTCCAGGGCCTCCCGCCCGAGTTCGGCCGTCAGCACGGCCTCACGCGCCGTATAGCAGCCGGCTGTGTTGGGCAGGATCGCGATGTCGAGACGCCGCAGCAGCTCGAACAACGACCCTGCCTGAGTCGGGCTGTAGCGGCGCAAGGCCACCGTGGTCAGCGACGTCTTGGAGGCGACCAGCGCCTCGCCGAGGCGGTCCAGGCTGGACAGCCCGCCGGTTCCCATGATGAGGCGGGAGGCCAGGTCGACCCCATCGATCGTCAGCGGTTGCATGCTCATCCGCCCTGGACCGCCGTCACGAGGTCGAAGCGGTCGCCGTCGCAGATGCCGGTGTGGGCCCATGCGCCGCGCGGCACGATCTCCCCGTCGCGCGCGAGCGCCACGCCCAGGCCCTGTCCGGTCCCGGTGCGGCCGTCGGTGCCGATGGTGGCGCCGGTCTCCATCGAGATCAGGTCACGGCACGTCGCGCCCCCGGGCAGGGTGCGCGCGACATCGTTGACGGTGAACGTGACATCGTTGACGGTGAACGTGACATCGCCGAGGTCGGTCATGGCGTGTCCTTTCGGTGAGGTGATGGTGCGGAGGCGAAGCGGGCGGGATCGGCACACCTCGCGAGGTCGAGCAGCTCGGCGTCGGGTAAGAAGCCACCGGCCGGCGGGCCGGGGACCGTGGCGACTCCGGTCGCGAGGTCGCCGGTGTGTGCGTCGGATTCACCGGTGTGACGGCGGACGAGGGCGCTGACGATGTCGCCCGCGATCGTCGAGAGCAGGATGCCGTGCCGAAAGAACCCGTCGGCCACGATGATGCCCGGCGTGGTCTCGCCGATGATCGGCGCGTTGTCGGGGGTGCCGGGGCGGGCGCGGGCGACGACGTCCTCGACGGCGAACTCGCGGACCGCAGGCATGAGGCGGATCGCGTCGGCCAGGAGGTCGTGGATGCCGCCGGCGTTGACGGCGTCGATGCCGTCCTCGCGACTGGTGGCGCCGAGCAGCACCCGAGAATCGCCGCGCGGGATGAGGTAGACGGGACGGCCGGAGACCTGGCCGCGCACGGTGTGGGTCAGCAGGTCGGTCAGGTGCGCGGGGACGCGCAGGCGCACGACCTCCCCATGGACCGGGCGCAGCACGTGGTCGAGATCGACGCCGAGGTCGCCCTGCAGGCCTCGCGCGCCGAGTCCGGCTGCGACGACGACGAGGTCGGACTCGATCTGCGTTCCGGCCCCTGTCGTCACCGAGGGGCCCTGACCTGCGGTCACGCACTCGACCGACTTAGTGACGAACCGGGTGCCCTGCCCGGTGAGCGCCTCGATGAGGGCCGCCGCCCACACGCGCGGATCGACCTGGTGATCCTCGGGCGCGAGAAAGGCGCAGCTCACGTGGGGTCCGAGCAGGGGTTCGAGGCGCCGAGCCTCACGCGTGGTGATCTGCTCGCTGCGCAACTCGAGTCGCCGGCACAGCTCGTGCAGGGCGGTGAGGTCGCCGCGGTCGGCCGCGTCTGCGCCGCAGATGAGCGTGCCCGACTCGGAGTACCCCGTCGGCGTGCCCGCCGACAGGTGCCCGGATACGTCCTCGACGAACGACGCGTAACGACGCGCAGAGGCGAGCAGCAGTGCAGTGAGGTCGTCCTCGCCGTGCCAGGCCTCCCCGACGGGGGTGAGCATGCCGCCCGCAGCGTGGGTGGCGCCCGAAGCGGGAGCAGGGTCCACGACGGTGATCCGGTGGCCGTCACGGTGGAGCCGCCACGCGATGGACAGGCCGATGATGCCTGCGCCGACCACGGTGATCTGCATGAGTCCTCCCTTCGTCGGTGTGAACCGCGTCAGGTTCGGCCGGTCGGCGACGCATCGCCCTCTCAGCCCCTGCGCAGGACCCCCGGGAACCCGGCTAGCGTACCGAGGCATGTCGACCATTTCGCAGGCCACCCGTGATCGCCTCGACTCTGCCCGCCTCTACCTCTGCACCGACACCCGCGCCGAACGGGGCGACCTCCGCGAATTCGTGCGCGCCGCGTTCGCGGGGGGCGTCGACATCGTCCAGATCCGCGAGAAGGGCATCGAGGCGGCCGCCGAGCTGGAGGCGCTCTCCGTCGTGGCCGACGAGGCCGCACGCGCCGTCGCGTTGGTGTCGGCGAACGACCGCGCCGACGTCGCGACCCTCGCCGGTGTCCACGTGCTGCACGTGGGTCAGGACGACCTGCGGCCCGAGCAGGTGCGGCGACTCGCGCCGAGTGTCGTCGTCGGGCTCTCCACCCACGACGAGGTCCAGCTGCGCGCTGCCGCAACGCATCCGGAGGTCGACTACTTCTGCACCGGACCCGTCTGGGCCACGCCGACCAAACCCGGGCGCCCCGGCGTCGGCCTCGACCTCGTCCGTGCCGCCGCTGAGCTCACCCGCGGGAGCAGCATCACCAAGCCGTGGTTCGCCATCGGCGGCATCGACCACACCAACGTCGAGCAGGTCGTTGCTGCCGGCGCGACCCGCATCGTCGTCGTGCGCGACATCACCCAATCCGACGACCCCGAAGCCGCGGCCCGCCGCCTCCGCGACGCCCTTCCCGACTGACTGGTACGCGAGAGCCGGTCTCACCCGACAGACATCGGGATGAGACGGGCTCTGATCAGCGTGTGAGGCCGGATCGATCGGTGGGAATCAGCTGTCCCGCTCGACGACCTTGCCGGAGATGGCGTCGACGAGGACCTCACGATCCTTGTTGTTCGCGTCGGTGAGCTCGATCTTCCAGCCGAGGTGGTCGGCACCGAGGAGCTCCTCGTCACGGTCCAGTTCGACGTCGTTGGGAACTCCGGGGACGACCTTGACGGCCTCCTGGATGGCCTGCTTCATGGGCACCTTCGCGGCAACGACGTCTTCACGGTCGTTGGTGAGGTCACCGATGCCGTCGACACCCACGTTCTCGACCGTCTTGCCGTCGAGGCTGACCTTGATCTCGTTCTCCTCGGTGGCGTTGGTGACATCGACCTTGTGAGTCGTGTTGTCGAACTCGTAGCCGTACGCCGTGAGTCCGGTGCTGGCGGCGAGGGCGGTGTCGATGGCGGTGTAGACCGTGTCCACCTTGGCCGCGACATCCTCGGCGAGCGGGTTGTTCGTGCCCTGAGCCGACGCGGTGGGCTCAGAGGTGGCGGGCGCGGCGGGCGCGCTCGCTGAGGTCTCCTGGGCGGGGGCAGCAGCGGGCTCGTCGGCCTGGTTGCCGCAGGCGGTGAGAGCGAGGCCGAGCGACGCGATGGCAGCGACGGTGCCGAGCTGTCGGCGGGCGGTCAGAAACGTGGTGTTGCCGATATTCATGCCTTTTTCCGTACCCGATGAGGAGATCGGTAAACGGAGGATGGCTGCCAGATGGCCACATCATCCGTTTCACCCGAATCTCCCCGGCTCAGGACTTCACGAGGCGGGCGACGGCGTCGGAGACCTCTTGGAGTTTGATCTCCTGCTCCTGACCACCCTGGCGGGCGGCCTCGACGACGCAGTGCCCCATGTGCTCGTCGAGGAGCCCGAGGGCGACCGACTGCAGCGCGCTCGTCGCGGCCGACACCTGCGTGAGGATGTCGATGCAGTACCGGTCGTCCTCGACCATCTTCGAGATCCCGCGGATCTGCCCCTCGATGCGCTTGAGCCGCGCGAGGTGGGCGTCCTTGTTGTCGCTGTACCCGTGCGGCATGTCAGACACCTTCCGTGGCGGTAGAACTCGTGGATCCGGAACTCATGGACAGGGATTCGCGGGGCTCGGCGTCGCTCGCGTGGCGAGCGTCGGCAGGGCGAGTGGCGTCGGCGGAGGGCGTCAGGGGCGCGAAGCGACGAAGCCGCAGGCTGTTGGCCACGACGAACACCGAGGAGAACGCCATGGCGGCTCCGGCGATCATCGGGTTGAGCAGGCCGAGCGCAGCCAGCGGCAGAGCGGCCACGTTGTAGGCGAAGGCCCAGAACAGGTTGGTCTTGATCGTGCGCAGCGTGCGTCGGGACAGGCGGATGGCGTCGGCGGCCACGCGCAGGTCACCGCGCACGAGGGTGAGGTCTGCGGCCTCGATCGCAGCATCCGTGCCGGTGCCCATAGCGAGGCCGAGGTCGGCCTGCGCGAGTGCGGCCGCGTCGTTGACGCCGTCGCCGACCATGGCGACGATCCGGCCCTGCTCCTGCAGACCACGGATGACGTCGACCTTGTCCTCGGGCAGGACTCCGGCGATGACCTCGTCGATTCCCACCTCTGCGGCGACAGCGCGGGCGACGCTCTCGTGGTCGCCGGTGAGCAGCACGGGGGTCAGGCCGAGGTCGTGGAAGTGCTGCACGGCCTGGGCGCTCGTCGGCTTGAGGGCGTCGGCCACGACGAGGACGCCGCGCGCCGCACCGTCCCAGCCGACGACGATCGATGTCGCACCACGGCCCTGCGCCCGTTCCATCGCCGACGTGATCTCGGCGGGAACGGCGAATCCGGCGTCGGTGAACAGGGATTCACGACCGGCCAGAACGAGTCGTCCTTCGACCTCGCCGCGCACACCGCGCCCGGGGATGTTCTCGAACTCGGTGACCTCGGCGAGCGCGCCCTGCTCACGGGCGCCGGTGGCGATCGCCCGGGCGATGGGGTGCTCCGAGGCGTGTTCCAGCGACCCGGCCAGACGCAACACGTCGTCGGTGTTCCCGCCGGGCGCCGAGACGACATCCTCGAGGGTCATCGTGCCGGTGGTGACGGTGCCGGTCTTGTCGAGCACGATCGTGTCGACGCTGCGGGTCGACTCCAGCACCTCGGGGCCCCTGATGAGGATGCCGAGCTGCGCGCCGCGGCCGGTGCCGACGAGCAGCGCCATCGGCGTCGCCAGACCGAGCGCGCACGGGCACGCGATGATCAGGACCGCGACGGCGGCCGTGAACGCCGCGTTGATTCCGCCGCCGATGAGCAGCCACGTGATGAGCGTGCCGAGTGCGATGAGCAGGACGACGGGCACGAAGACGCCGGAGATGCGGTCGGCGAGGCGTTGGATGTCGGCCTTGCCGGACTGCGCGTCCTCGACGAGTTTGGCCATGCGGGAGAGCTGCGTGTCGGCGCCGACGCGGGTCGCGCGCACCACGAGGCGTCCGCCGACATTGACCGTGGCGCCCGTGACCCCGTCACCCTCGGCCACATCGACCGGCACGGACTCGCCGGTGAGCATCGAGGCGTCGACGGCGGAGCGTCCGGATTCGACCACGCCGTCGGTCGCGATGGTCTCGCCCGGGCGGACGACGAATCGCTCACCGACGGTGAGGGATTCGACGGGAATCCGGGACTCGGAGCCGTCGGGCCCCAGCACCGTGACGTCCTTGGCGCCCATGCTGAACAGGGCGCGCAGGGCCGCGCCTGCGGTGCGTCGGGACTTGGCCTCGAAGTAGCGGCCGCCGAGCAGGAACGTCGTGATGGCGACGGCGGCCTCGAAGTAGATGTTCGCGTCGCCGCCCTGGCCGGGGTGCACGGTGAGTTCGAACTCGTGCGTCATGCCGGGCATGCCTGCGGTACCGAAGAACAGCGCGTAGAGCGACCAGCCGAACGCAGCGAGGGTGCCCATCGAGATGAGCGTGTCCATCGTGGTGGCGCCGTGGCGCAGGTTGGTCCAGGCAGCGCGGTGGAACGGGTATGCGCCCCACACGACGACGGGCGCCGCGAGCGTGAGGGAGAGCCACTGCCAGTTGGTGAACTGCAGCGGCGGGATCATCGCCATGAGGATCACTGGCACCGCGAGCACGGCCGAGACGATGAGCCGCTGCCGCATCGAGGCCAGGTGGGCGTCCTGCGGTGAGGAACTTTCTCGAGCCGGGTCGCCCTCGGCCAGGTGGGCCGGTTCACCCGCGGCGCGCTTCTCGGCCGGAGGCGGGGGCAGCGTGGCGCCGTACCCGGCCGCTTCGACGGTCTCGACGAGCGTCTCGGGCGTGATGCCGCCGTCGGTCGGGTAGCTGACCTTGGCCTTCTCGGTGGCGTAGTTGACCGCTGCCGTGACCCCGTCGAGCTTGTTGAGCTTGCGCTGGATGCGGTTGGCACACGATGCGCAGGTCATGCCGGTGACCGCGAGTTCGATCTCGGCCGTAGGCCGCTCGGCGAGCCCGCCCGTTGTGAGTTCAGGTGCCTCGGCGCGTGGCCCAGCGGGACTAGGTGCATCGACGCTGAGCACAGCGGTGCCCTCGGTGCCGTTCGTCGGCCGGTCGGTGTGTGCGCTCACGTCGTTCCTCTCTCGTGCCTGCCCACGGCTCGGCGTCTGCCGGGCTCACCCGATCACCGCCGAGACCGACGCGGCACTGCTCGGCGCGCCGTCTGGTCTCGGCGGCAGGTGGGTGGCTCAGACGAGCTGGTAGCCGGCCTCGGTGACGGCGGCCTCGACGGCTGAACGGTCGATGTCGGAGTCGCTCGTGACGTCGACGCGACCGGAGTCGAGGTCGACCTCCACGCCGGTGACGCCGTCGATCTCGCCGATCTCTTCTTTGACGGAGGACACGCAGTGACCGCAGGTCATGCCGGTGACGGTGTAGGTGGCGGTGCTCATGGGGGCTCCTCAGCTCGGACATCAGGAGAGCGGGGTATCGCTCACCCGGTCCAACAACTCTACCCCCCTAGGGTATTTCTGCGGCAGCCGGGTATGTATCTCCCCCGTCCTGCGCAGGCGTCCTACGCCACGCACAATGGCGGCGACCCGACTACTCCCACAGTCAATCGCCGCCATCACACACACCCCTGCCGGCGCGGTCACCGGCGTCCCCCAGGACTGTGATGACCCCGCGGCGCCGCCTCAGGGCACGACGACCCTCACTCGTCGTCGAACAGCACGGCCCGACTACCGGAGGACTCGGTCGTGCGCAGGGGCTCGGTCCGCGGCTCACGGATCGCCTCGTCGCGCCTCGGGGCCGGACGGGCGATCTCAGAGTCGTCGATCTCGACGTGCCGCACGCGTCCACGGGCAGCAGCGATAGGTTCGACGGTGCGACTCACCGAGCGGACCATGTAGATCCACGTCAGCGCGAAGCCGAGCACGAACGACAGAAACAACAGCCAGCCGATCATCGCCGCACCTCCGTAGCGCCTGCGCCGCGGCCACCACGGCCGGGCTCGTCGTCGTTCCATTGCCGATCCTCGTCGTCCCAACCGGGCTCGTCAGAGTCGTCTTCGGTGTCACGCTCACGCTTGGCGGCCTTGCGGCGGGGATGCCCGTCGCGCTCGGCGAGTGCCTCTTCGATCGCCTCGCGGGGCGTCTGTGCGGGGATGAACTGGCGGGCCACGAGCCACGCCAGCAGAGCGCCGACACAGAAGGCGATGACGTACCAGAACCAGGTGGTCATGAATGCCATGAGGTCCATCTCGTTACCTTTCCTCGTCCCGCGGCGATCAGGAGGCGTTGATCTCGACGCGGCGGTTGGCCGCACGGCCCTGGTCGGTGGCGTTGTCTGCGACCGGCTTGCTCTGGCCGTAGCCCTTGGCCGTGACGAGTTCGGCGGGGACACCGGACTCGACCAGGACCTTGGCGACGGCCTCGGCGCGCTGCTGAGAGAGCTTTTCGTTGAACGACGCCGACCCGGAGGCGTCGGTGTGTCCGGCGACCTCGACGGCGTTGAACCGGCACTGGCTCATCTGCTTGCCGTACTCGGCGATCTGCGCGGCGGAGGTGGGGTCGACGGTGGCACCGCCGAGGGAGAACTTGACCGGGGTCTGCTGGAGCGCTGCCGCGACGTTCTGCCGCACCTGGTCGCACTCCGGCGTCAACGGAACGGCAGCGGCGGCGGGGGCCGCAGCGGGCAGCTGAAGCTGGTCGACGAGTCGCACCCCCGGGTAGGACTGACCCGCGTTAAAGACCGTCGAGGTGCCGGCGGCCTGGTCGGCGGCCTTGCCGGTGAGCGTCAGGGACGTGCGGTCGACGAGCACACCGAGGTCGTTGATCGAGTGACCCGCAGCGAGGATCGTGCCGATCCCGGCGACGGGCGGAGCGTCGGCGGCAGGGTCGACGTCGATCTCGTCGACGACCTTGAAACCGTCGGAGGACGCCTTGACGCCGTCGAGCAGGGCCTGCTTGGCGGCGTTGTCGCGGACGCGGGCCGTGACGGTGCGGCGCTCACCTTCGGTGAGGACGCGGATGGAATCTCCCACCGGCTCCGTCTGCGGCGCGGGGGACGCGGCCTGGGCGGCGGTCGGCTGATCCTGGTTGTCGGCAGCGGGCGTCCCGCCATCCCAGAGCAGACCGAGGAGCGCCAGAACGAGCGGCACCAGCAGGGCGGCGGCGATGAGCCACCCGCCCGGTGGACGCCGGTACCGGCCGGTGACCGTCACCGGCCCCTCCGCGTGACTGCCGTGCGGCTCTTCGGAACCAGAGCGATCGCGACCTGGCAGACGCATGTCGAAACGCGGCACACCGACCTCCTCGTGAGAACTACGGTCCTGCGCACCCTACGTGGGCGCACCGACAACCGTTGCCGCCAGGTCCGCCGATCCCTGCGGCACTCGGCTCAGCACTGCCGCACCTGCGGCCGCAGCCCCGGTCACACCGCGTCCGAACACTACTGCCAGGTAAGGGTTCCCTCAGCGGGTGACGTGGGTCACGCTGGATGGATGTTCACTCTCGAAGACATGAACCTGACCGAGGAACTCGACTACATCCGCGAGCACGCCTCCCAGTTCTTGCCCACCGACGAAGGCACCGACCCCGCGGCCGACGCCACCGAGCACCCCGCGGACTACCTCATCGTCCGCTGAACCATGCGCTGACCGGCTGACCGGCTGACCGGCTGACCCCGCGGGCCTCGGTCCACGACCAGCGGTCGTCGGCGGAGGCGGGCTCAGCCCTCTGCTGGCACCCCATTTCTCGCGGCCCACACGCAACACGGCAGGCCGTCGTGCGTCGCCGACCGTGCGGCTGCGCTCATCTCGTTGGGAGCATCCGGTGCACCCGCTCTACGATGGTCTGATGGGCAGGCCGAGCACGTCGCACTGGGTGAGCGCTCTACCCGACGACCAACTCGTGCGAGTCGCGGGCGGTCCGGCGTTCACGCGGGGCATGGCCCACTTCAAACGGGGTCACGTCGATCGCATCGAGTGGCGCGACGACGACGCCCTCTGCGGGCACGTGCGCATCGTCGACAACACCACGTCCGAGTCGCGTGAGTTCGAGACGCTGGTCCGCCCCGAGACCGACGATTCGGGGACTCCCACCTGGTCCTCGACCTGCAGCTGCCGTCTCGGCGCCAACTGCTCCCATGCCGTCGGCGTGCTGCTGAGCGCCCGCACGATGATGCGCGACCTGCCCGCCGAGGATCTCTCCGAGCTCGAGGTCGACGGCGCCCCCGACTGGGAGCGTCGCCTCGCCCCGGTGACCGCCTCGGCAGCCCCGGCCGACGACTCCGACGAGGTCGCCGACTACGTCGAGCCGAGCGGCGTCAAAGACACGCTGGCCTTGGAATTCACCGCCCGTCCGGGCGCCCCGGTGACCATGCGTCCACGCCGCCTGACGCCTGCGGGTACGTGGAGCGGTCAGGGCACCCAGTGGACCGACCTGCGCGAACCGCATCGCCGCATCCTCGAGGTCCAGCGACTCGCTCTGCTCGCGATCGACCGCGCCAACCCGGTCAAGTTGTCGAAGTACGACGGGCCCACGTCGACGTTGTCGCTGGAGTCGATGGGCCTCGAGGTCTGGACCCTGCTGCGCCGCGTGGTCGCCTCGGGCGTGCGCCTGATCATGGCCGACGGCCGCGACGCGGTCCTCTCCAGCGACGACGTCGCCGTCGCCCTGTACCTCGCGCCCGCCGATGACGGTGGCCTGACCCTGCGCCCCACTGCCTACCTCGGCGAGGAGCGCATCGACGGTGTCGTCCGACCCGTCGGTGATCCGGTCCACGGGTTCACCGTCGCGAGTCCCGGGCAGGTCGTCCTCGGCCCGTCGGCGATCGAGCTTCCCACCGGCGCACGCGGATTGCTCGCCGATCCGCGCCCGGTGCGCATCCCCAAGCCCGACGCCCTCCGCTTCTTCACCGGCCACCTCCCCGCACTGCAGCGAGCCCTGCCGGTGCGTACGGCCGAAGGTGTCCGCATCCCTCGCATCGAGTCCCCGCGCCTGCGACTCGTGGCCACATACCGTGAGGGACATACAGCCTGGCTCGAATGGTCGTGGCTCTACCCGGTGGGCGACGACGTGCGCACGATCCCGCTGGCCGACCACAGCATCCCCGGATTCCGGCAGTTGGAGGCCGAGCAGGTCGTCCTCGACCGCCTCTCCACGGGGCCGCTCGGTGATCGCCCCGGACTCCTGCCGACCATCGCGGGCCGACCCCGGTTGTCCTCCCCCGTCTCCCTCGTCGGCATGGGCGCGGCCACCTTCACCGAATACGTGCTGCCGTGGCTGGAGACCTGCGAAGACGTCGACGTCGTCATCGACGGTGACGTGCCGCAGTACGGACCGGCCATCGGCGACCCGATCGTGCACTTCACCCTCGACGAGCGCCCCTCCGAGAGCGACTGGTTCGACCTCGACATGACGATCACCGTCGACGGCGAACACGTGCCCGTCTCGGAGGTGATCCGCGCGATCGTCCGCGGTGAGGAGCGCCTGCTGCTCGCCTCGGGCACCTACTTCTCGCTGACGACGCCCTCGCTGGAGCGCCTGCGCGAACTCGTCGACGAATCGCGAGCCCTCATCGACCGGGAGAACGGCACCCTGCGGGTCTCGATCTACCACGTCGGACTCTTCGACCAGTTGGCAGCGCTCGGCGTCGTCGACCGTCAGGCGAGCCGCTTCGCCGAACGCGTCGAGGCACTACGCGCGGCCCTGACCCCTGACGCGATCGCTGCCGCAGCCGTCATTCCCGACGGGTTGAATGCCGAACTGCGCCCCTACCAGGCCGAGGGTCTGCGCTGGGCCAACACCCTGTGGGACGCGAAACTCGGCGGCGTCCTCGCCGACGACATGGGTCTGGGGAAGACCGTGCAGGTCATCGCCCTGCTCGAACGTGCCCGCGAGCGCGGCGACCTCGAGGCTCCCGTGCTCGTCGTCGCCCCCACGAGCGTCGTCGGTGCCTGGGCCGAGCAGCTCGAACAATTCGCGCCGCAACTCCGCGTGCTGATGCTCACCGAGACCGAGGGACGCCGAGTCCGCGCCGGCGGGCGCCCCCTGGCCGACCTCGTGCGCGAGGCCGACATCGTCCTCACCTCGTACACGCTCGTGCGCATCGGCGAGGAGTCCTACACCGACATCACGTGGCGCGCGCTCATCCTCGACGAGGCGCAGTTCGTCAAGAACCACCGCGCCAAGACGTACCAGGTGGTGCGCCGGATGGACCGCGACTTCACGCTCGCCATGACGGGTACTCCGCTGGAGAACTCCCTGATGGACCTGTGGTCGCTGCTGTCGCTGACCGCCCCGATGCTCTACCCGACGCCGCACGACTTCTCCATCGACTACCGCAACCCCATCGAGGTCGACGGCGACCGGATCCGCCTCGCGAGCCTGCGCCGCGCCATCACCCCGTTCGTGCTGCGCCGCACCAAGGAGGCCGTCGCCGCCGACCTGCCGCCCAAGCAGGAACAGACGCTCGTCGTGCCGATGAGCCCGGCCCACCGCAAGGTCTACGACCGCCACCTGCAGCGCGAGCGTCAACGCGTCATGGGTCTGCTCAGCGACTTCGGCAGCAACCAGGTCGCCGTGCTCTCGGCCCTGACAACCCTGCGCCAGATGGCCCTCTCCCCGTCGCTGCTCGACCCGGCCTACGCGCCGATCGAACCGAGCAAGGTCGAGCTCCTCGTCGAGCACCTGCTCGAACTGTCCGCCGAGGGTCACCGCGCCCTGATCTTCAGCCAGTTCACCCGCTACCTCAAGCAGGTCCGCGCCGCCCTCGAGAAGGCCGGCATCAGCACCGAGTATCTCGACGGCAGCACCCGCGACCGCCAGGACGTGCTCAACCGGTTCCGTCACGGCGACGCCACCGCGTTCTGCATCTCCCTCAAGGCCGGCGGATTCGGCATCACCCTGACCGAGGCCGACTACGTGTACGTCCTCGACCCGTGGTGGAACCCTGCCGCCGAAGCCCAGGCCGTCGACCGCACCCACCGCATCGGCCAGGACAAACCCGTCATGGTCTACCGCCTCGTGGCCGCCGACTCCATCGAAGAAAAGGTCCGCGACCTGCAAGAACGCAAACGCGACCTCTTCGCCCGCGTCGTCGACGACGGCGAAGCTCTCGGCACCGCCCTCACTGCCGACGACCTGCGGGCGCTACTCAGCTGAACTCTTGCCGCGGGGGCTCTGCTCTGGTTGGGGTGGGGCGCTCGAGCAGCTCGGTCTGCGCACTGTGGGGACGACCGAGGGCGGGATATCACCGACGACGCAGGCGGGGCGAGGTCACTCACCGTGCTCGGGGTCGTCGGCCTTGGTGGGGTGGACGGTGCCGTGATCGTGCTCCGGCGGCGCGTAAATGGAGTAGAGCTTGAGAGGCTCGTCGCCGGTGTTGGTGACGTTGTGCCAGGAGCCGGCGGGGATGAAGATCGCGTCGTCGTCCTCGGCGATCTGGTCGAAGCTGAGGTCGTCCTCGGCGGGACCCATCTGGACGCGGCCCTTGCCGGCCTCGACGCGCAAGAACTGGTCGTGGTCCTCGTGCACCTCAAGACCGATGTCGTCGCCCGGCGCGATGGCCATGACGGTGAGCTGCAGGTTCTTACCGGTCCACAAGGTGGTGCGGTAGGTCTCGTTGGAGACGGTGGCCTCTTCGATGTTGACCACGTACGGGTTGGGGCCGTGATCGGTCATGTCGACGGACATGTGCACTCCTTCGGGTGGGCGGTCGCGGCGTCATCGCCGCGGAGTTCTCTTGACGACGGTAGTAGTGGCGACCTGGCAGGCCGCGCCGTGGGGGTGAGACTGCGTCGATGACGCTCATCGACGCAGCCTGTCTGGCCTGTGCCGTTACGGGTGGGGTGCGCCCTGCAGGTCGGCGTCCTCGGAGCGGCCGGTACTGCCGCCGGCGACCTCGTAACCCCAGAGTTCGGCGCTCATACCGACGGGTTTGCGGGCCGGTTCGGCGGGCTTCTCGGCGCCACCCTCAGACTGGCCGTGACCTGCGGCGAAGTTGCGGGACGACGTCCACGCCTGGAACGACTCCTCGTCGGCCCAGCGGGTGACGACGAGCCACACGTGGCGGTCGGGGTCGGTGGGCTTGAGGAGTTCGAATCCCTCGAAGCCGGGCTGTCCGTCGACGGCGCCGGCGCGGGCGGCGAAGCGGTGAGCAAGCTCGTCACCCGATTCGGCCGGGACGGTGATGGCGTTGATCTTGATGACGGTCATGCCCTCATTCTCGCCCACCGTGCTGGCAGGCCATAAGGGCCAAGGGGCCCGGTTCCGCGCCCGAAGCACCCGCGGAATCGCCTCACAGCAAGCGCACAGCGTCAGCCTGCTGTCCGCTTAGGCGCAGCGGGCTCACTGGATGTCATCACCCCGACAGACATCCACTCCTCAGGAGCCTGACATGAGCCCCATCCTTCTCGCCGCCGACCTGATCGCCGTTGCCGTTCTGGTCGGGGGCCTGTTCGTTCCCCGCCACGCACGCCGTGATCTCGTGGTGTCGCTTCTGGTCGTCAACGTCGCGGTGTTCGCGGTGTCGGCGGCGCTCTCGGTGAGCACCGCAGCCGCTGGGATCGGACTCGGACTGTTCGGAGTGCTGTCGATCATCCGGCTGCGCTCCGAGGAGTTGGCGCAGCACGAGGTGGCGTACTATTTCGCCTCCCTCAGCCTCGGGCTGATCGCCGGCCTCGGGGGCCTGGCCACACCGTGGGTGTTCGGTCTGATGGGTCTGGTTCTCGCCGCGCTGTACCTGGGCGACCACCCCCGGATCACGCGCCGCGCCACCCGCACCTACCTCGTGCTCGACCGCGCCTACACCGACGAGGCCGCCCTGCGGGGACGACTCGAGACGATGCTCGGCACCGAGATCCTCGGCGTCGATGTCTCCCGGATCGACCTGGTCAACGACTCCACCCACGTGACCGTCCGAGCCGCGAAACCGCGAGGTGCGCGAGGTGCGCGAGGTGCGCGAGGTGCGCGAGCGACGCGGCAGAACGTCGAAGCACAACTGGTCGAGTCGCAGCGTGTCGACTCGCAGCACGGTCCCCACGCGGTCGAGGTGGTCCGATGAGCCTGCTCACCCACCTCGAGAGTGCGCCCGCCATCGGCCTGACCGACCTCGTCGCCGACGCCGCGATGCTCACCCGAGTCGACCGCAAGTACCTCCTTACCAGCGCAGATGCCGACGCCATCGCGGACGCTCTGCCGGCGGAGATGGCGGTGCTGACCATCGACGGGCAGCGCTCGTTCGCCTACCGCTCCGCCTACTTCGACACTCCTGACCTCGACGCCTACATGGGCGCAGGGCGGGGTCGGCGGCGCCGCTTCAAGGTGCGCACCCGGGAGTACCTCGATTCGGGCACGTGCTGGCTCGAGGTCAAGACCCGCGGGCCGCGCGGCACGACCGTCAAGCAGCGCATCGCCCACGACACTCCCGACGCCATCGATGCCGAGTTCGTCGCCCAGATCTTCGCGGATCATCACATCGAGGTCGACGCCTCGCAGCTCACCCCGGTGCTGCGAACCGAATACCGCCGCATGACGATTCACCTCCCCGGCGACATCGGAAGGCCGACCACGCGAGCCACGATCGACTCCGATCTCGCCTGGACCGACCTGCCCGACGAGGTGCGCCTCGAACTGCCGAACCTCGTCGTCGTCGAGACCAAGGGCTACCCCGCCCCCTCCGACCTCGACCGGGCGCTGTGGCGCCACGGCCACCGACCCGACCGCATCAGCAAATTCGGCCTCGGCCTCGCCGCCCTCCGGCCCGACCTCCCCGAACTCAAATGGCGCCGCAGCATCGATGCCGCACTCGCGGCCTGAACTCAGACCTCCGCACGCACTTCGCAAGGCACTACCACCACCAAAAGACCTACTCCCAAAGGAATCCATCATGAAGCTCCCCCGCCTGACCAAGACCTTCACCGCCGCGGCCCTGACCCTGTCGCTGGCTGCCTGCAGCACTGCGGCCGCGACCGAGACGGCCACCACCTCCAGCACGACGGGCACGACCGCGACGAGCACCGCTGCGGGAGTCAGCACGACCGACGAGTTGTGGTCGGACGACGTCGAATCCCACGCCGAGGCCGACGACGGCACGGTCGACACGAGTAGCGCGACGACGATCACGCTCGCCGACTCCGGCAGCAGCGTCTCGGGCAGCGGCGCGACCGCCAGCGGGTCGGACGTGACCATCACCGAGGCCGGCACCTACGTCGTGTCGGGCACGGTCGCCGACGGGTCGATCACGGTGTCGAGTACAGCCAAGGGCAAGGTCAACCTCGTGCTGTCGAACGCGAACATCACGAACACCGACGGCGCCGCGATCGTCGTCACCGAGGCCGACGAGGCCGTCATCGTACTGGCCGACGGCACGACCAACACGGTCGCCGACGGCACCTCCTACGGCGACGCAGAGAACGCGGATTCGCCTGATGCAGCGCTCTTCTCGATGGCCGACCTGACGATCACGGGCAGCGGATCGCTCGCGGTCACGGGCAGCATGGCCGACGGCATCGCAAGCAAGGACGGGCTGGTCATCCAGTCCGGCACCGTCACCGTCAAAGCGGCCGACGACGGCATCCGCGGCAAGGACTACGTGATCGTCGACGGCGGCACCATCGACATCGCGGCCGCCGGCGATGCCCTCAAGACGACGAACGATACCGACGACACGGTCGGCTACCTCGCCGTGCACGCCGGATCCGTCACGGTGAACGCGGGCGACGACGGCCTGCACGCCGAAGGCGACCTGCTGATCGACGGCGGCGCAGTGACCGTCGAGTCCTCCGTCGAGGGCATCGAAGGCGCGTCGGTGACGCTCGCGGGCGGGACGACCACCGTCACCGCGTCCGACGACGGCATCAACGCCTCGGCCGGCTCGACCACCGAGGAGACGGTCACCGGCGCAGGTGGCCCCGGCGGCGGCGAGCAGAACACCGGCGAGATGCTCATCATCTCGGGCGGCACCAACACGATCACCGCCGATGGCGACGGGCTCGACTCCAACGGATACCTGCAGGTCAGCGGCGGTACGACCGTGGTCAACGGGCCCACCAACGACGGCAACGCGGCCCTGGACGCCTCGGAGGTGACGGTGACCGGCGGCTCGCTCATCGCTGCGGGCAGCTCGGGCATGGCGCAGGCGCCGGGCACCGACGGGCAGGCCTGGGTGTCGGCCGCCACGGCGGTGAGCGCCGGCCAGAAGGTCG
>DAMDJY010000004.1:30428-47423 GCA_032100225.1 Mobilicoccus sp.
GGGAGACACGGTGGTCGCGACCTACACCGCCGTCCGTGACGCCTCGTCGGTCATCGTCTCGGACGCAGGCATCACGAACGGGTCGAGCTACGACGTGGTCGTCGACGGCACGACGGCCACCGCCGTCACTGCCGGTGAGCACACCGGTGGCATGGGCGGAATGGGTGGCGGCCCCCGCCAGTGATCCCCCTCCGATCGACCGTGGGCCCTGCGAGTTACGTACTCGTGGGGCCCGCGGGCGTTCACGAAGCGGGAAAGGCGTAGTCGACGACGACGGGCGCGTGGTCGGAGAGACGGTCTTCGTAGGTGGCTTCGCGGTCGACGACGGCAGAGGTCGCGGACTTCGCGAGAGCCGGTGAGGCGAGCTGGTAGTCGATGCGCCAGCCGGTGTCCTTGACGAAGGACTGGCCCATCCAGCTCCACCACGAGTACGGGCCGTCCTCGTCGGGGTGCAGGCGGCGGACGACGTCGACCAGGGAGCGCGGCGAGAGGATCGAGGAGAACCACTCGCGCTCCTCCGGCAGGAATCCCTCCGACTTCTGGTTGGTGCGCCAATTGCGCAGGTCGGCCTTGGTGTGAGCGACATTGAAATCGCCGACGACGAGGAACTCCCGCCCCCGCGACGCGGCAGAGCGTCGAGCCGCGACGAGGTGACGGGCGAAGCCGGCGAGGAACGTCATCTTGCGCTGGTACTTGGCGCCGTCGTCCGGCTCGCCACGCATGCGGCCGGGGATCTGTAGCTCGGCGGGGAGTCCGCCCTTGGGCAGGTAGAGGGAGGCGACGGTCAGGGGCGCGTCGGCGAGGTCAACCTCGATGTACCGACCTTCGGCGGCGAATCGGCGCAGGTCGCGGGAGAGGGGGTAAGCGACGTCGTGGTCGGCGAGGTCGAGGTGAGTCTCCCCCGGTGCTCGGACGAGAACGCCTGCACCCCAGGCACGCACGGCGGCCGGGGCCTGGCGGGTGAGGACGGCGACGCCGTTGCGTCCGTTGATCGTGCCCGGCTCGTAGGCCAGGTGGTAGTCGCCGAAGACACCGTCGGGCAGCATCGCCGCCGGACACCGCACCTCCTGCAGCGCCACTACGTCGCAATCACGCTGCGCGAGCCAGGTCTCGAACCCCCGCTTCTGGGTTGCTCGGATCCCGTTGACGTTGAAGCTCGCGACTCGCATGCCCGGATCGTAACCACTACCTCCGACAGCCGGTCTCAGCGTTCGCGATGCATGACTAGATGCTTCTTAGGCAGACGCTAGAATCACTTAGAGGAGTGTCGCGACTGATCGGCGGGGAGTCGTAGGCTCGACCCCATGTCTTCTCGCTCCCTCCAGCAGGTCACGGCACTCATGGGCCGCGGCGTCATCCCGACCGGCACTCCGATCGTCGGAGCGGACGACCTGGGCCTCACGCGCGGCCATGGCTGCTTCGACGCGACGCGGGTGTGGTTCGACTCCGGCACGCCCGTGGTCGAGGATCTCGACGCGCACCTGACTCGGCTGGAGGCGTCGGCGAGCGCTCTCGGCATCACCGGCCCCAGCGACGCCGCCTGGCACGACCTCGTGAAGCAGGTCTGCGCCGCGTACGAGGGAGACGCCGAGGCGGGCCTCAAGCTCGTGCTCACCGGCGGAGGCGAATCGCTGACTGCCGAACCGGTGGCCTACGCGACGCTGACGGAACTTAGCGAGGAGTCCCTGCGGCAGCGCGACGGGGTCACGGTCGCCGTGTTGTCGCGGGGGGTGGCCAGTGATGCGTTTGCCGATGCGCCGTGGCTGCTCGGCGGGGTCAAGACCATCGCGTACGCGATCAACCTCGAGGCCAAGGAGGAGGCGCACCGCCGTGGCGCGGACGACGCCCTGTTCGTCTCGACCGACGGATTCGCGCTGGAGGGGCCGACCTCGGCCGTCGTCATCCGTCGCGGCACGCGACTGCTCACCACGCCGACCGGCCAGACCGGGGTGCTGGCCTCGATCACCATCGACCGGATCGCCCGCGAGGCCGCCACCTGCGGATACACCCTCGAACACGAACTCTTTCGACCCCACGACCTCCTCACCGCCGACGGCGCCTGGCTCGTCTCGAGCGTGCGTGGCGTCGCACCGATCCGCCGCCTCATCCCCACCAGCCGTCCGCCGGCGCTCGACGAACTCACCGAGCTCACGAGCGACTCCCACATCGAGGCCGAGCCGCAGAACGCCGGTGCACCCGAGGCTGCCAACATGACGGCCGATCTCACCATCGACCTCCCCGCCGACCCCGAGGGCGACTGCACCCTCCGCACGCTTGCCGGATTCTGACGCCCGATCGCGACACGCATCTTCTTGACTCTAAGGTCAAGGCAAGAGAGTCATAGAAGACCTCATCGATCGTGGCGGGCGAATGCCTAGGCTGCTCGAAGATGACGGGCCCCTCAGAAGTCCAGAAGAGCCCGAGCCTGGTCACGGAGGGCGGCGGCGCGGATCTTGGTGCCGTTGGTGCCGGTGGTGACGGGCATGGTGTCGATGATCTCGACGCGGGTGGGCACCTTGAAGGGCGCGAGCGTCTCGGCACACCAGGCGCGCAACGCGTCAGGGTCCGCAGACGCACCCTCGACCGGCACGACGAACGCGACAGCGACGGTGCCGCCAACCTCCGGGGCCACGCCTACCACCTTGGCGATGCGGACGTCGTCGTGAGCGATCAGGCGCAGCTCTACCTCGGCCGGATCGACGAGAAATCCGCGCAGGCGCAGCACGTCGCCCATGCGGCAGACGTACCGCACGGTGCGCGGCTCAACGAGAACGCCCAGGTCACCGCTGTGGAACCACCCGTCGTCGGTGAACGAGGCAGCGGCGATGGCGCCGTCGTCGTCCCCGAGGTAGGTGTCGACCACGTTGGGTCCGCGGAACTGGATCTCGCCCTCCGCGCCGCCTTCGGGTTCGGCGCCGGTGATCGGGTCGACCACCCGCACCTCGGCCGCGGGCAGGCTGAGGCGTCCGCCACCGGCGCGGCGCAGCTCCTGCGGGTCGTCGTCGTTCCAGAACGTCGTGAGCGCGAACAGCTCGGAGGAGCCGTAGACGCCGACGGTAGTGGCGCCGAACTCCTGCTCGGCCCACTCGGCGAGCTCGCCGGATCGTCCCTCGAAGTCGGCGAACCCGATCCAGCGCAGGGCCAGCGGGGGTCGGGACTCCCGCCAGGCCGTAGCGATGCGGCCGATGAGATCGTCGGCACCGACGACGTGGGTCACCCCGACGCTTGCCATGTCGACCAGCGCCCCCGTCGCCGAGAACACCGGCTCCAGCAACACCGGGGTACCGGAGAGGAGCGCGGCGTAGGAGGCGTTGAAGCCGAAGACTCCCGACAACGGCAGGGCACCGAGCAGCGCCTCACCGTCAGCGAATCCCATGCGTGCGCCCGCCGCCAACGAATGCTCCACTGCTGCCGTCTCGGTGTGAGCGGCGAGCTTGGGGCGTCCGGTCGAGCCGGAGGTCGTGAACGCTGCGCCGAGTCGCCCGGGAGTCGCCGGTCCCGAGCCCAGTTCGCCCAGCGGGCCGTCGACCAGGTCGACCGCCATGACCTGCTGCGGCTCGAGCCCGCCGACAGCGAACCGCGCTACATTGCTCGGCAGCGGAGCGCCAGGAGCGGCCACGACCAGCACGGAGAGCGACTGCAGCACACAGTCGTCCGACCCGGCGGTCTCACCGACGACCACGTCGAGGGCTGCTGCGAGACGAGTCGCGAAGTCCATCCGGTTGAACTCCTCGGCGACGAGGAGCGCGCGTGGGCGTGCGGCCCGGATGACGTGCGCGACCTCGCCCGTGTTGTAGCGCGTGTTGATCCCGATGACGTGGGCCCCGACCGCGCTGGCCGCGAGTTGCGCCGCGACGGCGGAGGACCAGTTGGGCAACCAGACGCCCACGGCGTCGTCCGCGCCTACGCCGGCGCGTTCGAACGCGGCGACCAGGCGAGCGGTGAGCTGCATCAACTCACCGAAGGTCATCGGAGTCGGCGCCTTGGCACCGTCGTGGCCGTCCCAGAGGGCGATGCGCTCCGGCGAAGCGTCGGCGATCTCGCGGATCACGTCGACGAGTCGAGCGGTCATGACGTTCCTCCTGGTGCGGGCGCGCTGGGTGCGCCTGTCGTCGCGAGATCGGGCAGCATGCGGGTGATCCACCTGTGGAGGGTGGGCACGAAGTCGGGCATCTCTTCCATGGGGTAGTGCCCGTAGCCGGCGAGGAACTCGTAGTGGGAGTTCGGTGCCGTGGCTGCACCGGCCTCCACCTGCGTCGCGTCGACCCAGAGGTCGTCCTCCCCGGCGACGAACGTGACCGGACAGGTGAGGCCGGGCAGCAGGTCGCGCACGTCGTGCCGCCCCCACCCGATGAGGTCGCTCGTGGAGATGACCGCGTCTTCACGGCAGTGCATCGTCGCGATGAGTTCGGTGCGCTCGGGTGAGACCTTGCGGCCGACGACGGCGCGGGTGCCGTAGTAGGTGCGGTCGCGGCGGGCCGGAGCCGCGCTGTCCTCGAGTTCGCGCTGCAGGGCGTGGAGCTTGACGCGACCGGGGCCCGGCTCGGCGCACATCGACACGGCGGCGGCGAGGCGTTCGCCGTGCCGAACGGCCATGTCCTGAGCGATCTTTCCGCCGATCGAGCATCCGACGACGACGACGCGGTTGCCGCCGATGACCTCGGCGAGCGCGTCCAGCACCTCCGCGGACCAGTGGCCGTACTCGCTGATGTCGTCGACGACGCCTCCGGAGGCCGGCTCCGAGTGTCCGTGGCCGGGCAGGTCGGGGACGAGCACCTGGTAGCCGAGGTCCGTCAGTCCTCGGATGGTGTCGCGCCACTGCACGCCGCTCTGGCCGGCGGTGTGCACAGCCCACAACGTCACGCCGTTCGGCTGCTCGGGGCGGCCCTCCTGCACGAACGCGGCGCGGCCCTGGATGTCGAGATGGTGAGCGAGGATCATCGGCCGTTCTCCTTAATCTCCGGCGTCGAGAGCCGACGGGCGGCGTCGATGAGGAGCGCGAGCGCCTTGGAGAGACGCAGGTATTCGTAGGGGTTGCCCGAGGTGGTGAAATCACCACGCAGCTGGCGGGCAGCGAACTCGGTGGGCTCACCGGTCAGGATGTCGGCCCAGGTGGCGCGGTCGGCGCCGAGGACGAACGTCGCGCCGAGCGGGGTGCGGCGAGTGACGTCGATGATCGCGCCGCGGTAGATGCGCAGGTGCGCTTCGTCGGAGCCACAACGCAGCCCGATGGTGCCATCCCACGCCTCGACGGAGGATCTGAACTGCGCGTCCTCCCCCAGCTCGGTGGCGAGGAGCTTCGCCCACTCGACCGTGCCGACGTCGCGGCGCGGATCGTGCTGCGCGCCGGGTGTGGCCGAGACCAACACCGCCGACTCACCGGACTGCACGAGCGTGCCGTCGGCTCGGTGAAGCTCGTTGTACCTGGTCACGATTCCCCGGTCTCCCGACCGGGTGGGCCGCAGCGCGACGATCGTGGCCGTGAGCGAAAGTTCGTCACCGACGCGGATGGGGGCGTGGAAGGTCCACGCCTCCGAGACGGAGGCGATCGCGCAGTCCGTGACAGCGCCGGTCTCGGTCCACAGCCCACCGGCGATCAGCGCGCCGAGGGCGGCGGGCGCGATGACGCCGTCGAAACCCAGGGCGCGGGCAGCGGATCCATCGGTGTGTAGCGGGTGATCGTCGCCACCCGTGGCCACCGCGGCGGCGACGTCCTCGGCGCTGACGGCTCTCGGACCAGCTCGCCATACGTCGCCGACGGCGAACCATTCGAACGTCATGTCATCTCCTGATGTTGGTGCGGGGGCCGTCGGCGGGTGACCTACGGTGGAGGGCATGCCCACGACGCAGGACACGACCGACGAGCTGCAGTCTGTCGAACCGGTGCGTCGTCGTGGCCGCCCGTCGACGCGTCCCAGCGAAGAGGCGATCTATGCGGGCGCCCTCGAGGCGTTCGCTGCCGACGGTTTCGCCGGAGCATCGATGCGGGACATCGCGGCTCGCGCCGGAACGAGTCTGTCGAACCTGTACAACTACGTGCCTTCGAAGGAGCAGCTTCTCGCCGCTCTGCTCGCGCACGCCAACGACGGCCTGCTGGAGCGTCTGCGCGCCGACGATGACGCCGACGCCGACCCTGCGGAACGGCTGCGTCGACTGGTGCGCGGCTACACCTACTGGACCGTCGACAACCGGCTGGCCGGTCTCGTAGCCGTGACCGAGGTGCGCTACCTGCGGGGCGAGGAACGCGCCGCCGTGGTGGCGGCACGCGACACCACCCAGGCGTTGTTCGCGCAGGTCGTCGACGCAGGCGTCGCATCGGGCGTCTTCACCACGGCGCACCCACGTGGCGCAGTGCGGGCCCTCGTGCTGCTCTGCTCCGCCATGGCCACGTGGTACCGCCCCGACGGGAGCCGAACTCCCGACGAGTTGGCCGACGAGCAGGCCGCGCTGGCGCTCGACCTCGTGGGCGCTGCGAGTCATCGCGGCGGATAGAGAGGGTCGGCTGCACCCTTGGCCGGTTCGTAGCCGAAGACGCCGGCGTCCCAGCCGTCGCTCAGCGCACCCCACCAGAAGAACGAGACGGCACGCTCCTCGAAGCGCCACACCCCGTCCTCGCAACGACACATCTGGTCGGTGTATCGGCCTGCGGCGACCTGAGATTCGCCGTCGACGACGCACGGCTGGAACAGCCACGTCTGACCCGTCGCGCGGTCGCCGTCGAGCTCGAGGGTCTCGTTGGACGAGAAGTGCCACCAGGAGGTGAGCGACCCCCTCTGCAGGTCGGCGAAGAAGGTGATGAGGTCCTCACGACCACGCGCCGTCGACAGGCCCACAAAGGCACCGTCGGGGGTGAACAGGTCGGCCAGCTCCTCCCACCGCCCGTCGTCGAGGTACTGGCAGTAGCGAGCCCGGAGTTGCCCGAGTTCGTGCAGGTCTTCCAACCTGCGGATACGTGCTTCGAGGTCGGTCATCGCGTGTCTCCGGTTGTGTTGTGAGCAGCGGTGGCGACGCGGGCGGCCGCAGCCGCTTCGTCGACCTCGTGGGAGGTGATGTAAAGGTCGCGGCGGTAGTGCTCGCGCACCGTGAAGACGCCGACGAACGTGATGATGGCCATCGCGACGATGTAGAGCGAGACGGCCCACGAGCCGTAGGAGGCGACCAGCGCGGTCATGATCATCGGCGCCAGACCACCGGCGAGCACCGAGGCGAACTGGAACCCGAGCGAGGCGCCGGACAGACGCACGTCGGCGGGGAACATCTCGCCGTACATCGCCGTCTGCGGGCCGAACATCGTGGCGTGCAGGGTGAAGCCGATGACGAGGGCGATGAAGATCATCACCAGGTTGCCGGTGTCGATCAGCCAGAACATCGGGAACGCGGCCACGGCCATCCCGGCGGCGCCCATCAGGTACATCGTGCGGCGGCTCCCGATCCGGTCGGAGAGGGCGCCGAAGAAGGGGATCGAGATGACCTGGGTCAGGCCGGCGGCCATGACGACGAACAGGATCTGCGTCCGCTCGAGGCCGAGGTGCTTGGTGCCGTAGTCGAGGATTCCCGAGATCATGATGTAGAACGTGCCGTTGACCACGAAGAACGCGGCGAGTGCCTGCAGGATCTCCTTCTTGTAGTGCTTGAGGGCGATGCGCAGCGGCGCCTTCTGCACGCCGTGCTCGGCAGCGCGAGCCTCGGACTTGGACTCGAGCTCGCGGAACACGGGCGTCTCTTCGATCTTGAGCTGTACGTAGAGGCCGATGAGCACGACGAGCACGCCGGAGATGAACGGCACGCGCCAGCCCCACGACTCGAAGTCCTCCTTCGACATCAACGCGGTGAGCACGAGGAAGGCACCGTTACCGAGGACCGCGCCGACGATCGACCCCATGTTGACGAACGAGCCGTAGTAGCCGCGTCGCTCGACCGGGGCATGCTCCACGAGCAGCATTGCGGCGCCACCCCATTGGGCGCCGACACCGAGGCCCTGCAGCAGGCGGAGTGCCACCAGGAGGATGGGCGCCCAGATGCCGATCTGCGCGTAGGTCGGCATGAGTCCGATCGCGAGGGTCGCGACACCCATGAGCAGCATCGACCCCACGAGCGGAACCTTGCGGCCGAACTTGTCACCGAGGTGACCGGCCAGGACGCCGCCGACGGGGCGGGCGACGAAGCCCACCGCGAAGGTGGCGAACGAGGCCATCGTGCCCTTCACGCCACCGAGGGTCGGAAAGAAGAGGTGACCGAACACCAGGGCTGCGGCCGTGGAGTAGACGAGGAAGTCGAACCATTCGAGAACGGTCGCGACGACCGAGGCGAAGGCGAGGCGCCCCATGCGCTTCGTGTCGGTGGGGTCGTGGACCGCGGGTGCAGACGCCATGCGAACTCCTGTGTTCGAAGGGGAGGCGCCGTGGCTCGTCGTCAGCGGAGTTGCCGCACGGCACCGGGCGACCGGTCGACCGTTTTCAAGAACGATCGTTCGTGAAAACTAAGCCCAGTCGTCACCGTCGTCAACCCCCCTGACATCCCGTGAGATTCGACCGGACCCCTTGACGCCCCGCGCGACCTGGGAAATTATGTGAACACCTGTTCATGAAAAATCTCATCGGGAGCCCCCATGCGTCAGGCCGTCATCTGCGAACCGATCCGCACCCCCATCGGGCGATACGGCGGGATGTTCCGCTCCCTCACCGCCACCGAGCTGGGCGTCGTGGCCCTGCGCGGACTCATGGAGCGCACCTCACTCGACCCGAACGCGGTCGACGACGTGATCCTCGGGCACTGCTACCCCAACAGCGAGGCGCCGGCCATCGGCCGCGTCGTCGCGCTCGACGCCGGCCTGCCCATCGAGGTGTCGGGCATGCAGATCGACCGCCGATGCGGCTCCGGCGTGCAGGCCATCGCGCAGGCTGCGATGCAGGTGCAGACGGAGGTCAGTGACCTCGTCATCGCCGGCGGCGCTGAGAGCATGAGCAATGTCCCCTTCTACTCGACCGATATGCGCTGGGGCGGCGCCCGCACCGGCATCCAGATGCACGACGGCCTCGCCCGTGGTCGCGTCACGGCCGGCGGCAAGGATCACCCGGTGCCCGGCGGCATGGTCGAGACGGCCGAGAACCTGCGCCGCGAGTACGGCATCAGCCGTCAGGAGCAGGACGAGCTGGCGGTGCGCTCGCACGAGAAGGCCGTCGCCGCGCAGACCAGCGGAGTCCTGGCCGAGGAGATCGTTCCGGTGTCCGTCACCGAGCGCAAGACCGGCACGCGCGTCATCGACACCGATGAGCACCCGCGCGCCGACACGACTCTCGAGTCCTTGGCTGCACTCAAGCCGATCTTCGGCAAGACCGACCCCGAGGCGACGGTGACGGCCGGCAACGCGAGCGGTCAGAACGACGCGGCCTCGATGAGCATCGTCACCACCCCCGAACGCGCCGAAGAGCTGGGCCTTCGCCCCCTCGTGCGACTCGTGTCGTGGGCGACCGCCGGCGTGGAGCCCAGCCGGATGGGCATCGGGCCCGTGCCCGCCACGGCCAAGCTGCTCGACCGACTCGGCCTCACCCTGGCCGACATGGACGTCATCGAACTCAACGAGGCCTTCGCCGCCCAGGCCCTCGCCTGCCTGCGCGAGTGGAAGTTCACCGAGTCCGACGACGACCGCCTCAACGTGCGCGGATCCGGCATCTCCCTCGGCCACCCCGTCGGCGCCACCGGCGGCCGCATGCTCGCCACCCTCGCCCGCGAACTCTACCTGCGCGACGGCCGCTACGGCCTCCTCACCATGTGCATCGGCGGAGGTCAGGGCATGGCTGCGGTCGTGGAACGCGTCTGAGGGTCAGCGCGCATCAGGCCTCTCGACAGCCATCTTCGTCAATCTTGCGCAGTTTCAAGATTGACGAAGACAATCGCATCGCCCGTCACATCGAAGGCCATTTCGACTGGCCTCTGCAGGTAAGTCTCCGGCGATCTAACTCATCGGCAATATCAATCCAGAAAGGTTGATCACGGGATTCACGCGAGATGGGCAGTCGCGAATCTTCCACTGGCAGCGGCAAACCCATAGGGTCCTGACATGTTGAGCCGTGCGACTGCCGCCGCGTTTGCCGCGACCCTGCCCCTCGTCCTGATCTCCGCCGTTCCTGCCGATGCAGCCGAGCTCCGGCATCGGGATCGCAGCCCGGTCGGGCACCACCTGCCCAAGGCCGCGACGATGGCGGGCTCCGGCGGTGCCGTCGCCACGGTCGACCCGGTCGCGAGCCAGGTCGCGATCGACGTCCTCGCCCAGGGTGGAACGGCCGCCGATGCAGCGGTCGCTGCGACTGCTGCCCTCAACGTGGTCGAGCCGTACGCAACGGGCCTGGGCGGAGGCGGATTCTTCGTCTACTACGACGCCAAGCGCAAGCAGGTCAAGACCATCGACGGCCGGGAGACCGCGCCGGCGGGCATGACCGAGACGTCGTTCCTCAACGCCGACGGCACCCCGATGAACTTCGACAAGGCCGTGAATTCCGGCCTCTCCGTGGGTGTTCCGGGCAACCCGGCAATCTGGCAGATGGCCCTGAACCGGTGGGGCACCCGCTCCCTCGACCAGATGCTCGCCCCCGCCGAGCGCATCGCGCAGCGTGGTTTCGTCGTCGACGAAGCGTTCAGCAAGGCCACGGCCGACAACGCCAAGCGCTTCTCCCAGTTCCCGGCGACGGCCCAGGTCTTCCTCCCCGGCGGCAAGCCGGTGCAGCCGGGTGACGTGCTGCGCCAGCCCGACCTCGCGCGCACGATGAAGCTTCTGCGTCGCGGTGGCGTCGACGCCCTCTACGGCGGCCCCATCGGACGTGCCGTCGTCGACACCGTCAACCACCCCAAGACCGCGCCCGGCGTCGAGGTGCCCAGCGGCACGATGACGATGAAGGACCTCAAGGGCTACAAAGCCCTGCCCAAGAACCCCGTGACCAGCACGTATCACGGCCTGAACGTGTACGGGATGCCCGTTCCCAGCGCCGGGGGCAGCGGTGTCGCCGAGATCCTCAACCTCATGACGGCCTACGAGAAGCGCACCGGTACCGCGACAGCTGACACGGACGACGTGCAGTACCTCCACCGCTTCGCCGAGGCGAGTGCCACAGCCTTCGCCGACCGCAACCGCTGGGTCGGCGACGTGCCCGGCGTGCCGGTGAAGGAGATCATGTCGACCGGTTTCGCCGCGGAACGAGCCTGCGGATTCGACCCGAGCAAGGCCGCTGCTCGCCCCATCGCGTTCGGCAACCCCGACGGCAGCTACGCCCCGTGCGGCCCGATCGCGCCGGCCAAGCCAGGCAAGGTCAACGAGGGCGCCTCCACGACGCACGTCACCGTGGCCGACATGTGGGGCAACGTCGCCGCCTACACGTCGACGATCGAGCAGTTCGGCGGCTCGGGAATGGTGGTGCCCGGCTACGGATTCCTGCTCAACAACCAGCTCACCGACTTCGAGTTCATCGCCCCCACCAAGGGCGTCCCGCACCCGAACCTGCCCGGCCCCGGCAAGCGTCCGCGCTCGTCGATGTCCCCGACGATCGTCCTCGAGAAGGGCCGTCCCGTCCTCGCCCTCGGCGCGGCAGGCGGTCCGACGATCACCACGACCACGGCCCAGATCATCACCGGCCATGTCGACCGCGGACTGACGCCCGTCGGTGCCGTCTCGGCCCCGCGCATCTCGTCGCGCAACACGGCCGCCACCGCCGAGCCCCGCATCATCGACACGGCGACCGGTGCAGCACTGACGGCGATGGGCCAGCCGATGACGCGCTCCGAGGCGATCAGCCGCGCCACCGCCATCGCCATGCCCGCCCGCGGCTGGTTCGTCCCCGCTGCCGAACCCACCCGCGGTGGTGGTGGATCCGCCATGGTCGTGCGTCCGCGCTGACCGACGCACGGCTGGTGCCCGACCTGCCTGCTGCCCTGGCCGAGAAAGATCGGACCAGGGCAGCAGAGTTCAGTACATGCCCGGGCGCCAGGCACGTCGCTGACCAGGTGAGTGCCGTCGCGCGCACCTGGCAGCAGTGGTCCTCCGGTCGGCGACGAGCGCCGCACCTGCTCGGCTGCCCTACCGGGCGCCACGAAGAGTTCACCTGCTCTTGACCGAACGCGGGCGTGAACGACTTGGGAGCGGCGCCTCCGCTGTCGATACTTCATGAGGCGACGAAGCCACATCCCTGCCGTTCTACCCGAAGGATCTCCGATGTCGGCTCCGTCTGACCCCACCGTGTTCGCCGTGACCGCCAAGGTCCACTCCACCGTCGCCGACGCCCTCGGTGACAGCGAGACAACGCGCGCCCGCCTCGTCGTGGCCGCCGACTCGCAGGCCGCCGCACTGTCCGCCTTCCAGGGCGCGGGCAACAACGTGTTCACCTCGACGTTCCGTCGCTACGGCGGCCCGACCGCCGATGCCCGCGAGATCGAGGCTGCGGCCATGGAGCCCGGCGCTGTCTTCGCGTTCTCCCTCAGCGCCCCCGACGCGCCGCCCGTGCGCATCGCTCGCGACTGAACTCTGCGCGGGTCTGGGCCAGCACCACCGCACACCACCGCAACGCCACAACCGCAGCGCCCGGGGCCGTTTGAAGAGTGCCTATTTCGGGCATGGAAACCCCATGAGCCTCAACCCCGAAGTCGTCCAGACCGCCGAGAAACTCGTCAACGACAAGGGTGGTTTTCCGCGTCAACAGCAGACGCCGCCCGGCCTCACCAACGAGATGACTCCCCTGCCCGATCACGGCGAGGAGAGCTACGAGGGATCCGGCAAGCTGACCGGGCTCGTGGCTCTCATCACCGGTGGTGACTCCGGCATCGGCCGCGCGGTCGCCATCGCCTACGCTCGTGAAGGCGCCGACGTCGCGATCTCCTACCTGGCCGAGGAGCAGTCCGACGCCGAAGAGGTCAAGACGTGGATCGAGAAGGCCGGCCGCAAGGCCCTCCTGCTCCCCGGTGACATCCGTGAGGAGTCCGTCTGCCGCGAGATCGTCGAGAAGACCGTCTCCGAGCTGGGAGGCCTCGACATCCTCGTCAACAACGCCGGATTCCAAATGGCGCGCCGCGACTCGATGCTCGACATCACCACCGAAGAGCTCGACCGCACCTTCAAGACCAACCTGTACGCCCTGTTCTGGATCACCCAGGCCGCGGTGCCGCACCTCAAGAAGGGCGCGAGCATCATCAACAACGCCTCGGTGCAGGCCTACCAGCCCTCCCCGGGCCTGATGGACTACGCCGCGACCAAGGCCGCGATCACCAACTTCACCGTCAACCTCGCGAGCGAGCTGGGCGAGAAGGGCATTCGCGTGAACGCCGTTGCGCCGGGCCCGATCTGGACGCCGCTGCAGCCGGCCACCCAGCCGGAGGAGAAGGTCGAGAAGTTCGGTGGCGACACCGCCCTCGGCCGTGCCGGCCAGCCCTCCGAATGCGCCGGAGCCTTCGTGTTCCTCGCCTCCCCCCAGGACGCGAGCTACGTCTCCGCCTCGGTCATCGGTGTCACCGGAGGCAAGGCCGTCTTCTGATCCACCTGCTCGTCACATCAATCTGGGCGTCTCTACCAAGTGCGGTAGAGACGCCCAGATTGTTGTCGCGTGGGGTCAGACCTCGACGTCGGCGGAGTCTCGCACCGCGGTGATGAGGGTGTCGCCACCACTCACCGTTCCGCTCTGGCCAGGGCGAACGGCAGCGAAACGGCCACGGTTGGCGACGACGACCGCGCTGGTCAACGCGTGGCCGGCGGCCGTGATCGCAGCGGAGTCGAACGTCACCAGCTCGGCGCCCGCACGCACCTCGTCACCGGCGCGGACGTGAGCAGTGAAGCCCTGGCCCGACATGGCGGCCGTACCCGTCCCGACCTGGACGAGCATCTCGACGCCGTTGTCCAGGAGCATCACGATGGACTGCCCACCGGGAGAAACGGCGAGAACACGGCCATCGGACGGGGCGAGGACGACGTTGCCGCTGGGCTCGATGGCGACACCCGGTCCGGCAGCACCGGAGGCGAACGTGTCGTCCCCGTGCTCGCCCAGCGCCTTGATCGATCCGGCCAGCGGCGAGGCGACCTCGACCCGCTCACCATCGGGCAGCGTCTCGAGTTCACCGAAGGCCACCGGGGCGTCGGCGGCCGGAGCAGCGGACGCAGAGGCGGCAGCACCGGCAGCAGCCGGAGCAGCAACGGCAGCGGTGGCTCCACGAGCGCCCGTAGCGGCGCCGGCAGTCACGGCGTCACGATCCGACTCGGCGAGTTCGGCCTGCTGAGCCGCGCGATCCTCGGGGGTCATGTAATCCCCGAAGTACACGAGACCCATGGACACGAAGAACGCGACCGCGATCGCGCCGGCGTACAGCGGAATGTTGCTGAACGCCGGAATGGTCAGCAGGGACGTGAACACGAAGGCCTGGGTCTGCAGACCCCCACCGAGTCCGATGATGAGACCACCGAGCGCGGAACCGACGAGCAGGCGCGGGTAGATCCGCTTGTACCGCAGGTGAATACCGTAGAGCGATGGCTCGGAGATACCACCGAGCAGACCGGCCGCGAGCGCACCGGTCGCCGTCTGCTTCATCTGGGTCTCGTGGTGCCGGATCGAGCGCAGGAGCACACCCGCCGTGGCACCGAAGCAGGCGAAGTTCCACGCGCCCATGGGGCCCTGGATGAAGTCGTAGCCCAGGGTCTGGATGTTGAGGAGCATGATCGCGTTGATCGGCCAGTGCAGCCCGAGCGGCACCATGAACGGGTAGGCCAGCGGGATGACGATCGCGAAGATGAGCGGGCTGAAGTTGTTGATCGCGCTGAGGAACTGGCCGAGGAACGCACCGAGGTAGACGCCGATGGGGCCGATGAGGAAGGCCGTCAGCGGGATCATGATCAGCATCGCGAGGAACGGCACGAAGATCAGGTGCAGATCGGTCGGGATGATGCGCTTGAGCACCTTGTACAACGGGCCGAGGACCGCAGCCATGAGCAGCGGCGGGAACACCGACGAGCCGTATCCGAACACGGTCAGCGGCAGACCGAACACGTCGAGGACCTTGACCTCGGAGCCGAAGACGTTCATCGTCGTCGCGACATCGGCGAGACTGGTGAAGCCCGGGAGCATGAGCACGCCCATGATGCCGAAGCCCACCCACGGGTCGGCGCCGAGCTTCTTGCTCGCGTTGTAGGCGATCATCAGCGGCAGGAACGTGAAGACGCCCTGCCACATGAGGTTGACTGCGGCCCAGCCGCCGGGGAGTGCGACGCGGGGGTCGGCCCAGTTGGCGATGACGCCGAGGGTCGACATGAGCGCCATGAACGTGATGAAGAGCGAGGCTCCCAGCAGCGCGCCGATGATGGGGCGGAAGCTGTCGGAGAGGAACTCGAAGAAGTTGTCGAGCCACGCCCGGTTGCCGCGCGGTCCCTTGGATCGCATCTCGGCCTTGACGTCGGCGTCGCTCTTGCCGCCGCCTGCCCCGGCCGGCGAGGCGTCGCCCTCGGCCATCTCGGGCAGCGCCTTGATCTTGTTGTAGACGTCCTGCACCGCGCCGCCGATGACGACCTGGTAGCGGTCGCCGGACTGCGGAACCGCGCCCATGACGCCGGGGATCGCCTCGACCTTGGAGGTGTCGATGCCCGAGGCGTCGTGGAGCTGGAACCGCAACCGGGTGGCGCAGTGGGTGAGACTCACGATGTTGGCGGGGCCACCGACACTGTCGACGATGGCGCCCGCTGGGTTCTCTGCCATGTGGATGTCCTTACCTAGCGGGTGAGGCTCAGGCCTCGTCGACGGGGTTGAGGGCGCGCACCTCGGCCGGGGTTCCGGCTTCGAGGGCACGTCGGGCCAGGTCACGTGCCGTGTCCATGGAGGTGGAACGGATGGCGGCCTTGACTCCTGGGATGGCGGGGATCGAGCAGGAGAACTCGTCGACGCCGAGCCCGAGGAGGAACGGCACAGCCTGCGGGTCGGAGGCGACACCGCCACAGACGCCGAGCCACTTGCCCTCGGCGTGTGCGGCGTCGGCAGCCATGCCGATGAGACGCAGCACCGAGGGGTTGCAGGCGTCGACCTGCGGCGCGAGCGTCGGGTGTCCGCGGTCCATGGCCAGCGTGTAGCTGGTCAGGTCGTTGGAGCCCACGCTGAAGAAGTCTGCCTCGCGGGCGAACTGGGGCGCCATGACAGCGACCGAGGGGACCTCGACCATGATGCCCAGCGGCACTCCGGAGACGCCGAGCGCGGCGGCCTCCTCGTCGAAGATCGCCTTGGCGGCGCGGAACTCCTTGAGCGTGGCGATCATCGGGAACATCACCTGGAGCTTGGCGCCCGCGTCGGCGGCCTTGAGGATGGCGCGGCACTGGACGCGCAGGATCTCCGGCATCTGCAGGCCGATACGCACACCGCGCACACCGAGGAAGGGGTTCTCCTCGGCGGGCATGGGCAGGTAGGGCAGCGGCTTGTCGCCACCCACGTCGAGGGTGCGGATGACGAGCGGCTGTCCCGGCTTGAGGGCGCGCGCGACGTCGGCGTAGACCTGCGCCTGCTCGTCCTCGCTGGGGGCCGTGGCGCGGCTCATGAACACGAACTCGCTGCGCAGCAGACCCACGCCGTCGGCACCGAGTTCGACTGCGCGCTGGGCGTCTTCGACGTTGCCGATGTTGGCGACGACCTCGACGGTGTGCCCGTCGGTGGTGACCACGGGGTCGAACGCGCGGGCGATGTCCTCTTCGCGCTGGGCGGCGAGGCGGGCCTGACGCTCGCGGATGCCGCCCATCTCGTCCTCGGTGAGGTCGGTGCGCATCGATCCGGCGGCACCGTCGAGCACGGCCAGGGTGCCTTCGGCCACATCGAGGGCGCGGCGTTCGATGCCGGCCACGGCGGGGATGCCCATGCTGCGGGCGATGATCGCGACGTGGCTGGAGGCGCCGCCCGCGACGGTGGCGAACCCGACGACGCGGTCGGGGTCGAGGGTGGCCGTGTCGGAGGGGGTGAGGTCTTCGGCGACGAGGATCGCGCTGGCGGGGAGCTC
>DAMDJY010000004.1:47433-50259 GCA_032100225.1 Mobilicoccus sp.
TGGTCGCCGCCGCCGGTGAGGATGCGCAGGACGCGTCCGCCGACGTCGCGGATATCGGTAGCGCGGCCGGCGAGCACCGGGTCGGCGACGCGGGAGAGCTGGTCGGCGAGGGTGGTGTAGGCGGTCTGCCACGCGAACGGGGCCGACTTGCCTGCGGCGATGCCCTGTTCGGCGCCGTCGGCCAGGCTCGGGTCGTCGAGGATCTCGGAGTGCGCGGCGAAGATGGCGACCTTGTCGGGGTCGTCCAGCGAGTCGCGCAGAGCGGCGAGTTCGTTCTGAGCGTTGCCCACGGCGGAGCGCAGCGCGGACCGCTCGGCGTCGGCGTCGGTGGCGGTCTCGTCGAAGTCGGCGACCTCGGTGCGCCACTGCACGACCTGCCCGAGTCCGAGCCCGGGAGAGGCGGCCACGCCGAGCAGCGTGTGGGGGTCCTCGGAGCGGGGCATCTCGGCGGGTGCCGGTTCGAGCATCGCCGTCGTGGGGATGGTTCCCGTGTCGGTGGAGCCCTGCTCGACGTCTTCGCCGAGCCCGGAACGGATCTCGTGGGTGAGACGTTCGATGGCGGCCCCGGCGTCGGCGCCGCGGGCGGCGAGGGTGATCTGGGTTCCGCGGGCCAGGCCCATGCCCATGATCGCGAGAATGCTCTTGGCGCTCGCACTCTTGTCACCGGCACGCAGCTCGATGTCGCTGCTGAACTCCGAGGCGATCTGCGTCAATGTCGCTGCGGGGCGCGCGTGCAGGCCCGTCGGGTTGGGGATGACGATCGTCTCGGAGACGACCTCCTCCCCGGCACCGGCTGCGGCTCCGTCCACTCCTGCAGCGGCAACGCCGGCACCTGCGGTACCGGCGCCTGCGGCACCTGACTGCTGTGCGGGGGCAGCAAGGTCGATGCGGGCGGCGATGTCCTTGCCTGCGGTGACGAACCCGGTGGCGGGGTGCACGGCGGTGATCATGTCGCCGTTGGCGATGACGACCTGGGTGAGCGAGCTGGCGGCCTTGGCCGAGATCACGGCTGGGTCGAAGCGGACGAGTTCGGTTCCGGCGTCGACGTGGTCGCCCATCGCGACGAGAGTCTCGAAGCCGTCACCGCCGAGGCCCACGGTGTCGAGGCCGATGTGCATGAGCACTTCGAGGCCTTCGGTGGTGCGCACGGTGATGGCGTGCTGGGAGTCGTGGATGTGCGCCACTTCTCCCGCCGCCGGGGAGCACAACGTGGTGCTCATCGGGAGGATGGAGAAGCCGTCGCCGACCATCTTCTTGGCGAAGACGGGGTCGGGGACATCTTCGATCGGGACCACGACGCCCGTGAGGGGCGCGATCAGGACTACGTCGTCAGCCATGCTCGGTGCCTATCGTCCGATGGAGGGTGGCACGTCTCGGCGGGCGCGGCCGTGAGCACGAGGCGTCATTGCCGCGACGGTCTTTTCACGACCGGCCGATTCGTTGCCAAGACCCTACCTCTGTGCACCGACACTCCCCAGCGGTGACAGCGCCGGCTATGCGCAAACCGGGTAGATCGCCTGCAGGTCTGCCCTCGGCTGTCCAGGGCATGAACGAAGCCCCACACCAGTGCTGATGTGGGGCTTCGAGGTGGTGCGCGAGGGGGGAGTTGAACCCCCACGCCCTTTCGGGCACACGGACCTGAACCGTGCGCGTCTGCCATTCCGCCACTCGCGCGCGCCGACCAATCCTCGCAGACAACGGCCTCAGTGCCAAACCGGCTGCCCAGCATGCCGCCGGCGGCGCAGCCGCCGACAGCGGAAGGGTTGTCGGTGGCATCGTGCAGACTGCAGTCATGGCCACCTTCACGGTCCGGATCGACACTGCGCTGCCGCCTGATCAGGCGTGGCGCCGCATCTGGGATCTCGACGCGCACAGTCGGGTCATCCCCCTCACCCGCCTGAGCGGCCACGGCACCGGAGGGGGCGAACTCCTCCCCGGGGACTGCTTCATCGCCCGCACGGGCGTCGGCCCCCTGGGCGTCGACGACGTGATGCACGTCGTCGAGTTCGAACCTCCCGAGGCGGCGAACGGCCATCAGGGGCATGCCGTCGTCCACAAACGCGGACGTGTCGTCAAGGGCCGCATCGACGCGACGGTCACGCCGCGCGTCGGTGGATCGGTGGTCACCTGGACCCAGGACATCGGACTCCTCGGAGTCCCCTCACTCGCCGATCCGGCCGTGAGCCGGGTCGCGAAAACCGCCTACACCACCGTTCTCCAAGCCCTCCTCAAAGGCCGCTGAGCGGCGACACACCCGACATCACCACCCACCAGGGCGAATCCAGCAGGCACACACGAGCGTTCGACACGACCTGTTTCCAGCTCGGCGGCACTCGACGTGCAGCCCGCGCTCGGGGTGGGCCTATACCCTGGAAGTCGATCGCCGAGAGGGGACTACGGACATGGGGCTGTTCGATCGTGTCGAGCACAAGCTCGAGCGCGTGGTCAACGGTGTGTTCGCCCGTGCCTTCAAGGCCGAGGTGCAACCCGTCGAAATCGCCTCCGCCATGCGGGGCGCCATGGACGACCGCGCAGCCGTCGTCTCCCACGGACGCACCGTCGTCCCCAACGCCTTCACCATCGAACTCGCGTCCACCGACTACGAGCGCCTGCACGAATACGAAGACGTCCTGCACACCGAACTCGTCGCCTCCGTGCAAGAACACGCCGAATCCCAGGGCTACACCCCCGGCGGCCCCGTATTCGTCGAATTCGTCGAGGGCGACGACCTCGACACCGGCGTCTTTCGCGTCCTGCCCACCAGCAACCGCACGCCACGCCCCTCCAAGCGCGGCCCTGGCCCCCGGCCCCGCAACGAGATGATCA
>DAMDJY010000005.1:0-27930 GCA_032100225.1 Mobilicoccus sp.
GTGTGGCTCGACGACGCGCGCGAGGGTGAGGACGACGGCGGCGAGCGTCGCGAGGGTCGAGAAGTACCGGGCCGTGTCGGTGCCGAGGAGTGCTGCGCGGGAGCCGATCTCAGCAGCGAGCGGCAGGGAGGCGACGACGATGTCGTCGGCATCGGGGATGCCGGTGGCGCGCTCGGCCAGCGCTGCGTCGTAACGCAGGCGGCGATCAGCTATGGGTGCGGCAGGGTCCGTGGCCATGGATGGACGCTAAGCCGTCGAGGCCTGGGCGGCACCCCGAAACCGGTCGAATCACCCCGCCGTCAGCGGCGTCGCGGGCAGGACCCTGAAATGACGACGGCGGCCGGGGAGAGGGATCTCCAACCGGCCGCCGCAGGATGCGCTCAGGCCTGGGAGCCCTCGGCGCCCTTGTCGTCCTCTTCGGGCTCGAAGGAGGAGTCCTTGCCGACCGTTCCGCCGACACCGTCCTCGTTGAGCTCCTCGATATCGGTGTTCTGGTCACCCTTGGGCTGTTCGGTCACGACGACTCCCTTCTTCGACGATGAATGCCCTCCACCCTGCCTCAGCACCCCTGGCCTGCGCCACCTTTCGAGCGCGCTGATCTGCGCGGCCCGGATCTCACCCGATCGTTCACTCGGGAGCGGCTTCAGGGTCACTGGCCGCTGTCCATACTGGTCCGATGAGCTCCCCTGCCCATGACGCTGCCGCCTTTCTCCGCACGCACGTGCGCGACGAGGTGGCGCTCGCCGATGTCGCGGACGCCGTGGGCTACAGCCCGTTCCACCTCAGTCGTCAGTTCACGGCGGCGATCGGCATGTCACCGATGCGATACCTCGCCTGCCACCGGTTTCACCTGGCCAAGCATCTCCTCCTCACCGAGGACCTCGGCGTGGTCCACGTGTGTCACGAGGTCGGATTCTCCTCACCCGGAACGTTCACGAGGCGCTTCCGCTCCGAGGTCGGCGTGACTCCCGGCGAGCTCCGGGTCGTCGCCGACGACGTGGCCGACCACAGCCCGACTCCCTTCCGGATGGCTCCCCCTGCGCAAGCATCCGTGACCGGCCGCGTCGAGACCCCCGAGTCGGCGGGATCGGAGCCTCTAGTCTGGATCGGCCTGTTCGCCCACCCTGCACCCACGGGTGTCCCCGGTGCGGGCCTTCTGAGACACGGACCCGGCGAGTTCCAGCTGCCGGTCGTCCCCGGATTCCCCTGGCTGCTCGCCACTGTCGTCTCCGCGAGCGCGGATCCGATCACGCAGCTCGCCGACGACGACCCGTTCATCGCGGTGCACCCGTCCCCGGTCCTCGGACCCGTCGACGTCACCCTCTCGTTCCGGAGGGCACTGCCCTGGGAACCGCCGATCCTCACGGCGTTGCCGGCACTGCGCAAGATCGGAGCGTCCTGAGCCGCTCGGGGCGAACCCGTCGCCGCGGTCGAATGGGTCGACATGGAGGCGCTACCCGATCAAACATCCGGGCTAGGCGACCTTGGCGTGGGAGCCACGCTTCGGAAGTGCCCCGTTTCCGCCGGTCAGAGAGTTTCGTAGAGCCGCCACCACGTGGCGCGAAGGCATGTCACGAAGGCCCCGATCCCCGGATCGGGGGACTCCCGCACCGGCGCGTGACCCGGCTCGCGCAGAGCGGCCGCGACCACGCCCACCCGGCGCGCTTCCACACCGGTCAGGCACGTCCCGACGGCCTGCTCCACCCAGGCTCCCGGTGAGGACGCCCCGGTGTCGAACGGGCGGGCCCGCTTGATCGCCTCACGGGCCACTTCGACCAGAGCATTCTCCGCCACCAGGCGCACCCGCGCGACCTCACCGGCCACGGCCTCCAACTCCTCGGACGGGCAACACCCCAGCGCATCGACCAGCGCCGCCAAGGCCTTAGCGGCCGTGGCGATCATCTGGCGTGCACGCTCGACAGCGAGCGGCCCGAGGTGGCCGGTCATGCATCTATGATACGTTCACCTGTTCGATAACATGAGACCTCAACAGTACCGTTGTGAACAGAGAAGGCCGACCTGAGTCGCTGTGGACAACCGGCCACTGCGGCGACGGAGGAGTCGATGCGAACCGCAGGATTCCGCGCGCCGACTCACTCCTCGGCAGTACGCAGATGGTCGCGGATCTCCCTCATGACCTCGTCGGGAGTCTCCTCGACGAGGAAGTGACCGGCGTCCACGGCGCGGCCGGTGATGTGCGGCAGCCAGGTGCGCCACGCCGCAATCGGATCGACCTGGGCGCCGACGACTCCCTTGGCGCCCCAGAGAATTCGCGCCGGGATGGTGGAGGTGCGGCCGAGGTCGGCGCGATCGTGTTCGCGATCCACGCCGGCGGCCGCGGCGTAGTCACCGCACCACGCCTCGACGACGCTGGGGTTCGACGCGGCGGTCTCGTAGGCGGCGAGGGCCTCGGGCGCGAAGGTCTCCAGCGGACCGGACAGCGCCCCCAACGCGGAGTGCAGGTACTCCACCGGCGCGCGGCCGATGAGAGTCTGCGGCATCGGCGCCGGCTGTGCGAGAAACAGCCAGTGGTAGTAACGCATCCCGAGCCAGTCGTCCATGAGGTCCCAGACCGTCAGGGTCGGGAGGATGTCGAGCAGCATGATCGACCGCACGAGGTCAGGCCGGTCCAACAGCAGACGGTGGGCGGTCCGCGCGCCCCGGTCGTGGGCCACGAGGTGCACCGGCCCGACGCCCAGGCTTTCCACCACAGCGGCGATGTCGCGAGCCATCGCGCGGAAGGAGAAATCGCCGTCGAGCGCTCGCGACTCACCGTATCCGCGCAGGTCACAGGCGGTGACGCGGTGGTCCTTCGCGAACTCCGGCGCCACCTGATGCCACATCGCCGACGTCTGCGGAAACCCGTGCACCAGCACGACCGGCGAGCCCTCGCCCGCCGTGCGCACGCAGATCTCGGCGCCCGGCACCTTGACCATCCGCTTCTCGAAACCCTCGAACACGACGAACTCCCCTCTGTCCCGGCGACATCGGGCGGGGGCGTCGAGCAGGCCTCCCCGCCACCACCTTGAGTGCCGATCATCGCCGATCGAGATCGCCCGCGACGCCGTCATGAGCAGCTCAACACATGCAGAGTCGACGAACACACCGACAACACGCGACCGACCGGCCCCAATGCGTGGGGCCGGTCGGTCGTGGCAGGCAGCAGGCGACGCGTCAGCGGCGGAGGCGAACACCTGGATCCTCGCGCCGGGCTTGAGGGCGCCCTGCGTCCAGACCTTGAGGGTGCTCTTCGGCGCGGGGGCCGGGGTGGGCTTGAGAGCCGCCGTCCCTCATGGCGTTGCCGGCACTGCGCAAGATCGGAGTGTCCTGAGCCGCTCGGGGCTCCGTAGGTTCGAGCCATCGCTCTCGTCGACGGGGACGTCGACTCTACGATCACTTCAACCTGGAGGAACACCATGACCACCACGACGACCCGACCCGCCGGTGCGATCGCCTGGATCGACCTGGGCTCCCATGACATCGCCGGCAGCCGCGCGTTCTACGGCGACCTCTTCGGCTGGACCTTCGAGGATCAAGGCGCCGAGTACGGCAACTACCACCTGATCCACGCCGGTGAGGCGCTCATCGGTGGACTCATGTCGACCGTGGGCATGACCTGCCCCGAGGGTGGTCAGGTGACGACCGAGTGGGGCGTCTACCTGACGACGCCCGACATCGCCGCGACCTTGGCCCAGGTGCCGCAGGCCGGTGGGGACGTGGTGATGGAGGCCATGCCGGTCGGTGACCGCGGGCAGATGGCGGCGATCCACGACGCCGGCGGCGCCTTCGTCGGGCTCTGGCAACCGGGCTCGGTGGACGGCATCGACCTGCCGACCACGCCGGGCACGCCGGTGTGGTTCGAGGTCATGTCCACCGACTTCGACGCGGCGCTGCCGTTCTACCGTGACGTGCTCGGGTGGGACGTTCACTGGAGCGCGGGCAGCCCGGACGGCGGCAACGAGCACGGGTGGCGCTACGTGACCCACGGTGCGGAGGACGGCGCTCTCGCCGGGCTGTGCGACGCCAAGGGCGTGGTCGCCGAGGGCACCACGGCGTACTGGCGCATCTACCTCGGCACGGCCGACATCGCGCAGGACTTGGACCGCATCCCCGATCTCGGCGGCGAGATTCTCGACGGGCCGGTCGACTCACCGTTCGGGCGCCTCGCGACGATCCGCGACCCTCAGGGCGCCACGTTCCAACTCATCCAGACCCCGTCGGCCTGATCCCGACCGTCTGAGCCCGCCTGATCCGCCCACCCTCATCCCCGGAGGAGTCACCATGACCAGCCCCATCACCCCGTGCCTGTGGTTCGACGGCCGAGCCGAGGAGGCCGCTGAGTTCTACGTCTCGGTGTTTCCGGACTCGCGCATCACCGGCGTCCAGCGCGTCATGACCGAAGACCACCCCACCGGTTACCCGGTGGGCACGGTGCTCGCCGTCTCGTTCGAGCTGGAGAACCGGCCGTACTTCGCCCTCAACGGCGGGCCGGGGTTCCCGTTCACGCAGGCCGTCTCGTTCCAGACCTTCCCGCGCACCCAGGAGGAGCTCGATGCCCGGTGGGATGCGCTCGTCGAGGGCGGGACGCCGGTGCAGTGCTCGTGGCTCGTCGACAAGTTCGGGCTGAGCTGGCAGGTCGTCCCCGAGTGCTACCTGGAGGCGATGAACTCCGGCGACCAGGAGGCGATCTCCCGCGTCCACACGGCCCTGCTCAGCATGGTCAAGCCAGACGTCGCGACCCTGGAAGCCGCCTTTCGCGGGGAGTGACAACCGAGGCTGACGCACCGATGACGGCCCCGTAACGGTTCGCCCGCCACCACATTCGTTTCACGGGAAACATGGCAGGGTGGCGGGCATGTCGACGGACCGTTCCGAGATCACCCTCCGCTTTCTCGCAGCCCCGACCGATGCGGGCCAATCCGGGGTGGTCAGCGCCGGCCGCGTGCTCGAGTGGATCGACAAAGCCGGGTACGCGGTCGCGGCCCGCTGGAGCGGCACCTATGCGGTGACCGCCTACGTCGGCAACGTCCGGTTCTCCCGTCCGATCGAGGTGGGGCATCTGGTCGAGGTGCGGGCGCGGGTCATCCACACGGGCCGGTCGTCGATGCACATCCTCGTGGAGGCGTTCAGCGGTCCGCCGAGCACGGGCGACCTCGAGGCGGCGTCGCACTGCCTCATCCTGTTCGTGTCGGTCGACGACTCCGGCCGATCGCAGGCCGTGCGGCCGCTGGTCCCGGCGGATGAGGCGGGGCGACTTCTCGAGGCGTGGGCCCTACGCCGGGCCGACGTGCGTGCCGAGATCGAAGCCGCGATGAAGGAGCAGGTGTACTCGGATGCGGGCACGGCGCCCCGGATCACCATGCGGTTTCTCGCGGCGCCGACGGACGTCAACTGGGGCGGCAAGGTGCACGGCGGCATCGTCATGCGGTGGATCGACGAGGCAGCCCACGTGCTCGCGACGTCGTGGTCGGGCAACCCGGCCAACGTCGCGATCTTCACCGGTGGCGTGCGGTTCTACCGGCCGCTGCGCATCGGGCACGTCGTCGAAGTGGAGGCGCGACTCCTTCACACCGGGCGCACGTCGATGCACATCGGTGTGCACGTGCGTTCCGGTGATCCGGCGATCGGCGAGATGGAACTGACGACGTACTGCCGCACCGTGTTCGTCGGCATCGACGAGGAACGTCGCGCCGTGCCCACGCGCACGTGGACGCCGGTCTCCGACGAGGACCGCGCCCTCGACGCGCACGCGCTCGACCTCGTCGCCATCCGCGCCCGGCACGAAGGACCTGCAGGGCAGGAATCCTCGCCGGGGCAGTGACAGGCGGAGTCGAGCGCGTTCGTCAGCTCTTCGCGGCCATCGACTCGGGCATGCGCACGGCGATGACGCGGCCACGAGCGACGACCGTGCTCTCGGCCGAGAGGGTCGCGTCGACGACGACCTTCTTGCCCTTGACCTCGACGATCGTGCCGCGCACCTCGAGCGGCACCCCCATCGGGGTGGGCGCGACGAAGTCGATGTCGATCTTGCCGGTCACGTACCGCAGCGGCGGCTCGGTGCTCGGTTCACGATCCTCGGCGCGATAGCCCGCGAGGGCGGCCGACCCGGTGCCGTGGCAGTCGATGAGGGAGGCCACGAGCCCGCCGTACACGTAGCCGGGGATCGCCGTGTACTCGGGCTTGGGCGTGTAGACGGAGACCGTCTCGTCGCCGTCCCAGCGCGTCTTGAGTTGGATGCCATCGGGATTCAGTCGCCCACAGCCGTAACAGTGGGCGACATCGTCGGGGTAGAAGTCCTGGATCGCCGGACCGGACTCGATCGTTTGTTCACTCATGACGTGAGCGTAGAGGCCGCCCATGCCCGCGGGACTCGGTCAGCGCTCGCGAATCTGCGCGGGGATCTCGATCTCGCGTTTGACGATCTTGTTGGTGCCGCCCTTGGGCAGCGACTCCGGGAACCAGATCGCGCGCGGCACCTTGAACCCGGCGAGCTGAGTCTTGATGTGGGCGCGCAACTCCGCCTCGCTCGCCTCCTGACCCTCCTTGAGGACGACGGCGGCCACGACGATCTCGCCGCGCCGCAGGTCGGGGACACCGAGGACGGCACATTCCGCGACGGCGGGGTGCTCGTACAGCACCTCCTCCACCTCACGGGGGTAGACGTTCTCGCCGCCGACGATGACGAGGTCCTTCTTGCGGTCGACGATGGTGAGGAATCCGTCCTCGTCGAGAGTGCCCAGGTCACCGGTGCGCAACCAGCCCGCCTCGGAGAGCACCGCAGCGGTCGCCTCGGGCGCCTTCCAGTAGCCGCGCATGACGTTGTGGCCGCGGATGGCGACCTCACCGACCGTGCCGATGCCCACGTCGGCGTGGGTCTCCGGGTCGAGGATGCGGAGTTCGACCCCGGGCAGCGCCGTGCCCACGGTGCCGGGACGGCGTCGACCCGGAACGTTGAGGGTCGCGGTCGGGGAGGTCTCCGACAGGCCGTACCCCTCGAGCATGACGACGCCGAAGTGCTCCTCGACCTGGTGCAACAGCTCGACCGGCAGCGGGGCGCCGCTGGAGATGGTCATCCGCAGGGAGCTCAGGTCCAACTCCTGACCGGCGCGGGTGAGCATCTGTAGCAGGGCCGCGTACATGGCGGGGACGGCGAGGAACACGGTGACGTGCTTGCTGCCGACGACGGCGAGCGCCTCACGCGGGTTGAACTGCGGCAGCAACACGACGTGGCTACCCGAGAGCAGCGGGAGGTTGAGGCAGCAGGTCTGCCCGAAGGAGTGGAACAGGGGCAGCGCGCCGAGGATGACGTCGCGCTCGTTCATCTCGACGAGACCCTGATCGATGCGGGCGTTGGTGACGAGGTTGTCGTGAGTGAGCATGGCGCCCTTGGGTTCTCCGGTCGTGCCGGAGGTGTAGAGCAGCACCGCAACGTCGTCACCCTGCTGCGGCACCGCGGCGCCACGGGCGGGGTCTGCGTCTGTGTCGGGCCCAGAGTCGGTCGCTGGGGGAAAGGCCTGCGCGAAGGTGGCGGCGTCGATGCTGCAGAGCTCGACACCTGCGGCCTCGGCGCCGTTCGCGACCGAGGTCAGGCCGGCCCAGGAGACGACGAGCTTGGGGTCGGCGTCCTTGAGCAGCGTGACGATCTCGTGCGGCCGCAACATCGGGTTGAACGGCACGACCACGGCACCGGCGCGCGTGACTCCGTAATAGAGGTAGGCGAATTCGATGACGTTGGGCAACGCCAGCGCGACTCGGTCGCCGGGCTGCACACCCCTGGCCACGAGCGCGGCGGCGACGTCGACGGTGCGGCGGCCGAGCTCGGAGTACGAGACCTCGCGGTGGCTGTCGCTCAGGGCGATGGCGTCACCGAAGCGGGTCACGCTCTCCGTGAGCATGTCTGTGAGGGTCATGGCACTCCTTTGGGCCGCGGCGGTCCTTTCTCCGAGTCTCCACTATCGGGCTCGGTGTGGTGGCGCTGTTTGTCGGCAACGTTATGGGGCCCATCAATTGCGACTCGAGGGGTGTGTCGTCCGGCTCGATTCGCGTGCTGATGCGGCTCTGGTGCGACGGCAGGGAAACGGTGAGCACGGCGGCGACGCAGAACAGGGGCGTGAAGAACTCGCCTGGTGCGCCGGTGAGCACGGAGAGCGCGGACCCGGCAGAGTCGCTGCGGTCGCCGTAGTCGGGCAAGGCCAGGCCGGTGACGAACATCGCTGCCCACGTGGCGAGTTGCACCGACGCCTCGGCTCGGCTGAGGGTTAATCGGCGGAGTCTCCAGGCTCGGCGGAGGACAGGCAGGACCGGCGCGAGCCAGACGATCAGCAAGGGCCAGCCCCACATCGCGAGCAACACCACCATCCACCCCATCGGTGATGCGCAATACGCGCGGCCGACCCAGATGTGAAAGGCCATCAGGAGCGTTCCCGGGATCATCAGGAACCCGACGGCTCGCGTCCAGGAGGCGGTGCGGGCCCACTCGGGCGTGGTGTACCAGGTGTCCAAGCGCTCACGGGCGATCATTCGACGATGCTGTCAGCGGCCTCGACCCACGCTGGTTCGTTGTCCACAGGCTCCGAGACGTCCCTGGTCGCTGCGGGGAGGGGCCCGAGGGGCCCTGCTCGGCGAGGCCGTTGAACGGAATGGGTTCTCGCATGATGTGGTTGGCACTGAGAACCGACCACCTCGGCAGGGAGCCGTCATGCCTCACACCCCATTGTCCGGAACCCGCTCGGCCGTCGGCGGAATCGCCGCGCTCGGCTCGACCGCGGGGGGTGTGCTGTCTGCCGTGTCGGGAGTGCCGCACCAGATGGCGGGCGTGCTGCGCCACCGGTTTCCCACGGTCGCCGTCACGGGGATGAGTGGGGTCGGCAAGTCGCGGTTGATCGACCGGCTCACGCGCCACACTTCCCTCGCCGACGACGAGGCCGGATCGGCCGTCATGGAGAAGCGCACCCGACGGGGCCGCCGCGGCAAGGGTTTTCGGTTCCGCGTGGTGCCCGGTGACAACGCCGCGACGCGCCTGCGCGCTCTGGACGACGTCTTCTACGACGACCCGGTCGACGGCGTGATCCACGTCGTCGCATACGGCCACGCGACCCCGCGTCCCCGCATCGGTACCATGGCGCCGCAGACCCGCGAGGAACTGCTGCAGGCCGAGCTCGAGGACTGGACGATCACGGCCCACCGCATCGCCGCCATGGCCGTGCGACGCGACCGGCCCGTGTGGCTGATGATCGTCGTCACCAAGACCGACCTCTTCGCCGGCGACCTCGACGCGGCCCTCGCCTACTACTCGCCCGGCAGCGGCACGCCCTTCGGCGACAAGCTCGACGAGCTGCGGGCCCTCGCCGGCGGAGCGCGCATCTCCGTCGACGTCGTCGCCACCAGCGTCCCGACCGCGAACGACGCCGCTGCGACCAAGCGTGCCGATGCTCAACTCACCGCCCTCGACCGCCGCATGGGCCAGCTCAGCGGGCATCACTGACCGGGTTGAGGTTCCCTCCACAGCCTTGTCCACACCATGTGGATAATCGAACGCGGTTTCGAACAGAATGGCTGTAGCTCTGTCCTTGGGGGCCCCTCCCCGGTAGAATGGTGGGCGGATGACGACCTGGTCATTGGCTCACGCGAGGGGGTGGCGACATGGCGCAGAGTGCGGAGGCCGCCGGTTCGCTGCCTCTGGATCCCGTCGCTGCGCCTGCGGCCCGGAGCAGTGCTGTGACAGAGGTTGAGACTGGTGCTAAGGCTGGGGCTGGAACACAGCCGATCACCGCTGTCCTCGAACCGCCGGCCGAGTGGGGCGTCGGTGCCGACGTGCCGGCTGAGGTCTTCGCCGATCTCGAGCCGTCGGCGCTACTGGACGAACTCCAGAAGCACGAGCGGTTGACGGCCTGGCTGGTGGCTCGTGGGGTGGCGATCGTCGAGCACCTGGCGCGCACCCGCGAGGCGGAGGCGGTGGAGCGGCTCGAGATCGAGGATCCGCACGCGTCGTCGCGGCGGCGGACCTTGGCACGCACCGAGGCTCGCGCGTGCATCGAGGATGAAGTCGCTCTGGCCACCGGCCTCTCGTTCGGAGTCGCGCGCGCTCGCACGACACTCGCACTGGGCGAGACGGAGCGGGCGACTCCGGTGCGCGCGGCTCTTGCTCGTGGCGAGTTGTCCTGGCATCGGGCCTGGCACGTCACCGGGGCGACTCAGGACGTGCCCGCGGCGGCTATCGAGACCATCGTCGCCAAGCTCGTCGCGCCGTACCCCGCCCGCAGTGCGCACGGGGTGGGTGGGCTACTCGTCCCGCAGCAGATCTTCACGTCGCGGCTGAGGTACCAGCTCGCGAAGGTGCTCACCCGCGCCGAGCAGCACGAGAGCAACCTGGCATCCCGCGCGGTGACGACGACGGTGGATGCCGAATTCGGCACGGGCGCACTGACGGTCAGTGGACACGCTGCCCGCGTCACCAGCGCGCACGAACGCGTCGACGGCATCGCCCGCAACCTTCGGCGGGGTGGTGACAAGCGCACGCTGAACCAGTTGCGCTCCGACATCGCCCTCGACCTGATCCTGTACGGGCAGATCCCCGCAGTGGCACCCGATCTCCTCGGCACGGCCGGGGGAACCACGGCCCGTGAGGCGGGTTCGAGCGTGGGCGCGGGTTCCAGCGCGGGCGCAGCGTCGTTCGATCCAGCGCTGTTCGGTGGAGTCCTGCCTCCGGCTCGGGTTGACGTGGTCGTGCCGCTGAGTGTGCTGATCGGCGCATCGGACGAGCCCGGCATGGTCACCTGCGGCGACGAACAGCACTGGTTGGCAGCGGCGTTCGTCCGCGACATCGCGTTCGCGGTGGGGTCGACGTGGCGCCGCTTGGTCACCGATCCGGTGACGGGCCACCTGCGCGACCTGAGCTTCCCCGGCTACCAGGTGACCGGCGAACTGCGTGAGCGGATCTTCGCTCGGGACCGCATCAGTCGAGCTCCTGGGCGTACCCGCCCCGCCCGCCTCTGCGACACCGACCACGACATCGATCACCACCTCGGCGGACCGACATCCGAATCGAACGTCTCGGCCAAGGATCGTCGCGGACACAACCACAAGACCCGACGTACCTGGCACAGCGAAGGAGCACCCGGCACCGACGGCGAGATCGTGTGGACCACACCGACCGGCCGCCGCTACGCCACCCAACCGTGGACTTACCTCGACGACGACCCTGCCAGGCCGTCACTGTCGGCGACGTCGTCCTGCCCGGACGAGTCGGCGGAGCACTTCGACGTGCCCGGCGTCGAGCACATAGAGCCCATGGAACACGTCGAGCAACCGGGCCTGCCGGGCCTGCCGGGCCTGCCGGGCCTGCCGGGCCTGCCGGGCCTGCCGGGCGACGATGTGCCCCCGCTAGTTCCTCGACAACAACCACAGCGGATCGACGGACTCCGCTCTCGTGGAAGTCGATTCGAGGACCATCTGACTTTGTTGATCGCCGACCATCACACCCCCGGAGTCATCACCCGACGCCCGAAGAGGCCCCGCCCGGCCACGCGTCCCGACGAGTCACGCGGCCGAGAGGAGCAGCGGGGTCAACACGGCCGCGGGGGATGGAGCCGCACCGACGATCCTGGTCCGCCGCCATTCTGAACTGCCCCCTACTGCTGATCGGCAGTGTCGCGGGAGGCGTCGTTGTCGCTCGCGGAGGCCTCGTCCACGACAGGCGCGGCCTGCAAGTCCGTGATGGCCTGCTCGATCGACTCCACCCGTTCGGCTTGCTCGGCTCGCGACTTCTCCCGCGCAGCTTCGCGTTTGGCGGTCGCTTCGGCGCGTTCCTCGCGGCGGGCGTCTTGGGCGGCGGCAGCCTCCTTGTCCTCCTTGGTCTCCACGAGGGCGCCGATGCCGCGGAGGGTCGCGAGTTCGTTGGCGAACCGGTCGACCTTGTCGAGCTGCGGTGAGCCTTCGCCGTACTTCTTCTCGTACTTGGCGTACATGAGGCCGACCATGGCCTTGTCGTCGTCGGTGAGGTAGGGGTCGGCGCCGCGCACTCGGGACTTGTGGGAGTCGTATTCGGCCAGGCCCGTGTCGAATTCCTCGTCCATGAGCTGCTGGATGCCCTTGGTCTGGCCGGGTGCCTGAGCGGCCTTCTCGGCGTCGGCGAGGAGTTGATCGCGCATCGCGGTGAGGCTGGTGAGCGCGGCGTCACGACGTTCGACTGTCATCGGGCTGTGGGTGAACGTGTCGACGCGGGACTGCAGGTCGGCACTCGACCCGGCCTCGAGACGCGGGCTCGTCGGCGACCCAGACGCGAATCGGGCGCGGACGCTCGCGGGCATGGTCGCCAAGCTGCTCAGTGACGTGGTGATGCCCATGGTTCCCCCTCGGATCGACAGCGAGGGGCAGGCCTGATCGGCTCGCCTTCCCATCGACCTGCGCCGAGCCGGTCTGAGCGACCGTCCGGCGTCAGCGCGACGACGTGGCGGTGGCGAGTTCGCGGAGGCGGGTGAGGGTGGCGCGGACGGCGGGGCGGGCGAGGCGTTCGGGGCGGACGAGAGCCTCGACGTGGCGTTCCAACCGGAGTCCGTCGACGGTGTGCAGCTCGATGGCGCCCTGGGTGTCGGGGGTGGTGTGTCGGGGGTGGTGTGTCGGGGCAGGAGCGCGGCGCAATCACTCACAGCGAGCAGTGCGATGGTCGTAGGGATTTCGTTGATCCGGTGCAGCACTCGCAGGGGTCGACCGGCATGCAGAGCCACGGCGTCGATGTACCCGGCGAGGGGAAAGTCGTCGTGGACGGCGATCCAGCGCAACTCGGCGAGCACGTCGGGGGGTCGTCGGCTTCATCGGTGCCGTCGTCACCATCGCCGCCACCTGGTGGGGCCAACGCATCGAGAGTCGCTGGCGGGCCACTATCGCCTAGGTAGGCGAGTGCAGGCCTGGCCCACCCGGCCAATGTGTAGTACGACCCTTTGATGGAGAAGAGCGACGGGATTCCGGTCACCGAGGAGATGATCCGAGCCTGGGCCGACGAGGCTGAACGCGGTTACGACGTCGACGTGCTGCGCAAGCTCGGACGCAAACCTCAGGGCGACGGCCCAGCCCGGGTGGTCCCAGTTCGATTGGACGAGAGCGCTGCGAGACTGGCCCGCATGGAGAAGTGGAGCGGAGTCAGCGAGGCGTATCGGCAGTCGTTCGCGACGTTGTGCGCGGGCACGATCGGGGAGGTGCTCGACTCGCTTCCGGATGGTCGGCTGGCCGACGTGGGGTGTGGCACGGGCGATCTGCTCCGCTCGGCGCTGGAGCGCGGTTGGGATGCCGTGGGTATCGATGCCGACCCCGACATGGTGGCCATGGCATCAGAGGCCGCGCCTGGCCGGGTCGTCGACGGTGCTCTTCCAGATCTGCCTGTCAGTGCCCGAGAGTTCGATTCGGTGGCGGCCAACTTCGTCCTGAATCACGTCGGCGACCCGCGCGCGGGGATCCGCGAACTCGCTCGGATCACCCGAGCAGGCGGCACAGTCGCGGCGACGATCTGGCCCGCTGGGGGCGCCGGGTGGAGCACGCTCGTCGGCGCCACGTTCGAGGCCGCGCACATCGTTCCCATCCCCAGCACCCGCCTCCCCGAGCACCTCGACTTCCCCAGAACGACCGTCGGCCTTGCTGGTCTGGCCGAGCAGGCAGGTCTGCAGGTCACCGCCGCCCGCGAAATCAGCTGGACCTGGCAGGTGGCACCGGACGCGTTGTGGGCCGGAATCAGCGGCGGCGTCGCCACGCCAGGTCAGACGTACCTCGCCCAGACGCCTGAGACCCAAGACCGGGTACGCCACGAGTTCGTCGAACGCACCCGAGAGGAAGCGCAGAACGGACTGCTCCAGTTCGCCAACCGAGCTGTGCTGGTCGTCGCCGAGAAGGTCTGACGGACGTTCTGTTAGTTTGTACACCATTTAACTGTGTGCAACTATTCTCGTCAGCGGCCGCCGCCCGGTGCCACGGCAGGAGGGTGAGTCATGACGACGCCGCAGCTCGATGAGCAGCTCTGCTTCGCCCTGTACGCCGCATCCCGAGCAACGACGAACGCCTACCGGCCCGGGCTCGCGCGGCTCGGCCTGACCTACCCGCAGTTCGTCACATTGCTCGTTCTGTGGCGCAACGACGGACTCGGCGTCGCCACCCTCGCTCAGCGTCTGCACCTCGACGCCAGCACCCTGTCGCCCCTGCTCAAACGCATGGAGGCGATGGGTCTGGTCGAACGGCGCCGATCCGCACAGGACGAACGCCGCGTCACGATCCACCTCACCGCGGCGGGCACCGAACTCGCCGGACCGGCCACCGAGGTCCATCACGAGGTGGCCGACCAATCGGCCATCACCCCCGACGAGGCGGACCAGCTGCGCACCCTCGCCCGGCGCCTGCTCGACACGCTCGAGCCCTCAAACCCCGGTTCGAGCTCCGCCGACACCCCTGCCCACCCGATCAAGGAGACCCCATGACCAGCATCCCCACCAGCACCCGCGAGATCCACCTCGCCTCTCGCCCGCACGGCGCCCCGACGCCGGAGAACTTCCGCCTCGTCGACGCCGAGCTGCCCGAGCTCGCCGAGGGCCAGGTCCTCGTGCGCAACACCGTCATGTCCGTCGACCCGTACATGCGTGGCCGCATGAACGACGTGAAGTCGTACGTGCCGCCGTTCCAGGTCGACGCGGCGCTCGACGGCGGCGCCGTGGGCACCGTCATCGCCTCCCGCAACGACAAGCTCGCCGAAGGCACCACCGTGGTTCACGGCCTGGGCTGGCGTGAACACGCCGTTCTCGACGCCGGCTCCGCCCGCGCGGTCGACACCTCGCAGGTCTCCGACAGTGCCTACCTCGGCGTCCTCGGGATGCCCGGTCTGACGGCCTACGCGGGACTCGTCGTCGCCGGTGAGATGCACGAGGGCGACACGGTTTTCGTGTCCGGTGCGGCCGGTGCCGTCGGTTCGCTCGTCGGCCAGATCGCCCGCCTGTCGGGAGCCAAGCGCGTCATCGGCTCTGCCGGGTCGGCCGCCAAGATCGAGCGCCTCAAGGAGCTCGGCTTCGACGCCGCGTTCAACTACCACGACGGCTCGGTCGCCAAGCAGCTCAAGGAGGCCGCGCCCGACGGCATCGACGTGTACTTCGACAACGTCGGCGGTGACCACCTCGAGGCAGCCATCACGTGCCTGAACACCGACGGCCGGGTCGCCATGTGCGGCGCCATCTCGCAGTACAACTCGACCGAGCCCAGCCCGGCGCCCCGCAACCTGGCGCTCGCCATCGGTAAGCGACTCACCCTGCGCGGCTTCGTGATTGCCAAGTACGCCGAGCAGGTTCGCCCCGAGTTCACCGAGCGCATGGGCGCCTGGCTCACCCAGGGCGAGATCACGTGGGACGAGACCTTCCGCGACGGCCTCGACGCCGCCCCGCAGGCCTTCATCGACATGCTCGAAGGCGCCAACACCGGCAAGATGCTCGTCCGCCTGTGACGTCTCGCGCCTGACGCCTTCACTGCCGGCACCGCCGTCTTAGGACGGCGGTGCCGGTCCGCTGCCTGTCAAGGCGTGAGTCCGAAGGCCCCGGCGAGGAGTTCGTGTGAGTGGCGGCGGGTTTCGGGATCGGCGATGAGGTCCTGCACCATCACTTCGTCGGCGCCAGACTCGGACACCATCTGCTCCAACGTGGCGCGGACGGCTTCAGGGCCTCCAGCGACGAAACGGGGCCACTGACCAGCAGTGATCGACGTCGGCTCGGACTTCTGCGCGTCGGTCATCTCGTGAGCGCCCTCGTCGGGGGTCGGGACCATGACCGACCCTGCAGCGCGACCGGCACGCATCAGCCGGGCGTAGTAGCCCTTCGGTCCGTTGGCCAGGCGGAGGCCCTCGGCGTCGGTGTCACCCAGTGCGACGTTGACCGCGAGGATCGACTGCGGCGCCTCCAGCCCGAATCCCTGCGGCTGGAAGCTGTCGCGGTAGTTCCGCAGCGCCGGCGCGGCTCCACCCGGGTTGATGAACCCCGCGAAGGTGTAGCCGATGCCCAGACCGGCGGCCAGATTCGATCCGCTGGGGCTGGAGCCGAGCAGCCAGGTCTGCGGGCGGGTGTCGACGCCCGGCATCAGGGGGTGGCCACCGAACGGGTGCTCGTCGGGGAAGGACTCGTACAGCCAGGCCAGAGTCTCGAGCACCTGCTGCTGGTGGTCCGCCTGCGCAGGCTGTTGACGATTCTATTGCAGCGCCGCGTCGATGATCGGCCCGGCCGTGGCGCGGCCCATCCCCAGGTCGATGCGCCCCGGAGCCAGCGCCTCGAGCTGCTGATACATCTCGGCCACCTTGAAGGGGCTGTAGTGGTTCATCAGAACCGCCCCCGAGCCGAGCCGGATCGACGAGGTGACCATCGCGGCGGCGGCGATCAGCACCTCCGGATGATGCGAGGCGCCCGAACGCGACAGGTGAAGCTCCGCGAACCAATACCGGTGGTAGCCGAGCTGTTCCGCGTGCTGGGCCGTGGCCAGCGAATCGCGCAACCCATCCGACTCTGTGGTTCCGGGCGCGACGGTGGCGAGGTCGACGATGGACAGTTTCACGATGGTCTCCCTCGGCAGCGCTGCTGGGTGGTTCGACGCTAACCGACCCCGTCCTGCGTTGCTGGAGCGCGCGGGGGGCCTGCGGGAAGCGGCGTTCCCGAGCAGCCGAACGGTCGGCGCCGGCCCCTGATCGTCGACGCGGCCCTCGTGGCACCCGCCGGGGGCACCCTTTCCGTTGCGGCCTCAGGCACTGTGGTCTAAAATTATTTGGACGGTCGAAGTAATGCCATGACCTGGCCGAATGCAAAAATTCGACACGCCTCTATTGGGCATGCTCACCAAAAGCACTTCTGCATCACCTCGGGGATTGCCCACCCCCTCCGCCTGTGCTTTGATCCACGTCGTGACCGATCGCGACATTTGGGAAAGCATCAGACGAGCCCGTGACAATGCCAAGGCAGCTGAGGAGCAGGAGGTCGAGCGGGTTGAAACCGCAGAGAATGCCGAGCAGCAACGCAGTGCCGGAGTACGCGTGGCTGCCCGCCAGGCGGTACGAGAGGCACTGGACGACATCCTCGGCGACAGCTGAGTACTCGCCTATGTGCAGCCGGTCTCACCCACATGTGGGACTACTTCGACGCAGCGAACAGGAGCGACAGATGGCCAAGGGAATCGCCACAGTCTGGATTCCAGTCGACGACATGGAGCGTGCAATCGCCTTCTACCGCGATGCACTGGGCTTCGACGTCATCAAGCACGAAGCCGACTGGTCAGAGATCGACGCCAACGATCTGACCATCGGCCTGAATGCACGTGAGGAACCGAAGTCCCGCGGTGGCGGCGCCGTGATCACCTTCCAACCCGAAGGCTCCATCGACGCCGAGGTATCACGCTTGCGAGAGGCCGGAGTCGAATTCACCGGCAGCATCAGCGACCACCCGTGGGGACGTATTGCGCCCTTCAAAGACAGCGAGGGAAACGACTTGCAACTCTACGGCCCCCCTGCCTGACCCCTCATTCCCCCGAGGCACGTGCGTGCGGCGGGTCAGCAAGACACGTCTCACGACCGACACACGATGAGAGAAGCACATGATCGACAAGTTGCATGACGCAGGAATCCGATCCGACTACGCTTATCTGGCTGGTTTCGCCTCCATCGGCCTCAGCTACGGCGCATGGGCAATGAGCCGCAACAAAACCGGTGATTCCAAGGCTCAGTCAGACCGTTGGGGAATCTTCATCGGCCACTGGGCGCCGTCCTTCTTCGCGCTGGGCAACGCGCTCAAGCTGCAAGAGATGAGCTGACCCGCGCGGTCAAGCTCGTGTGGCCGGATTCGCAACACGCGAATCCGGCCACACGCGTTGCCGGGTGGTTCGACGCCGGCCGATCCCCTCGAACCGTTGTCGGAGGGCGGAAATAACCTGCAGGTCAGTGGCGTTCCCGGGTGGTCGAACGGTCAGCGTCGGCTTCTGTTCTTCGAAGGAGTTCTCGTGGCACCCCTCCCTCTGCGTGTGCGCCTCTTCGGCGCCTTGATCCGCCGTCTCTCCGTGGTGCGCCTGACCGACGAGCAGGTCGTCGCCCGGCAGAGCCAGGGGCTGGGCCACAACCCCGTTCTCGACCGGTTCTTCGGTGGTCTGGCCAAGGGTGTCGACGTGACCAACACGAGCACTCAGACACCTGACGGATCGGTCGACCTGCGCGTCTACCGCCCCACCGGTGCTGAGCGACTCCCGTTGGTGGTCTTCTTTCACGGCGGCGGCTGGGTCGGAGGCGACCTCGACGGGTACGACTGGCTCGCCAGCCAGATGACGCTGGGCGCTCAGGTCGTCGTCGTGTCGGTGGCGTACCGACTCGCGCCGACTCACCGCTGGCCCGGGCCCGTCGACGACTGCTACGCGGCGCTGCTCGACGCCGTCGCCCGCAGCGAGGAGTGGAATGCCGACGCGAGCCGACTTGCCGTCGTGGGGGACAGCGCCGGTGGCAACCTCGCGGCTGTCGTGGCACTCAAGGCGCGCGACGAAGGCGGACCCCGAATCGCGTTCCAGGGGTTGACTTACCCGTCCACCGACATGCTCTCCGATGCCCCGTCCTTCACCGAGAACGCCCACGCGCCCATACTCGACCGGGCGAGGCCACGGCCTACAAGAAGCACTACCTGCCGAACGAGGCCGACTGGGCCCACCCCTACGCCTCACCCGCGCGGGCTGCGGACCACTCCGGACTCCCGGCAGCGCTGGTGCAGGTGGCCGAGCACGACCCGCTGCGCGGCGTGGGCCTGCGCTACGCCCAGATCCTCCGCGACGCCGGCGTGCCCGTCCGCGCCACCACCTACGTCGGCGAACCGCACGGCTTCATGTCCCTCCCCGGCATCTGCCACAGCGCGCCCCAAGCCATGGCCGAACTCACCTCCGAACTACGCACCCACCTGGCGTAGTCGCGGCTTGACCTCGCCCCTGGGGGAAGGGTCTAGCGTCTCGCGTCGAGGTGGACGATGAGGGTCATCGATGCGGCGAGAGCGGCCGGTCTGGGGTCAAGGCGCTGCGGCCCTGGGGTTGCCTGCGGTACGCACCCGTCTGTTCGTCGATTGCCTGGCTACAGGGACGCCCTCGCCGACGCCACTCGCGACACGCATGGACTCACCCGCCGCGTCATGAACGGTAAGAATTCCTATCGTAGGATTCTTACCATGTTGGTCACGGACAAGGGTCAGGTCACCATCCCCAAGCCACTGCGGGACGAGCTCGGGATCACTCCCGGAACGCACGTCGACTTCGTAGCAGTGGACGGGCACCTGGAGGTTCGCATCGTGAAGGCGCCCTCCCGCGGGCGGCAGATCGTGGAGCGGCTCCGTGGCGCTGCGGGTCCCGGGATGAGTACGGACGAACTGATGGCCCTGACTCGCGCCGATGACTGAGCGCACTCTCGTCGACACGAACGTGCTTCTCGACATCGTCACCGAGGACGCGACCTGGGCGGCGTGGTCGGGCGAGGCCCTCGCCGACGCGGCCGACTCAGGCATCCTGGTGCTCTCCCCGATCGTCTATGCGGAGTTGGGCGCGCGATTCGCTCGTATCGAGGACCTGGACGACGTGGTCTCGGACTTCGTCCGGGAGCCCCTGCCGTGGGACGCGGCCTTCCTCGCCGGACGTGCGCATGCGCAGTACCGACTCGCCGGCGGCACCCGCGACCGCACGCTGCCCGACTTCCTCATCGGTGCCCACGCGGCAGTGCGCGACTACCGCCTCCTCACCCGCGACGGCACGCGTTACCGCACGGCGTTCCCGCGACTCACGATCACCTCGCCCTGACAGCTAGGGCCGAGCCGCCTCTCCGCGCAGGTGGGTGCTACTTCTCACCGTCATGCACCACTACGGCGTCCCGTGGGGGGCGACGGTTCCTCTGGCTCCGTCGTCCGTGACGATCTGTCCCTCCGTGACGGAGTGGGTGGCGGTGTGCGTGCCCCTCACCGCGGGGATGCCGTATTCGCGGGCGACGATGGCGGCGTGGGAAAGCTGCCCGCCGGTGTCGGCGACGACCGCGGCGGCCAGCGCGAAGAGGGGCGTCTAGGGCGGGTCCGTGTACTGACACACCAGGATGTCGCCGTCGTGGCGATCATCGCGTCACGGGCTCATCCGGAAGGTCGTTCGGGTCGAGGTGCTCGAGATCGATCACGACCGAGGTGTCCAGAACACCGCGGGCCGTCACAGCGACGGGTCGATCAACTCGTCGATATCCCGACGCAGCACGGCACCGTCGACCGGAGGCAACGCACGGAAGCGCTCGACCAGCGCCGACGGACCCAGGGGACGTCGCGGCACGGGGCCGAGGACCGCGACGGAAGTGCCGTCCCTGGTCACGGTCAGCCGCTCGCCACGGCCGACAAGCTGCAGAACGTCAGCGCTGTCGTTGCGCACGCTACGAACGGGGATCGTCGTCATTCGCCCCGCCCGTCTGTGACGAGGAAACCGGACGATGTAACGCGGAACCGGGGGTGACGTGTGCGACCGTCGTCGAGGACACACAAATCAGCCGGTGCACCGGCACCAGTTCCGAAAGGCACGCCATGGACGCCTTCCTCACTGCGGTGAGCAATGCGCTGTACACCTACATCCTCATCGCCCTGCTCGTCGGGACGGGCCTGTACTTCACGATCCGGACCGGCTTCGTGCAGCTTCGGATGCTGCTGGAGTCCTTCCGCGTCATCACGGAGCCGAAAGAAGCGGGCGAGTCCCTCTCGTAGTTCAGCGCGCTCATGGTGTCGACCGCCTCCCGCGTCGGCACCGGCAACATCGCCGGCGTGTCCGTGGCGATCGTCCTCGGTGGCCCCGGGGCGCTGTTCTGGATGTGGCTGATCGCCCTCCTCGGCGCCTCGTCCGCCTTCATCGAGAGCACCCTCGCCCAGATCTACAAGCGTCGCGGCCCGGGCAACATCTCCTACGGTGGCCCCGCCTACTACATCACCACGGCGCTCAAGGCCCGCTGGCTCGGTGTGCTGTTCGCGTGCGCCCTGATCTTCACGTACATGGGCGGATTCAACATGGTGGCCTCGTAAAACACGATCGACTCCTTCCGCGCGTACGGGTACTTCCAGGAGGGCACGACGCCGCTCGTCCTCGGTCTCGCGCTGGCGCTTCTCGCCGCCCTCCCGATCTTCGGTGGCGGGCAGCGCCTGGCCCGGGTCGCGTCGATGCTCGTGCCGTTCATGGCCATCGCCTACCTCATCGCGGGCGTCGCCGTGGTGTTCACGCATCTCTCTCTGGTCCCCGGCATGTTCGCGTCCATCTTCAGCAGCGCGTTCGACTTCGAGGCGATCTTCGGCGGCTTCACCGGCTCGGCCATGATGCTGGGCATCAAGCGCGGCCTGTACAGCAACGAGGCCGGTGTCGGTTCCGCACCCAACGCGGCGGCCTCGGCCTCGGTGTCGCACCCCGTCAAGCAGGGTCTCGTGCAGATGCTGTCGGTCTACATCGACACGTGGTTCGTCTGCAGCATCACCGGCCTCACCGTACTCGCCTCGGGAATCACCGCCGACAAGGACATGGCGGGCGTCAAGTACGTCCAGGCCGCCGTCGGGACGGTGTTCGGCTCGTGGGGTGCGCCGTTCGTCACGATGTGCCTGGTCCTGTTCGCCTTCACCACCCTGATCGGCAACTACTACTACGCCGAGGTCAACCTGCGATACTTGTGCGGTGGCGAGCCGGCGTCGTGGCTGCTGTGGACCTTCCGCGCGGTGGCCGTCGTCATCATCTTCGGCGGAGCGCTGCTCGAGTTCGACATGGCCTGGAACATCGCCGACATCCTCATGGGTCTCATGGCGCTCATCAACATCCCGGTCATCATCGTGCTCGGCAACCGGGCCATCCGCGCCGCGCAGGACTACTCGGCCCAGCGCAAGCAGGGCATCAACCCGACCTTCCGCGCGGCCGACATCGGCATCACCGAACACACCGACTACTGGACCGACGCTCCGCGCACCCAGGCGGTCACCGACTGATCCGACGGTGTTCCCTGTGACACATCAGGGGTGACTCGGGGGTCTTTCACCAAGCGGTGGGAGACCCCGCTTCATCCCTGCACCGGTCCGGACACGAGTCCGCACGGCACTATTGTCGACGCTCGACGAGGCCGGGGCCCTACCTCACCGTCCGTGGGAGACCGTCTGCGAATCGCCGCCGACCTGCATGATGTGGTGTCGCACGGGCTCGGCGCCATCACCGTTCGTGCCCACGACGGCCAAGCACTCGCCAGCCGTGACCCGGTACCGGGTCGATGCCACCATCCCGATGAGCCGCGCATGACCTCACCGATCCGCGTCGTGATCGCCGACGACCAGGCACTGATCCGGGAGAGCCTCGCCGTGCTGCTGGACACGCAGGACGACATCACCGTCGTCGGCCAGGCGGCCGACGGTCGCGAAGCCATCGACCTCACCACCGCTCTGCGCCCGGATGTCGTCCTCATGGACATTCGCATGCCCGGACTCGACGGCTTGGCTGCCACCGGATACATCTGCGCCGCCCCGGAACTGGTGCAGGCACGCGTCTGTGTGTCGACGATGTTCGAAGCCGACGACTACGTGTTCGGCGCCCTCGAAGCGGGAGCGAGCGGATTCCTCCTCAAAGACGCCACACCCACCGACCTCGCTGCCGCCGTACGCCGCATCCATTCCCGAAAACAGGCCCTGGCGCCGGCGGCCTGCCCCTCATCGGCCGCGGCCTCAGCAACCCCGAGATCGCAGCCACCCTCCACATCAGCCGCGGCACCCTCAAAACCCACGTCACCCACCTGCTCACCAAACTCGACGCCCGCGACCGACCCCAACTCATCATCACCGCCCACCGGGCCGGGCTCGTCACCACCTGACCATCACCTGCGCCACCCGATGATCGTGATCGCAGCGAGCGCGGCAAGGATCTGCAGGGCGCCGGCTACGACGAAGGTCGTGGACGCGCCTACGGTTGCGATGACGGCCCCGCCGGCGAACATTCCTACCGCTGAAGCACCCCCGTCGGCGATCTGGTCTGCCGCGAAACCCGCGCGGCGGTTGGGCCCGGGCGGCGGGTCGGTGGCGAGGATGCGGTTGTGGGCACCGATACCCAGCGGCATGGCCAGCCCACCCAGGGCGGCCAACGCGATGACGCCGACGAGCGAGTCGAACTGGGAGGGCATCGCCACGAACACGGCACCCAGGACGACGGTCGGTGTGACAGCGGTGGGCCATTCCCTGACTCGGTTCACCAACCAGGGTGCGACCAGGGATGTCGCGGTCGACGCGAGGCCGTAACCGGTCATCCCGGCGGCGATGAGCTCGCCCGGGCGGTCGGTGCGGGCGCCCACGATGGCCAGGCCCAGGCTGAAGGCAAACCACGTCAAAGAGACGGTGGCGTGAACGACCATGCTGGCCGTCATGCGGGGATAGGCGCGCAAAACCGTGCGGATCAACGCGGTACCCGGCCCACTCTCCGTGCCGGAATCACGGTGCTCGCGGCGCAGCGCGGAGTCGGACACCATCGTCAGAAACGTTGCACCGACGGCCACAGCGACGCACTCCGACCACAGCAGGGTCATGGTGTGCCCGTGCCCCACCGCCAAGGCGCCGAGCGGCGGGGCAAGGAACATCGTGCAGCGGTGGGCCAGGTCCTGCAGGGTGAGGGCTTTGGCGGCCCATCCGGGCCCGAGCCCGTCACCGAGGTCGGAGAGCAGGGCCCTGATCGCAGGCCCCTCAAGTGCCGCGGCAGCACCCACGACGATCCCGGAGACGATCAGGACAGCGATGCCGAGGCGCCCGGACGCGGCTGCGACCGGGACGACGGCCAGCCCGGCGACCTGCGCGGCCATGACGGTTGCGACCGCTCGCCCGCTGGTCAGTCGGTCTCGCAACCGGGCACCCCACATGCCGACAGTGACGAGGGGTAGGGCCTGTGCGCCAAGGACGAGGCCCATGGTCCACTCCTGACCCGTCTGCTCCAGAGCCACCAGTGGCAGCGCGATCGCCGTCGCCCGCGACCCCATCCAGATGACGAAGGTGACCGCGACGATTACCGTGACTGCTGCCCGATTGCCCATGTCTTCGACAGTGCCCGCACGCCGCACCGCCCGGTAGACGCCGCATGGCGCCGAGAACTCATAGGCTGGGGCGATGACCTTGGCTCCCACGGTGGATGACCTGCGTCTGGTCATCGCGATCCACCGACACGGCTCGATCGGGGCTGCTGCCCGAGAGCTGCTCATCTCCCAGCCCTCTGCGTCGACCCGCCTCGCCGCTCTCGAGCGCCGCCTGGAGCTGCAGCTTTTCGAGCGGGACACCACCGGCGCCCGGGCCACCGCCGCCGGCACGACCTTCGTCGAGGAGGCCTCGCACGTGCTCGGCCACCTGGAGGTCCTACCCCACCGGGTGCGCGCCGGGTCCCGCGCCCCTCTGCTGCGGGTGGCCACCTTCCCCAGCCTGGCCGCCGCGCTGTTCCCCGCTCTGGACGAGACTCTGAACCGGTCTGAGGACCCGGTCGCTGTGCATCAGTACGTCGACCACGGGGACGTCCTGGTCGGACTCGTCGCCGAAGGCTCACTGGATGTTGCCGTCATCGCCATCGCTGACCAGATGGCACTTCCACCGCTGGTCACCACGACCCGGTTGGGCTCCGACCGGCTCGTCGCTCTGACTGCGCCCGGGACCCCGTTGGGACGACGCAAGCGGCCCTTCGACGGCGTCATCCCGTACCACTGCGTCGATCTGTCCGGGCCCGCAATCGAACGTCGCATCGCCGAGCTCGGGGGCCAGCCGCGACGATGCGCGACCGGCGAGGTCGCGGTCCTCACCGCCCGTGCAACCGGGCAGCCCGCCCTCGTCGCGGGCTGCATCGCCCCCCTCTACCGGGCGGGCGAGGAGTCGGTCAGCCCTGCGCCCTTCGCCACGACTTTCACGTTCCGCCTCGTCACTCGAACGCCGGCCCCGCCCATCGCCGTGGCCCTTGCCGCGCCCCTCGCGACCCGCATGGGACTCGCCCGCCGCGCGTCGTGAGCCAGCCGGTGGCCGATCGGTTTCGCCACCGCCTCCTGACCCGCGACGACACGCGCTACCGAACGGCGTTCCCTTCGGCGTCCCTGTGGGAGAATCGCGTCACTCCCCACGGCTCCTCGGTGAGGGAGTCGTCTGACCAGCGCGCTTGAGACACGCCAGGTCAGGCCGACCAGCCACCGCTCGTCCACAGTCAGGCTGGGCCAGCGCGCTTGGTACCGGGCCACCTTCGTGGACGAACTCCAGATGCCGTCGACCGAGGATCTTCGTGGCCCCGTCGGTCGGCTTCTCCCCCCGCGTCATGCACCGAGTCAAGCTGGGCCATGTCATCCCATGGTTCGTGCGCCGTCGATGGCCTCCCGGATGATGTCCGCGTGTCCGGCATGTTGTGCGATCTCGGCGAGCATGTGCAGCGCCACATGACGCACCGACCACTCGGCGCCGGGCTCGAACCAGGGCGCGCTCGGAAGTTCGTGGGCCGAATCCAGGTCGAGGCGCGTCAACAGCTCCGTCGTGCGCTCACCCACCGACAGGACCCGCTCGCGCAGCGACTCGAGCGTGTCCGAATCGCCAAGCGCGAAGCGCTGATCCGGAGCGTCGGCGTCCATGTCGGACCAGTCGATGTCCTCGTTGTAGATCTGGGTGAACGCCTCCGCGCCACGCACGGCGAAGTCCAGCCACTGTTCTTCGGTGTCGGCGACGTGCTTGAGGATCGACGCGATCGTCAGGTCGCTGATGGTGCTCGCGGTGCGCGCCTGCTCCTCGGTGAGGCCTTCCGCGGTCTGCAGCAGGAAGCCGCGGTGTCGGTCGAGGGTGGTGGTCAGGTCGTGGACGTCCAAGGAAAGGCTCATGCTGCGATGCTATACATAGAATATGTCTAAAGGAACCCATGCCCCGTTCCGGCGACGCACCAGCTTCCTGTTGGCAACATTGGGGCGTCGGACCGAGTCGGCGTGGACGGGCTTCCTGCGTGCGCGATCGCTGACGCACTCCGAGTTCAGCGCGATGGCGGTGCTCGCGGACGAGTCCCCGGGGCAGGGGCAGCTCGCGTCCTACCTGGCCATCGACCCCCGCAATGCCGGCGCCCTGGTGCGCAGGCTGACGGAGCGGGGATGGGCCGAGGCGCAGTCGCACCCGGACGATGCACGGCGACGGGTGATCTCCATGACCTCGGCCGGGCGAGAAGCGTGGCAGGCCATCCAGACGGACCTGTCCGCGGCTCGCAGTGACTACTTCGATGCCCTGGATGCCGATGAACAACGCGAACTGGAACGGCTCCTCAACAAGCTCAACGACGCCCACCTGCGCACCGCACAGGACTGACGCAGCCTCGGCCAGCTCGGACGGTCACGACCGAGGGCCGTTGCGTCCGTCAGTGGATGCGCCGATCCTCGTTCGGCACGGACTCGGCGGCACGAACCGCGACCGCACCCTGGGCCAGCCGACGCAGCGCCTGGAGCACCGGGTCGCTCGACATCGTCCCCGCCACCACCCAGGTCACCGCCTCCTCGGGCGTCGTGGAGTTCTCCGTCATCGTCGCGACGTCCACCTCCGCCACCCGCGTCATCGCGTCCGCGTAAGCCCGGAGCCGGTCGAGAGGCATCGGCAGGCCGGCGTCCGCCATGCCGCGCAGTGCCTGCGCCAGGGCGTGGCGCGCGGGTAGGCACTCCTCCGGCCAGCCCAACTCCTCGGCGAGCTGCGCCACCTCGGGCGGCTCAGGCACGTCGCCCGGGTCGGGGGTCATGGCCGACTGCACCGCGCCGAGCAGGTCGACCCCCTCGGGTGGGGTGTCGATCAGGGCGACGATCTCGCGCAGCTGCGCGATAGGGACGCCGGCCGCGACCAGCGCCCGCAGCAGCTTGAGCCGCTGCAGGTGGGGTTCGCCGTAGTCGGCGCGGGTGGCGGAGGTCTTCACACCGCGGGGAAGCAGCCCCTCGCGCACGTAGTACTTGATCGTGGCGGTGCTGACGCCGCTGGCGTCCTGGAGGTCTGCCAGTTTCACGGGACTCCTTGACATTGGAGAGTGCCCCTATCCTACAGTGGATAGTGACGGTATCCAATGAGTCGAAAGGCCGTGCTCATGCGCTCAACTCCCCTGACCCACGCCGGGCCGCCCACCCCGGTCACGATCTTCCTCATCGGTATGACGATCCGCAAGCCGTGGCGGGTCGACGCGTGGGGCTCGACGGCCCACGCGATGACGCGGATGATCACCGAGCTGCGCGCCAATCGCGCCGCCGTCGTGGCGGGCGAGGATGTGCACGACCTCGGCTTTCTGCACGCCGAGATGGGCGTCTTCGCGCGCGGTCCCGCAGTCGTCCAGTACTGGGCGTCGCCGGAGCACCTGTACGCCTATGCCCGCGACGAGGCCCGCGAGCACCTGCCCGCCCACAAGGAGTTCTACGCCCGGGTGCGGCACGAGGCCGTCGGGATCTGGCACGAGACGTACGCCGTCCCGGCCGACGGCATCGAGACCTTCTACCGCAAGAGTGGGGAGCGGGGCCTGGCGCGGGCGTTCGGCGCCCAGCCCCTGAACGGCGCCCTGCGCCGTCAGGCCCGTGACCGTCACGCCGCTCAGGCCGTGCAGCGGCCGGTTCGCTTCCGGCGTGTGCCGTAGGCGCGCTTCGACCTGCCTGGGCGCGACCGTCGCAAGTGTTCTCCGAACTGCGAAGACAGCTCATCGACAGCGATCCACGCTCTGGCAACGATGGACGCCGAGGATACGTCACCGGCCGTCGGACTCCAGGTACCGCAGCACAGCAGCGACGCGGCGGTCCGAGCCGTCGCCGGGGGCGAGGTCCAGCTTGCCGAAGACGTTGCGGATGTGCTTGTGCACGGCCCCTTCGGTGACGAACAGGCGGGTCGCGATCATGTGATTGCCGAGCCCCTGCGCCATGAGGGACAGGACCTC
>DAMDJY010000005.1:27940-48182 GCA_032100225.1 Mobilicoccus sp.
ACGTTCGCGTTCGGTGATGACATCGAGAGCCCGCGCCGCGCGGTCCCGCGCGAACAACTGGGCGACGACGTCGGCGTCAACGGCGGTCTCACCCCGCGCGACGCGGTCCAGCGCGTCCAGGAACTCCTCGACATGGCCGACCTGGTCCTTGAGCAGGTAGCCGACCCCTGACGCGTCCCGCCCCATGAGTTCGGTGGCGAAGGTGCGCTCGACCCACGCGGACAGCACCAGGACGGGGAATCGGGGGCGAGACTCCCGGATCGCCACGGCCGTGCGGATGCCCTCGTCGGTGTGCGTCGGTGGCATGCGCACGTCGAGGATCGCGACGTCGGAGGGCCCGGTCTCGACCAACTCGCGGGCGCGCTCACCGTCGGGGACCGCTGTGACCTCAAACCCCTCACCGCGCAGCAGCGCGGCCAGGCCCGCGCGGACCAAAGCGTCGTCCTCGGCGATCACGATGTGCACGGCAACTCCACACCGAGTTCGGTCGGCCCGCCGACCGGACTGACGAGGCGCATACGCCCATCATGAGCCGCGACCCGTCGGCGGATGCCCTCGAGACCGCTGCCGGCGCCGAGTCCGTGCTGGTCGAGCCCGGGAACGGCCGACGCGACGAGGACGACCCACAGGAACGCCGCGATCAGGCCGTCCTTGACGGGGGCGCGGCGGTTGTCCGCTGTGCTGGGCCCTGCTGTCCCGCGTCTACCCGGCCGGATCCCCGACCGTCCTTGCCGCATTGGCTATCGGTTCCGGCGTGATCACGACCGGTTCGATCCTGACGCCCGGTCTCGTGGGCCTGCGGGGCAACCCCATCGACGCCGCCTCAGAGTGACAGTCCGGCCTGGGACGAGACGGCGAAAGCCACCTACGGTTGCAGCAGTCCCCTACGTTGGTCACGGCCCGGGCGGATCCCCCAGGTGCCCCTCCATTCCTGTCGTGGATGGAGATGGATGAGCCATTCGCCGGTGGCCAAGGCGTTCGGGGGGCAGGTCATCGGTTCCACCGCGACGCCAGTGTTGCGGGCGCGGCCGGCGGGCAGGGAATCGCCGGTGAACACCTGCGCCCATGGGAACGCGGCGTCCGCCCACAGCTCCACTGCGCGGGGGCCGTCGAGGCGCACTACCCACTGCGCGGGCAGTGAGGTGAAGGCTGCATCCAACTTCGCGCCGTCCAGGGAACGAGGGGCCCGGAAGTCCAGACCCGTCTGCTCGACGGGCCGCAGCGACGTGCGCGCTGACCCCGTCACCGGCACCAGCTGGTCCAGATCCATCTCGCACACCGAGTCGGCCGGAACGGTGAGGGTCAGCTCGTCCACAGTGGCCTCACCCGCCATGAGGTAGGGGTGGGCGCCGTATCCGAACGGCGCCACACCGGTTCCCCCGTTGCGGGCGGTGACGTCGACGGTGAGGCCGCCCTCCCCCACCGCGTACGTGACCTGCATGTCCAGGGTCCAGTCCCAGCCCTGCTGCGGGTACAGGCGCCAAGCCAGCGTCACCGAATCGTCGGCATAGTCCTTCAGTCGCCACGGCTGCCACCGCACCAAACCGTGCAGCGCGTTGCTGCGGTCCGGTTCTGTCAATGCCAGCTGGCGCTCGACCCCGTCCACGACATAGCGGCCGTCCTGCACCCGGTTGGGCCACGGCGCCAACACCTGCCCGCGGCCGTCGTAGGACGGAGAATCGGGCCCGAACCCGGCCACCAGCGGATTCCCTTCATGTGTGAAGGTGTTGATGGTCGCACGACTTGTGAGATCCACGCCTCGTACCCGACTGCCGTAATCCTGAACTCCGGACCCACCGGACCCGCCTGATACGTCTGCTGCACCAACGTTCCCGTCACGCCGCGGGAGTGGCCGGGGCGTTCACCTCGGCGCGGACCCGGAGGTTGGCCTTCTCCACGGTGAGGAAAAACAGCAACGCGATGACAGCGGCCGCCGTGATCGTCGGGATCCACAGGTAGATGAATTGGATCATCCCTAGCGCCGAATCGGTCTGCACATCGGCGGTTCCCGCGTATCCGCTGGCTTCCAGCAACCACCCGGCCACGGCCGTGGCGACACCGCCACCGATCTTCACGCCCAGCGAGGTGCAAGAAAAGAACGCACCGTCGATGCGGGTACCGGTGGTCAGGTACGTGTATTCGGACGCCTCCGCGATAAGTGCGTTGAGGGTGCCCTGCAGCGGGGCCTGACCCAGCGCGGCAATGCCGGTGAACACGAGCATGAGGGTGATGTTCTCATTGCTGGCGGCGACGATGACGCCGATCCGGCCCAACAGGGTGACGATATACCCGGTGATGTTCAGGCCGTACATGCCGGAGAGCTTCTTGACGATGAACGGAGTGAACAACAGGCCGATGATCTGCGGAATGTTGATCGCCCATGCGAACGCGCCCAGCAGATTTGCATTTCCAAGGACGTAGGTCATGAAGTAGATGCCCATGTTCACCGTCACGCTGAAGAACTGCGACATCAGGTACACCCCGAGAAGGATCAGGTAGTACCGGTTGGACACCAGGAGGCGCAGCGACCTCCCCAGGCTCACCTTGTCGTCCGCAGCGGAGCCATCGCCGGCGTCCTGCAGTTCGGCCTGCGGAAGCTCCTTGACGGAGAACACCGACAGGCTGTTCACGAGGAGGCCGATGACGGCGTACACGATCGCGACGGTGCGCCATGCGGCGGTCTCACCACCGGCTGCGGCGACGAATCCGACCGTCACGGTCTGGATGAGGAGGCTGGTCCCGAAGGCGAACATGAACCGGATCGAACCCATCTGGACCCGCTCGGCGGAGTCCTTGGTGATGAGCGCGGTCAGCGAAGAATAGGCAATGTTGTTCGACGTGAAGAACACGGCGTTCAGCAGCGTGTAGGCGATGAAGAACCATGCGTACTGGGCGAACTCGCCCATGCTCGGCGGAATGGCGAAACACGCGACGAGCGTGATCGCACACCCGAAATAGGACCAGAACATCCACGGCCGCGCCTTGCCCATGCGGGAATTGGTCCGGTCGATCATGTTGCCGAAGATCAGGTCGGTGAACCCGTCGAAGATCTTGGACAACATCATGAGCGTTCCGATGATGCCTGCGTTCATCCCGACCGTATCGGTCAGGTAGATCATGATGAAGGCCGACAGGAATGCGTAGACGACATTGCCGGCGACGTCACCGGATCCGTACCCGATCTTGTTGTACCAGTTCAAGTAGGTTTTGCGTTCTGGGGTTGCGGTAGTCATTTCAGAACACCTCTTCGTGTTCGGGCCGAATCAACGGCTTGGGGTGAGGGTGAGGGTGAAGCGGAACGCGTCGGCATCAACGCGGTACTGGGGTGCCAGTTCGGGGCCGCAGCTGGCAGAGCCGATGCCGCAGTGGGCGTGGTCCAGGCACAGGACGGTGGCGCCCGCGGGGACGAGGTCCACGTTGTGGCGGGCCCGGGGCAGCTCCTCCTGCGTATACGCGGAGGCGTTGAAGGAGAACGGGGTGGCGGCCGCTGCGGTGAACGCGGCCCCGTCGGCGTCGACGGACGTCAGGGTGACGAACGAGGTGTCGTGGTGGCTGCCGTTCTCCTGGGGACGGGTGTAGTCCTCGTGCAGGTCCCACACCGACGCTGCGAACTCCCCGTGCCGAGCAGCGTGGCGCTTGTCGACGTAACTCTCCTGCGGTCCCATGCCGTAATAGGTGACCCGCTCCAGTTCGGGGGAGAGGAACAGCCGCATCCCGAACCGCGGCAGGTACGGGAACGCGGTGTCCCGGTGCGCCTGGACGTCCAGGTCCAAGCGCCCGTCGGGGTGCACCGTCCACGTGGTGTCGGTGCGCAGGATCGGCTGCACCGTGGGGGCCACGATTCCACCGTGCGCCTGCACGGTCACGGCACCTTCACCTGCCTTGGCGGTGACGCCATAGGCTCGGGCGTACGCGAGATCGTACTTGGCTCGCTCCCACTCCAGACGAATCTTGCGGTCGTTGTCGGTGGGGGCGCGCCAGACGTTGAACTCTGCCGGCCGCACCAGCAGAGTGCGGCCTGCGGCGGCCATGCTCGACAGCAGGCCGGTGCGGCGGTCGAAGCTGTACGTGAACCCCCTTCCGGCCACGACCACGGTGGTGTCGTCCTCGGTGAGGGTGGGGGCCGGGCCCCACGCCACGGAATCCACCACTTTTCGCACGCGCGCGGGCCGCGGGTCGCTGTTGGTCAGTTCGATCTCGTCAAACCCAAGGGCGTGCCCGGTCTCCAGCATCGGCACGGCGCCGGCCAGGTGGTACTCCACCACCACGTGGCAGCGCCCTTGCGGGGGCACGGTGAGGTCGAGGTGGGTGTCGTGGCGACCGTGCGGCGGGACGGAGTCGGTGATCGGCACCTCTCCGCGGGAGATCTCGGCGCCGTCCTGCAGCACCCGATAGGTCACATCAACGTGTCCGCACAGGTCGGTGAAATCGAGGTCGTTGACCAGAGTCACTTCACCCGTGGCCTGGTCGAACGCGTCCACGCGAACGGGACGGTGCACGTTGGCGAACTCCAGCAGGCCCGTGTGTGGACGCCTGTCGGGGTACACCAGGCCGTCCATGCAGAAGTTGCCGTCATGGATGTCCTCACCGTGGTCCCCGCCGTAGGTGAAGATCGGGCGGCCGTCGTCTGTGAACCCGTGTTGCACGGCGTGATCACACCACTCCCACACGAACCCGCCGCACAAGCGCTGATCACTGCGGATGATCGCGTAGTAGTCGTCCAGATCGCCAGGGCCGTTGCCCATCGCGTGGCAGTACTCCAGCAGCAGGTACGGCTTGTCCGGGCCTGTCGCCAGCTCTTGCTCGATCTCGGCGAACGCGGGGTACATGCGCGAATAGATGTCGATGTTCGAGTAGTCGTACTTGCGCTTGGAGTCGCGATAGAAGGACGACTCGTAGGCGGTGAGTCGACCCGGGTCGTACGCCTTCATCCAGGCCAGCGACTTCTCCACGGTGATGCCATAGGCGCACTCGTTGCCCGGCGACCAGGCGATGATGCTGGGGCGGTTCTTCTCCCGACGCACGCACAGCTGGATGCGGTCCACGGTGGGGGCGACCCAATCGGGATGGTCGGCGATGCGGTCGTTCCAGTGCTCCACGACATTGTTCCAGGACTCGTCCTCGAGCATCTGCATCTGGGTGCCGTGACTCTCGTTGTCGGCCTCGCTCATCACCCAGAAGCCGTATTCGTCGCACAGTTGGTAGAACCGCGGTGAATTGGGGTAATGAGAGCTGCGCACGGCATTGACGTTGTGCTGCTTCATCAAAAGCAGGTCCCGCTGCATGCTGGTCAGATCTACGGCGGGGCCCACCACGGGGTCCGAATCGTGCCGGTTCACACCGCGGAGCACGACCGGCGCCCCGTTGACGGTCAGCACCGCCCCCTGCGTGGCGACCTCACGGATCCCGACCCGGTCCGTGATGACCTCGTGCGGGGCGGTCAGTACCAGCGTGTACAGGTAGGGGGTTTCGGCGGTCCACAGGCGCGGATCGGGCACCTCCAGTTCGACCACGTACGGAAACTCGACCGCGTCACCGGCGCCTCTGGGACTCAGGGCACCGCGGGCCACACGCTGGTTGTCGGCGTCGAACAGTTCCACTCCCACCTGTCCCACGCCGCCGTGGAAGGTGCCCCGCACGGTGACACGGGCCGCTCCGCCAGGCCGTGTCGGCAGTGAGGTGGTGGTGAAGTAGTCGTAGAGCGCGATCTGGGGACGGTGGACCAGCGTGACGTCGCCGATGATGCCGCTGGTACGGAACTTGTCCTGGTCCTCCAGGTAGCTGCCGTCGCACCACTTGAGCACAAGCACGCACAGACGGTTGCGGCCCGGCGTGACCGCGTCGGTGATGTCGAACTCCGCAGTGGCGTGGGTGACCTGGCTGTAGCCGATGTACCGGCCGTTGACCCACACGTAGTAGCAGGAGTCAACGGCTTCGAACCCGAGATGGACGCGCGGGGCGTCCATGCGGGGCTTGTAGTCGAAGTCGTGCACGTAGGTGCCCGCGGGGTTGATCTGGGGGACGTATGGGGGGTCCAGCGGGAACGGATACCGCACGTTCGTGTACTGGTGATGGTCGTGGCCGTGATGCTGCCACGTACCGGGGACGGGGATGGTCTCCAGGGTGGTGGCGTCGAACTGCGGGGCCAGAAAGTCCGACGTGACGTCGTGGATGTCGGCGTGGTAGCGGAAGTGCCAATCGCCGTTGAGGAGATCGACCCGGTCGGAGGCGTCGCGGCCGAACGCGCCCGCCTCGATCCGGGTTGAGGCCGGCACGTAATACGAACGTGCCGGAAGGGTGTGCTCGTGGAGGACCGAAAGGTCCTCGTAATGCCGAGGAATGAACATCGTCGTTCTCCTGCTCGCTGATCGAGGGGGTGGTGCGGGTGAGCGCAGGGACGCCCCTCGCGCCGCACCCGGACGGGTCTCGGCATGCGTCCCACCCCGCGGATCCGGCCGCCCGGACGTACGAACGGCAGATCCGCCTCCTGTGACCTGATGTTTGCGTCACCATTGGCGGCTTCTGGCCATCATTCGACCATCTCGCGGCGATGTCAAGGGGTTGACGAAAGTTCGTGATAGCGCAAACATGATTCACGGCCACGGGTCTGACCGGCGACGATGCTACCCCCCCCCCGGGGGGGGCGGACGACGCGACGGCCGGAGGTAGCAGCGCAACGGAGCGAGGAGACACGTCATGCAGGCTTGGCACGACGCATGGAGCGATACCGAGGGACTCGAACGGGCCGAAGCCCTCTTCACTGAGGCGTTCGGCGGAGAACCAGATGGCGTCTGGGCCTCCCCGGGGCGCGTCAACCTCATCGGTGAGCACACCGACTACAACGCCGGCTTGAGTCTGCCGATCGCCTTGCCCCACCGCACGTTCGTCGCGGTGCGTCGCCGTGGAGACGATCAGGCTGCCATGGTGACGGGAATGCAAGGAGATCTGCGCTGGGAGGGTGCTGTCACCGGTCTGGCCCCCGGCATCGAGCCCAGCTGGGTTGCCTATTGCGGCGGCATTGCCTATCCGCTACGTCAGGAAGGACTCCCGGTCCCCGGGTTCGAAGCAGCGATCGTGTCCTGCGTGCCCGTCGGCGCTGGCCTGTCCTCCTCCGCGGCCGTGGAATGCGCGATGGGTCTGGCTCTCGGTGATCTGTCCGGCGTCCCGTTCGACACCGACGACGCTGCCCGCGCCCGCCTGGCCGCCCTGGCCGTGCGCGCGGAGAACGACGTGGCCTGCGCCCCCACCGGCGGCATGGACCAAGCCGCGTCACTGCGTTCCTGTACAGGCCATGCGCTCCTGCTCGACTCCGCTGACGGCACGATCCGGCAGGTCCCGTTCGCGCTGGAGGACAACGGCCTGGCCCTCCTCGTCATCGATACCCGTACCTCCCACTCGTTGGCCGACGGCCAGTACGGCCGCCGCCGCGAGGACTGCCGGAACGCCGCACAGCTGCTGGGTGTGAACACCTTGCGTGAGATCGCCGATACCACCGCCGTCGTCGACCTGCCGCTCCTCCTGGACGCCCTCCCGCAGGAGCGGCTACGCGCTCGTGTCCGGCACGTCATCACCGAGATCGACCGTGTCCGTGAGTTCGACCAGGCCATGCTCGCCGGGTGCTTCGCAGAGGCCGGACGGCTGATGAACGACTCGCATGCGTCCCTGCGGGACGACTATGAGGTCAGCGCCGCCGAGCTCGACGTCGTCGTGGGGGCGGCCCAGCATGCCGGGGCCCTGGGTGCGCGGATGACCGGCGGGGGATTCGGCGGCAGTGCCATCGCCCTCGTTCCCACCGACCGTCTCGAGACGGTCGCTGAGGGCATCCTCGCCGCTGTGAAGACCGCCGGGACCCCCCGGCCCGACCTGTACGTGGCCACCGCGGGCGCCCCGGGCGGCCGGTTGCGCTGAGTTGGGTGGGTCGAGGCGCCCTGGCACAGCGACCACGCAGCCCAGCCGCAGGCCTTTGCACGACAGCCCACACCTTCACCACACTCATCACCACACCAGGAGTGACCCCATGTCACAGCAGGGTTTGGACGCCGCCACCGCCGCGATGCGCAAGGCGGGGGTGCGTGAGGCCGCCATCCGGGCCTTCGCGCACGCTTACCACGAGCTGGACGCGGGAGCCACCGGTCTCATCCCCGAAGGCAGCATCGACCCCGTCGACAACATTCCCGCGCTCACCGGAATGCAGGTGAGCAAACAGGACGCGGCTCAGGCCCTTGACCGCACCGCTGTGATCCGTCTCAACGGTGGGCTGGGCACCTCGATGGGCATGGACCGCGCCAAGTCACTCCTGCCCGTGCGCGGCGCCCGCACCTTCTTGGAGGTCGTAGTGGCCCAGGTTCTTCACCTGCGCCGCACCACCGGCGCGCGGCTGCCGTTCTTCGTGATGAACTCGTTCCGTACCCAGGCGGACAGCCTGCGCTACCTCGAATCCGTGACGGGGCTGGCGCTGCCAGGGTTGCCGCTCGACTTTCTGCAGAACGCTGAACCGAAGCTGCGCACGGACGACCTCACGCCTGTGGCCTGGCCCACCGATCCGGCCCTGGAATGGTGCCCGCCCGGCCACGGCGACATCTTCACCACCTTGTACGAGGAGAGCCTGCTGCGCACCTTGCTGGACCAGGGGTATCGCCATCTCCTCATCGCCAACGGAGATAATCTGGGCGCCTACCCGGACGGCCGGATCGCGGGTTGGTTCGCAGAATCGGGCGCCCCCTACCTGGCTGAAGTGACCCGCCGCACCCCCGCAGACCGTAAGGGCGGACACCTGGCCCGGCGGCGCAGCGACGGCTGTCTCCTCCTGCGGGACACCGCGCAGACCCCGCCGGAGGACCTAGACCACTTCATGGATGAGTCGCGGCACCCTTTCGCGCACTGCAACACCCTCTGGTTCGACATCGCCGCACTACAGGCCCGCCTCGAGCAGGAACAGGGTGTGCTGGGCCTGGCCCTGATCCGCAACGAGAAGAACGTCGACCCCACCGATCCCGACTCCCCCCGTGTGTACCAGCTGGAGACCGCCATGGGGTCTGCGGTCTCGGCGTTCGAAGGAGCCATCGCGCTGGAGGTGGGGCGGGACAGGTTCCTGCCCGTCAAGACCACTGACGACCTACTGCTCCTGCGCTCCGATGTGTACGAGATGGGTGAGGATGCGGTTCCGCGGTTGCGCACTGAGCGTGCCCCGTTGGTACGCCTGGACGAGCGCTACTACCGCCGGATCAGCGACTTCGAGGCGCGCTTTCCAGCCGGACCGCCCTCCCTCGTGAGGGCAAGCAGTCTCACCGTGCGGGGAGATTGGACATTCGGAGAGGGTGTACGGGTGGCAGGCCACGCGGTTCTCGAGCCTGACCCCGCCGGGGCCGGGCATGTTCCGAACGCTAGCGTTCTGGCATGAGAACGGGGCCAGAAGGCACGAGCGGAGACTCTGGCGGTACCCTGACCCGCTCATCCCGCGGCGGAGTCGCCTGGGCCACCCGGGCCACCGCGAAGGACGTCGCCGCCTTAGCGCAGGTGTCGGCTCAGACGGTTTCGCGGGTGGCCAACGGTGCCGACAACGTTCGCCCCGAAACTCGCGAACGCGTTCTTGAGGCCATGGCGAAGATCGGGTACGCCCCCAACGCCGCCGCCCGCGCGTTGCGCTCGGGTGGGTCAACCACAATCGGGTTGGTCGCTCACCACCTGTCGCGCACGGGTGAGGCACACATCGTGGAGGCTGTGGCCGCCGTCGCCGAGAAGCACGGCTACTCTGTGGCGCTGGCAGCCGCGCCTGACGGCTCTGCCGCGGCGCTGAACCAGGCGATCCGCCGGCTGCAGCAGGGCATGGCGGGGGTCGTCGTGCTGGGGTTGGAGACCACCGACCTGGACCGGTTGGACGTGCCGGCGCGATTGCCCGTCGTCATCGCAGATTCACGAGCGTCGCAATGGCCATCGGTCGGGTTCGACCAGGCCGGTGGGGCGCAGCTGGCGGTGGCGCACCTGCTGTCCCTCGGGCATCGCACCGTGCACCTCGTGGGTGGACCGCGGGAGTCGGTGCAGGCACAGCAGCGCGAGCAAGGCTGGCGAGCAGCGCTGGAGGCGGCGGGGCGCCCGGTTCCGCCCGTGGAGTACGGCGATTGGACGCCGGGCTCGGGTTACGCGGCGGGCCGCCGCCTGGCCGAGATGGCCGAACTATCGGCCGTGTTCGTCGCGAACGACGAGATGGCCGCCGGTCTCCTGCGTGCGCTGTACGAGGCGGGACGGCGCATCCCGCACGACGTGTCAGTGGTGGGGTTCGACGATCTCCTCGCCGAGTACTTGTGGCCACCGATGACCAGCGTGCACCAGGATTTCACCCGCATCGGCGAAGCCCTGGTTCAGCTGCTCATCGCGCACATGCCCAGAGACGACCCCCGGGCCACCCTCCCCGCGGACCTGCCCCGGGTTATACCGGCCCGCCTCGAGCTCCGCGCCAGCAGCGGGCCCGCGCCTGCCTGAGGCGTGCCGGTCGCGACCTCCCGATCGTGGCGGTCCGCACGTCCCCGCGGGAGTGACGTGTGCTGTGCGGCGGGGTCCCGGCACCCCGACATGTACCAGCGACGACAGGAGAGGCAGGAACGTGAGCACCAGGCTCGGGATCGACATCGGAGGCACCAAGATCGCCGCAGGCGTCGTCGACCACGAAGGCCGTCTTTTGGCAACCGCGCGACGCGCCACCGCTGGACTCGACAACGGCGGGATCCTGGCCGCTTGCGCGGATCTGGTCGAGGAATTGGGAGCACGTCACACGATCGAAGGAATCGGTCTGGGCGCGGCCGGGTTCGTGGACGCCACCCGGTCGAGAGTCATCTTCGCGCCGAACGTCCCCTGGCGAGACGAGGCCCTGCGAGAACACCTCCAGCAAGCAACCGGCCTCCCCGTAGTCGTCGAGAACGACGCCAACGCCGCAGCATGGGGTGAAATGCGCTTCGGCGCAGCTCAAGGTGCCGACAACGCGATCGTCATCACCGTCGGAACAGGCATCGGCGGCGGCATCATCGTCAACGGCCAACTCATCCGAGGGGCAGGCAGCATGGCCGGGGAGATCGGCCACATGAACGTCAAGGAGAACGGCCGCCGATGCGGGTGCGGCCAGTTCGGCTGCTGGAAGCGATACGGCTCCGGACGCGCCCTCGTCCATGAGGCTCGCGGACTCGCCGAGTACGATTCAACACGCGCCAGCCCGCCTCCTCGAGTTGGCCGGTGGGTGCGCTGGAGACATCACCGGTCTCCAGGTCTCACAGGCCGCCGCCGAAGGTGACCCCGCAGCCCTCGAATGCTTCGACATCGTGGGGACCTGGCTGGGCATCGGCATGGCTTACCTGTCCGCAGCCCTCGACCCAGAAGTCTTCGTCCTCGCCGGCGGCGTCAGCGAGGCGGGTGAATTTCTGCGCGCACCGGCCGTCAAAGCTCTGGACCGGCACCTCACCGCACACAGCTTTCGCCGCGCACCCAAGGTCCGCCTGGCGACGCTGGGTAATTCCGCCGGAATGATCGGCGCCGCCGATCTCGCCCGGTTCTGAGGCGCTGGCTGGGCCGATGGTGTCCGGCTCAGAGGTCTGGCTTGGACGTCACGCGGCGGGTCCGGTCGGATCGGCGGGTTCGAGCGGACGGGTCGGCTGGGTGGGTTCGGCGGGCCGGGCGCAGGTACACCGGACGTCGATGCCCCGGAGGAGGGCCTTCAACTGCGCGTCGTGGTCGGCGTCCGTGCGGGCGAAGACCAGGGGGAACTGGCCGCCGCCCTCTCCCAGCGCACGGATCTCGTCGGTTTCGCGCTCCCACCCCGCCGCAGCCAGGGCCGTGCTGCCGAAGAACCACCCGTGCAGGAGGTCGTGGGCGTCCCTCGCAGTCACGGAGGCGTGTTCGCAGAGGGTCATGGTGGTCTCGCTCAACGCGAACGACGCCGACCCGAGCGCGGGTTGGTGGTTCATCAGGGGAATGACCCATGGGCGAGCCCAGATGACCCGGCACCGCCGCACCAACTCGACGAGCGCGCAATGCCGACAGTCCCAGCTGCGCAGCTCCTCGGAGTCGAGCTCTCGCAGCGTGGCATCGGCGACGTCGTGCCAGACGGCGTTCACGTCGGCGAAATACGTGTAGAGGGCATTGGGTGCGACGCCCACCTCACCGGCGAGCATGCGCAACGAGACGGCGGAGGGGCTTCCGTGGCGTTCCAGGAGATGGTGAGCCGCCGCACGAATGGTGTCCCGGCCAAGGTCACCCCGCGGCCCTCGACGACGCGGTGTGACATCTCTTGACCCCGGCATGGCCCCACTCTAGTCTGCACACTGTACAAACGGTTTGTACGGCGTACAGAAAGGCCGTCCCATGGCTCTGCGCACCGATCGCCCCTCGACCTCGGAGCTGCACCGCCAGCAAGGTGACAACCTCCAGGTGGATCATGAGCTCGATGTCGCCGACATGGGAATTGATGAGCAAGTGGCCGCAGTGATGAAGATCTGGACCGCAGGCTGAACATCCACACATGCCGCCGGTGGCGCACCGGCACTTCTGGGTCCTCCTGGCGTAGGCTCGCACTATGGCGCGTGTGAGGGTGCTCGGGGCAGGTGTCGTTGGATCGGTCTACGCGGCGCTGCTGGCCGACGCCGGTCACGAGGTCACCCTGATCGCACGAGGATCGAGACTCGTCGACCTGCGCCGCCATGGACTGCTCGTGGGCCTCGACGGCCGGATCCTTGCGCCCGACGTGGCCGTGACGAAGTCACCGGAAGTGACAGACTGCGACGTCCTGCTGGTCGCCGTTCGCGGTGACCAGTTGGCTGCGGCCCTGGACGACATCGCAGCCAGCCCGGCTGGGTGGGTCTGGATGTTCACCAACCCCCTCGAGCTGCGCAGTGACGTGGAGGATCGCCTGGGCCGCGACCGGCTGGTCTGGTGCTTCTCCGGTGTGGGCGGCGGCGTGAAGGACGGGCAGGTGACCGCCCACCGGGTGGGGCAGCAGCCCACCGTGGTCGAGGGCGGGGCAGCCGGCTCCAAGTTCGCGTCGCAGCTGCTCGGCGCGATCGACCCCCACCTGCGGACCGAGCCGGACATGCACGCCTGGTTGGACACCCACACGGTGTTCGTGGCCGCCATGGCCGCCCTGGTCCTGGAGCAGCCCTTGGAGACGCGATCACAGCGAGTGCGCGGCGCTGTCCTGCTGGTTCGGGCCATGCGACAGGCCTTCGACTCCCTCGAAGCGCAGGGGGCTCGCATCACACCGCGCAACCTGCGGATGATCTTCGGCCGGGTGCCCCTGCCGATCGCCGCCCTGTACTGGGCTGCGCAGCTGTCACGACCCGTCGTGCAGGTGTCCATGCTCCCCCATGCCACCGCGACCCGAACCACCGAACAGCGGGCCGTGGCCGCTCACGCCCTGGACCTCGCGGGCCACGGCCCCGGCCTCTACCGCCAGCTGCTCGCTCCTTTGGCCGGCACCTGAGCGGGTGCTCGGAACGCACTACTTTGCCGCGAATGGCATGGGAGGTCCACGCGGGCTAGGCAAAACTCTGGTGTGTGATCACCGACGAGCGACTCCAGCAGATGGCCGATGCTCTCGCATCAGTTCCCGGCATCGTGGCCATCGTCCTGGGAGGCAGCCGAGCTCGCCGCACCCACCACGAGGCCTCGGACGTCGACCTCGGCCTGTACTACCGCGCCGAAGGACTCGACCTCGACGCCCTGGCCCGTGCGTCACGCGCTTTCAGTGACACCGGGCAGGTCGAGATCGTCGGGCCCGGCGGCTGGGGGCCCTGGGTGAACGGAGGTGGCTGGCTAACCGTCAACGGCACCCCCGTCGACTGGATCCTGCGCGACCTCGACCGCGTGCACGAACAGGCCGACCGCGCCCGCCGCGGCGAGTTCGCCTTCCACCCCCAACCCGGTCACCCCCTGGGCTTCCTCGACGTCAGCTACGCCGGCGAGGTCGCCACGTGCCGTCCCCTCGCCGACCCCGACGGCGCCGTCGCCGTCGCCGTCGCCGGGCTGGCAGCGGATCTCAACCCGTACCCCGATGCCCTGCGCGTCGCGTTCATCGACAACCTGTGGCAGGCCGGTTTCTTGGTAGATGCCGCCCGCAAGGGCCTGCCCAAGGACGACAGCGCGTGCGTGATGCTGTGCTGCTCGACCGCGCTCATGCTCTGCGCCCACGCCTGGCATGCCACTGCCGGGTCGTGGGTGACCAACGAGAAGGGCATCATCGTCGACGTGGCGCGACTCGACCTGGACACCCACGATTTCGCGACCAGAGCCAACACCGTCTTGCAGTCGTCCGGGCACATGGGACTCAGTGAAGTCGTCACCAAGACTGCATCTGTCGTGGAGGACACTCGCGCCGCTCTCCGGCGCGAACCGTGAGCGACGCTCGCTCATGCCGCTGGGCTCGCGCAAGGTGGGTCCACTTCTGGCCGTCAGCCAGGGGCCAGGTGGGGTTGACATAGCCAGTCAGCAGGGTCGAACCCGGCCAGCAGCTCGCGGAAGGCGGGGATCTCGTTCGTTCTGTCGGCCACGGCGTGTTGGCCGAGCACGACCCTGGATCGTCCCGGGTTCAGTGGAGAGCGGGTTGTGCCGGGGCAGCTGGCGCCGGCTCGGTGTTCTCAGCGTAGAACGCTTCCTCGTACTGGATCGGTGGGATGTTGCCGCAGTGTGAGTGCAGGCGTTCGTGGGCGGTGTCAGCTGGTCAGTGCCTCGCCTGCTTCGGTGAGGAGTCTATCGAGGACTTCGGCGGGGGTGTCGTAGTCGAGGGTTTGGCGGGGTCGGCCGTTGAGCAAGTGGGCGACGTGGTCGAGGTCGGTTCGTGAGTGGACGGAGAGGTCGGTGCCTTTGGGGAAGAACTCGCGTAGAAGGCCGTTGGTGTTCTCGTTACTGCCGCGTTGCCAGGGCGAGTGGGGGTCGGCGAAGAACACCGGGATGCCAGTGGCGATGGTGAACCGGGCGTGACGGGCCATCTCACGGCCCTGATCCCAGGTCAAGGAGCCTCGCAGCAGCGCCGGCAGGCGGCCCATCGCGTGGGTGAGCAGCAGCGCGACACGGTCGGCGTTGTGGTCGTAGGGCACCCGCTGCAAGATCACGAACCGGGTGCTGCGTTCGACCAGGGTGATGATGGCCGACCGGTTCGCGGTGCCCATGATCAGGTCACCCTCCCAATGCCCAGGGACAGCGCGGTCTTCGGCCTCGGCCGGGCGCTGGCTGATCAGGATCTTGTCCGGGATCGCCTCACATTTGGCGGTGATCGCCGCCCGCTGCGCCCGGGTCACCCGAGCGGTGCCGCCGCGGCGCAACACGCCCTTCAACTCGGCCCGCAGCGTGCCGCGGGCCTGGCAGTACAACGCCTGGTAGATCGCTTCGTGAGACACACGCAACGATGGCTCACCCGGCTGCTCCTTGACCAGTCGGCACGCGATCTGCCGCGGCGACCAACGCTGCGCCAAGCCCGCGTTCACCGCGGCCAGCAGCCGCGGGCACGACTCCAGCTTGCGCCACTTCGGACGCGCCAGCCGCGCCACCGCCCGCTCATGCGCCACATGAGCGCGATACCCCTGCCGACCACCACACCGCGCGATCTCACGATTGACGACCCCGTGATCCCGACCCAACCCGGCCGCGATCACCCGACCCGAACGACCCGCCGTGAACCGGCCTCGGTCTCCTGCCGCATCGTTTCTGGTTCAGGGAGGATGGGGCCCATGCCCAAGAAGTACACCGCCGAGGAGCGGGAGCGTGCGGTTCGGATGGTTCGTGAGCAGGTGCCAGAGTTCGGGTCGGTGACGGCGGCAGCCGGGGCGGTGGCGACCCGGTTGGGGATGTCACGGGAGACGATTCGCAACTGGTGTAAGCAGGACGAGATCGACGCCGGTGAGGTCGCGGGTGTGACCAGTGAGGAACGCACCGAGATTAGAGAGTTGAAGGCCAAGGTCCGACGCCTTGAGGAGGACAACGCGATCCTGAAGGCGGCCGCGACTTTCTTCGCGGGGGAACTCGTCCCCCGCGAGCGGGAGGTGCCCCCACCCCGAAAGCGTTGATCGTCGCGTTCATCGACGACATGCGTGTTCAGGGTTACGCGGTCGAGTCGGTCTGTCGAGTTCTGTCCGAACAGGGCTGTCAGGTCGCCGCGAGAACCTACCGGGAATGGAAGATTCAGAAGCCGTCGCCGCGGGACATCAGCGACGCGTATCTGATCAACGAGATCTGGGACATCTTCCACACCTGGGATCACGAGAGTCAGGTGTGGACAGCGACACCGGAGTCGCTATACGGGCGCCGCAAGACCACGGCCGTCCTGGCCGCGGCGAGTCCGACGCCACCCTCGGGGCGGCGGGTGGCTCGCTGCCTGGGGATCATGGGTCACCAGGGCGTTCGCCGGGGTAAGCGGGTCCGGACCACGATCCCGGCCGTCGATGGTCGCCGAGCCAGCGATCTGCTCAACCGGGAGTTCACCGCGGACGCACCGAACCGGGTCTGGGTCACCGCCTTCACGTACGTTCGCACGTGGGCGGGGTTCGTGTATGTCGTGTTCATCATCGATGTTTTCTCACGTCGAATCGTGTCCTGGCATGCCTCGACATCCAAGGTCACTGATTTGGTGATGACGCCGCTACGGATGGCGCTGTGGCAACGTCGGCGCGACGGTCATCCCGTCATCGCAGGTGAACTCATTCACCATTCCGACGCGGGAAGTCAGTACACGAGCATCCGGTTGACCGAGCATTTGGAGACCGCGCAGATCGCGGCCTCGATCGGATCTGTCGGGGATGCCACGACAACGCTCTCATGGAAAGCGGGAATGGGCTCTACAAGACCGAGTGCATTCGCACGACGATCTTTCACGAGGGACCGTACAAGACCATCTCCGATGTCGATTTCGCCACCGCAGCTGGGGTGGAGTGGTACAACAACCGCCGGTTGCACTCCGCGATCGGTAACATCACACCCGTACAGGCCGAGCAGGCCTACTACGCTGACCTGGCCCTCCAGGGGCAGCTACTATAGGAGCGGCGGAGAACCGGGGCCGATTCACCGCGATACCCCGAGAGATCTCCTCACACTCCACCAACAACAACGCCCGACCACGCATCAGCACTCCATCTCACCCGGAACCACCCATCATCCCAGGCGAGGCACTGACCCCTTTGCCCCAAGTCGTCTATCCGGTCGACTACGGCTATCTCGCCGACACGCAAGGTGGAGATGGGGAAGGCATCGACCTGTGGGTCGGTTCTGCAGCTCCGCCCCTGAGGGGGCTAGTTGCAACGTTCGACCCATTCAAGGCCAACGCGGAAGTCAAATACCTGTTCGCTCTCAGCGACGACGAGTTCGCATCAGCGCCACCAAGGAACAACTCACCTACCAAGGCTTCCTCGCCGAACTCCTCCTGGCCGAGGTAACGGTAACGGGCAGATTCAGGACGAGTTCGCAACGTTGATCAATCCAGGGCGCGATACCGGGCCCGTGTTCATCCACGGCATCAGCAACGACGCCGTGCGGAACGCTCCAACGTTCGCCGAAATCGTCCCAGAATTGTTGGCGCGATTAGCCCGGATGTTTCATCGGGCAGCGGTGCCGGCGTAGTCGGCGCCGTTGCCGTGTGAATGCGGTTGATTCTTGCGCATGTGCGCCTCGGCGAAGGGGATCTCACGATGTAGGTCCAGTGGCGGCACGACGTGCGTGTGCGCAGCCGCCTTTACTTGATGGGTCCGTGGCCTGGTTGTCACGCCTGGATGCTGCGGGGGCGCCGAGGAAGGGGGAGGATCTGGGGGCGTCCGCAGCTGGGCGGCTGCATGATTGGAATTCTGGCGCGTCCAGACCCGAGGGGTGACGCCCTGATGTCCCCGTCGCTTGGCGTGTGACCGACGCCCCCACAGCCACCACGCGACGGCAGCGAGGACAACAAGGACCACGATCGTTTCCATCGTCTGCACTCCCTATGTGCTGATGCGTGTGCGTGGGATGCACCCGTCGAGCCTATGAGCTGTCAAGGGGCGCTGATTCAGGTGTCGATGCGTGCGATCTCGGCGTAGAGGGCCTCGGCGAGGTCGGAGAGGCCTCCGGAGCCGCCGGAGGCGTCGGCTACGGCGGCGACCTGGGTCTCCAGTTCTTGGACGAGTTCGTGGAAGCGGGTGATGGCGGCGGCGGTGGCGGCGGTCGCCGATCGGGCGGCATCGACCTGGTCGGTGATGCGCCCGACGGTGCGGGCGGTTTCCTCGGCCAGGGTCTCGACCTCGCCGGCCACGACGGCGAATCCCTCGCCGCCTTCGGCGGCCCGCGCGGATTCGATGCGGGCGTTCAGAGCGAGCATGCGGGTCTGTGCGGCGACGCGTTGGACGAGCTCGACCGTGTCTTGGATCTGCGCGCTGGTGGTCTCGAGCTGCTCCACCGTGGCGCGGGCGGCCCCGACTTCTGAGGCGGCGGCACGCACGGCGGTGGAGGCCTGCGCCGCGGAGGCCTCGAGTTCGGTCGCGGCACCGGCCACGGACGAGGAGATTTCGGTGGAGGTGGCGACGAGTTGGGCGCGGGCCTGGTCGTCACGACGAGCGCGCTCGTCGACTTCCTTCATGCGCGCTTGTGCCGCGTTGATGCGGCGGGCGCCGCTCTCGAAGGAGCCGGGCAGGCCGATTGTGAGCAGGTGGCGATGGTAGCGGCCGGCGGAGGCGGCGTCCAGGGCCGCCTGGGATTCCCGGACAAAGGCGTCGGTCACGTCCAGGAAGTGGTTCACGCCGTGGGCGACCTGGGCCAATGCCTCGTCCTGGGGGATGGCGAGGATGCGGGCCTCCAGATCGCCTTCGCCGGCGCGGGCGAAGACCGATCCCAGGTCCGACAGCAACGTCTCGGCCGCTGCGTGGTGGACCTCATCAGAAGTCCGCCCTTGCGCGCCCTGCGGTTGCGGGGGACGTCGCAGCCGTCTCACCGGTGCCCCGCAAGGGAGTGGTCGTTGATGAGGTTCCAGATGAAGCGGTCGTAGGTGGTCTCGCGCTCCTGCAGGTGGGTCAGCAGGGTGTCCCGGCCCGCGCGGGCGGCATCGACGGCCCGGTTGTGTCGCGCCTCGGCGGCGAGCATCCGCTCGTACAGCGGCGTGACTGCCTCGATCGGTGCTCGGGCCGGACGGCGTCGATTCGAGTGGTACCCCACGATGCGCCCCTTGGGGTCGAAGGTCGCCGTCACGTGCGCGAGGACCCAGTAGTTGGCTCCGTCCGCGGCGAGATTGTTGATATAGGCGAAGACTTCCTCACCGGTTGCGATCGTGTCCCACAGCAGGCTGAAGAGTCCGCGCGGCATCTGGGGGTGGCGGATGATGTTGTGGGGCTGCCCGATGATCGCTTCCCGACCGTAATGAGAGATGTCGAGGAATGTCTGATTCGCGTAGGTGATGATGCCCTTGGGGTCGGTCTTGGAAACGATCAACTCGCGCGAGTCGAACGATCGCTCCTGCCCTGTCGGGGTCACCCGGACCGTCGTCGCCATGTGTCGCCCCGGTGGCTACGGGAGCCGGTGTGTCGGGCCGGAGAGCGATTTCGCGTGCCTGGCGAGGTCGTCGATGTTGCGCCGCCACTGTTCGTTCGGCACCTCGTACAGGTCGCGTTGAGCCAGCTCCTGGAGCGCCCGCATCGCGTCGACCACCGCCTCCAGGTTCACAGGCTCTCCCGCACTGATCCGGTCTGCGATCCCTCGGTACTCATCCGCCGCTGCGCGGACCGCTTCGGTCAGCGCGCGGTAGAAGTCCATGTCCGACATGTGTCCTCGGGAGCGGAGGGTCTGGTCGAGCATCACGACGCTGGGGGCGTTCTCGTTCATGCTGGCCTATCGGCATCGGTCGGATTCACCTGAGCCACCCTGGGTTCGTTGGAGGCTCCTGACCTTGGGAACGAGGATGGAGCCATGGGAAGCAACAACATGTCTGGGCGGTCGACTGCACGTCGGTATTCGCCTGAGGAGAGGGCCAGGGCTGTTCGCCTGGTGCGTCAGCTCCGCAAGGAGCTCGGCACCACGCGTGGGACGGTCCAGCGGGTCGCGGACCAGATTGGGTGCGGGGTCGAGTCGCTGCGCACGTGGGTCTAGCAGGCCGACATCGATGAAGGCATCGAGCCGGGCCTAAGCACGGCGGAGGCCGCGCGGATCAAGGAGCTTGAGCAGGAGAACCGCGAGCTGCGTCGTGCCAACGATCTGCTGAAGCGGGCCTCGGCTTTTTTCGCGGCGGAGCTCGACCGCCCATCGAAGTGATCGTCGCCTT
>DAMDJY010000005.1:48200-49703 GCA_032100225.1 Mobilicoccus sp.
CGACGATCACCGGGACGAGTTCGGAGTCGAGTTCACCTGCAGGCAGCTGCAGGTGGCTCCGAGCAGCTACTACGCCGCGAAGAAGCGGCAGGCCGCGCCGTCGGCACGAGCAGTTCGTGACGTGCTCATGATGCAGGTCCTGATGACGCTGTGGATCGCGAACCGGAAGGTCTACGGAGCCCACAAGCTCTGGAAGGCCGCCCGGCGCGCCGGCCACGACGTCGGCCGCGACCAGGTCGCCCGCCTCATGCGTGAACTGGGCATTCAAGGGGTGTCTCGGCTGCGGAAGAAGGTCTTCACGACCAGGGCGGACCCGGACGCCACCCGGGCACCGGACCTGGTGAACAGGCACTTCACGGCCGACCGGCCTGACGCGCTGTGGGTGACCGACCTGACGTATGTGCCGACTCGCTCGGGGATAGCCTACGTGTGCTTCATTGTCGACGCGTTCAGCCGGCGGATCGTCGGGTGGCGGGTCGCGGCGAACATGAATACCGAGATGGTGCTGGACGCCCTGGAGGTGGCCCGGCGTGGCTAGACCCCGGACCGCCGCATCTATCGGGTCCATCCGAATGCACCGGGGGCCAATTCCTCACCCACACGTGCAGGCCGCTCCCGATGGCACTCCGTATCGGCGACATCCGCGCCAGCAGCACCCCAGCGGACACTTCGCCGCTGGACTCCGCTGGCGTCTCGTCCCACAGCCCTACGGCAACCAGATGCCGGACCACTTCGTCATCGGGAGACAGATCCTTCACGACTTCGCGCGGGACGAAGCCGGTATGCCCGTGCGCGGCCGTCCAATAGTCGCAGCGCGTGGCATGACGATGATTGCCTCAACCGAGCTGGGCCAGCTGCGCACTTGGCCAGAGGGGCCCAGGAGCGGTCTGCAGCTCGACTTCACAAACCCGCTTCCTCTGAACTCCCAGGTGGGCAGTTGGAGACCGACCTCCCAGCGGACCCCATCGACCGGTCCTCGCCGACCACGGCAACAGCGTGTCGCAGGTGAGGGGGTAGGGGCGCGTCGGGGTCGTTGAGGCGCCCGAGGTGCTGGGCGGCCGAGTACGCAAAGTGCCGCGCGTGATCGGGATGGCTCAGCATGAGTTGGACGCCTGCAGCCCACGCCTGCACGAGGTATTCGTAGGTGACAGTCTTGGAGCTCTTCTCGATGGGATCCAACACGTCCGAGGGCCGTCCGATCGGCCGACACTTGGCCTCGACCGAGACTGGTTCGAGGTCCTCGCCCTGGGTGATGGTGAGGCACACAGTGTCTGCTCCTTGTGTCGTGGCGTTGGCGACGGGCTTGGCGAGCTGCAGCTTGGTGTAGGGCACCGTGCGGTCCATCTTGGTGCTGTAGATGCCCATCGCGACCATTTCCCCGAAGTCGCCTTTGCGGACAGTGCCCGCAGTGGGCACGACATGGCGGACCTGCGCCCGCGGGAAGCTCAGCTCAGCCGCGACCCACCGGCCCAGCAGCTGCTCGCCCACGCCGATCTCGCGCGC
>DAMDJY010000006.1:0-26394 GCA_032100225.1 Mobilicoccus sp.
CCCCCACAGAACCGCAGCTCACCGCCCTGCACACCGACCTTTCCGGGACCCTGGGAGTACAGCTCGTTCTCCTGGTCACGCGCACTGTTCCAGGCGGCAAGCGCGCGCTGCGAATCGCCACCGGGGGCGCCCTCCTGGCCACCGCATCCCGCCAGGGACACCGTGATCAGAAGGGCAACCAGAGAGCTGCCAGCGCGGCCACTCAGCACGCAGACCCGCCTGCCCACTTGTGGCTGGACCCCTTGTCATTGGCTGTTGCCGAGTACCCAAGCTGGGTATTCGGCAGACGACATACCGTCACCCCGCCCGTGTGATTGGCATCCTTATAGACAGTGGCAGGAACGCTCCACTTGTTCGCCCAAGAAGAGTCCTCATCGTTGAGCGCGCGGAAATCCCAGAACCAGTTGTCAAACTTGGCTGTAGTGCGGAACATCGTGTTTGACGTGGAGACATTCGCATCCTTGTAGACGCAGAACTCTCCCTCGTAGCAGGTGCGATCGACGGCTGTCACCGCAGAGGGAGGAGACACCGACGGGGAGGGGAGGACAGGGCCAGACCCCGGGACAGCCAGCGCTGACTGCGCAAGACCGAGAGTTGCTGCCACTGCGAGAGGCAAGGCGAAAAGTGCACGCTTCATGACCACCTTACAGGTGACTTATTGAGTGCCGATCTGCACGATCAGACTAGGCGCTTCCTGTCACAGTGTTGGCAAAGAAAGGGCAAATGTTGGCTGGCTACGTCCATCCAATAGCTCGCGTGCGTCGAACGGATGTCCCGCGCTTCCGCCCCCGGCGAGCGCGGAAGCCGCGTAGCCTGGGCGTCGGTAGTCACCAGCGCCCCAGGGGGATTCATGAACCGCTCGACGTTCCGCACACTCTCCGTCGCGGCTGTGCTCGCGTTCACGTCGGCTGGTCTGGTGCCTGCAGCGCAGGCGACCCCGGCTGCGCCCTCGGCCGCGAAGCTGCCGCGCTACTGCGTCGCTGAATTCACCGTGCCCGACAGCAAGGGCGCCGTGACGTCGGTCGCGTACGAGGACGGCGAGTTCCTCTCCCTCCCAATGACAGGCCTCAAGGTCGCTCCCGGTGCCCGCATGGTGCAACCCGTCGGGTTCGACCCCGACCCCACGACGCCGAGGATGACGTCGCTGGTCATCACGGCCGACGGACTCCTGCAGTCGGTCACCAGCACCCTGAAGAACCCCGGCGAGGACAACCAGGCGTGGTCCTCTGCCAAGCCGGTGCGCATCGGACACGGCTGGAACCAGGTCAGCGCCGTCGCCCTCCCCGGAACGCCCGACGACCCCTACCTCTTCGCCGTCCTCGGCGACCGGCTCAACCGGTACACCCTGGGCGTGTCGAACACGGGCACCGCCTCGGTCCGCTCCGCGCCGCACGCCGCGACCTCGGGTTTCCGCACCGTCCGCAGCCTCACCTGGACGCGCTCCACCACCGTACGAGGCGTCGCTGCTGACGTCCTGGTCGGCCTCGACGGCAGCAAGCTCGTCGAATACACCGTGCCCCGCAAGACCAACCCGCGCGTCAGCAAGCGCGAACTCGGCACCGGCTGGGGCAGCGTCAAGGCCATCAGCGCCGGACTCTGCTTCACCGACGGACGCGACACGGCCGAACTCACCCGCTCGACGCCGATCCTCGCCCGCGTCGGCCGCGACGTGCGCCTCTACCTCGACCGCACCAACACCGACGGATCCGGCCGCGACATCCTGAACTACGGCCGCATCGGAGCCTGGCCCGCAGCCTGACCGGCAGAGTCCTCCACCAGCGGCAACAACACCCGAGCCACGCCGTCGGCAGCGTTCGACCCACACGAATCGGTCGCGGCCTCGCGCACCTGCGCGGGGCCGCCCGTCACGGCGAACGAACGCCCGGCCCAGCGCAACATCGGGATGTCGTTGGGCATGTCGCCGAACGCCCACACGTCCTCCGCGTCGATGCCGCGGGACGCACACCATTCCGCCAGGGCGCTGGCCTTACTCACCCCCACCGGACCGATCTCCGCCAACCCCGCAGCCCCCGAATACGAGACCACCGCCCGCTCGCCCACCACCGCACGAACCTCGGTGACGAACGTCGACTCCTGAGCCGTATCCCCGAGCGGCCCGACGCCCTCGACTCGATCCGAGCCCGGCACCCGCGCCAACAACTTGGCCACCCCGGCGACCCCTGCCTGCGCCAACGGCCCGCGCGACGGGTTCTCCGGCAGCATCGCCGGATGCACCACCCCGTACTCCGACTCCAGGTGGATGCCACCCGGGTGCTCGATCGCGAACCCGATGTCGGGAATGCGTCGGCGCAGGTCAGCAGCCAGATCGACCGCCACATCGAGATCGAGCAGCCGGGCAGCCACGATCTCCCGCGCCGCGACGTCGTACAGCAAAGCACCGTTGGCGCAGATCGCATGCCCATGCCCGCCCACTGCGTCGGCGAGCTCGTCGAGCCAGCGCGGCGGACGAGCCGTGACGAACAACGTGTCGATCCCCGCAGCCCACAACCGCTCCAAGACCGAGCGGGTGAACGGCGACACCTGCCCCTCCGGGTCGAGCAGCGTGCCGTCGAGATCGGTCGCGACGAGGCGCGGCCTCCTCACCGGCGCTCCCCCTGGGTCTGCTCCCCCGGGGTCTGCTCCCCGTGCGCCCGCCCTGCCTGGTGCGCCTGCCCGCCCCGCTGCCGGTACCGCTGACCGGCGAGGTGGCGCCACAGAAACGCCGTCGCCACCTGTCGCCCGGTGGCGACGTACTCCAGCGTCGAGTCCTCGAACAGCGCAGAGCCGAGGTCGGAGAACGCACGCCGTCGCCCGGCGAGCAGCAACTGGTCGCCCACCCGCAACGGCGTGTCCCCGCCCGGCATGTGCGTGCTCTCCCCGTCGCGCACGAGGGTGAGCACGGTCGCCTCGACAAAGGTGTCGCGATCATTGGGAGCGCGCAGCAGGTCGCCCAGCTGCAGGTCGTGATGCCGCAGCCACCGCACGACCGCCGGAGCCTGCCGGGAGTCGACCACCAGACGGTCCGTCGACGGCGAGATCTCGCCGCTGCGCTCGAGGATGGTGTTGAGCACCTCGGCGCCCCATGCGTCGTCCTGCTGCAGGGCGTGCTCGACGAATTGCCAGGTCAACGGCGTGACCACGCGGGCGAGCATCTCTCGGGCCACCAGATCGGTCGGCACGTAGATCGACTCGGGCTTGAACGACTCCAACAACGACGCGTTCACGGTCGAGCCCTGCCGGATCGAGATGAACACTTCCGGGCTCTCCAGGCGTGCCCGCGCCGCGTAGGCGAGGTTGGTCGCGTCCTGGCTCGAGCCGGCGACGAATCCCGCGATGCCATGCAGGTCGGGGCAGCCCTCCTCGCTGTGCGCCAGAGTGACGTCGAGCCCGGTGGACTCCAGGTCGCGACTCACCTCCTCGCCGAACCGCCCGTCTGCGAGCACGGCCCACCGACCCTCCTTGAGCCCCTCCCGCGACGGCGGCATCGGCGCTCCCCGCGGAGCCATGATCCAGTCGACAAGGCGGCTGACGACAGGTCGCTCCAGCGCGAGCACGAGAAACGCGCCGTAATGATCGTCGGGGTTGACGATGGCGTCGGGCTCGAAGTCGGCCATGTATTCGGCATGCTCGCGACTGCCGGCCCGCACGACGATCTGCAGCTCGGGCCGCAGCAGGTGACCGGCCATGACCACCGCGAGATTGGCGTCGTCGTCATCGGTGACCACGACGATTCCTTGACACCTCCGGTCGCCCATCCCCGCCAGGCCGAGCATGGCCGGGTCGCGCACGTCAGCTTCGAGCGCCGGGACATCCCGCATGAGTTGGTCGGTGGCGAGCACATCGAGTCGCGATCGCTGCTCGTCGATGACGACGAACGCCCGCCCCAGGTCGTCGAGGGTCCGGCAGACCGCGCGGCCCGTCTGCCCATACCCGCACACGATGAGAAACGGCTCGCTGATGCGCGCCACCTTGCGCCTGAACTTCTGCCGCTCCCGCGCGTTCCGAAAAGCCGGATCCTGCAACAGCGCGAACAGAGCGCCGATCGAGTAGGCCCACACCGTCACCGACGCGTAGATGCACACCGTCATCCACAAGCGCTGTGCCGTCGTGAACGCGTACGGCACCTCGCCGAACCCGATGGTCGTCGCCGTGTACGACATGACGTAGAACGCCTCGAACGGCGTCAGCGTGTACGGGTTACCCGCGTCGTCGAAACCCGGGATGACGCTGAGCCCGGCGACCGCCACCGTCAGCACGACCAACACCGCCAACAGCGGCCCACGCATCCGCTGCAGCACGAGGAACACTGCGTCGATCGACGACACGTTCTGCGGAACGCCGACTTGCTTACGCCGCAACGTCGACGCCGTCTGTCGATGGGTCCTCGACGCGATCAGGAGCAGCGGGTTGGCCATGAGATCGGCCGGTCAGCGGCGACGGAACGAGATGGTCTCGGACACCAGCAGCACGAGCGAGACGAGGTTGGCGAGCAGCGCGCCACCCGACAGCGACACGATCGACGCCATCTGATGCGCCGCGACGCCCTCACTCGCACCACCCGTGGCGAGGATCCACACCGCCGCCGCCATGATGAGTTGGATATCGGCCACCAGCGACGTCGCCAAGTGCACGGCGCCGAGCTGCGTGCGGTCACCGAACTTGAGGATGGTCGCGATGATGTTGACGATGACGGCCGCATACAACTCGATGATGTTGTGGACCGTGGGGTCCGTCATATCACCGAGGAAGAAGCCGAAGTTCAACGTCGCTGCCAGCAGGACGAAGAAGCCGAAGACGACCTTCTCGAGGTTCACCCGATCAACGATAACGACGCGAACGCCGAGACCGGCCAACTGGAGGCCGATCTCGGCGTGTGCACGAGTGGGGGTGCGTCAGTTGCTGCGGCGCTTGACGAGCTCCTCGGCAATCTGCACGGCGTTGAGCGCGGCGCCCTTGCGCAGGTTGTCGCCGACGACGAAGAGCACGAGACCCTTGCCCTCAGGGGCGGCCTGGTCGGCGCGAACACGGCCGACGAACACGTCGTCACGGCCGGCGCCGTCGAGCGGGGTGGGTACGTCGGTGACCTGAACGCCCTGGGCCGAGCCGAGGATCTCCAACGCGCGCTCGACCGAGATGTCGCGGTCGAACTCGGCGTGGATCGCGAGCGCGTGACCGCTGAATACCGGCACACGGACGCAGGTGCCCGAGACGGGCAGGTCGGGGACGTGCAGGATCTTGCGCGACTCGTTGCGCAGCTTCTGCTCCTCGTCGGTCTCGAGGCTGCCGTCGTCGACGATCGAACCCGCCAGCGGGACGACGTTGAAGCCGATGTTCGCGACGTACACGTCGGGCGAGGGGAGCTGAACCGCGCGGCCGTCGAGGGCCAGGCCGGTGACGTCACCCGAGGCGTACCCGCCACGCAACTGCGAGTCGAGTTCCTGAACGCCCTTGACGCCCGAGCCGGAGACGGCCTGGTAACTGCTGACGTGCAGACGAACCAGCCCCGCCTCCTGGTGCAGCGGGGAGAGGACCGGCATGGCGGCCATCGTGGTGCAGTTGGGGTTGGCGACGATGCCCTTGGGGATCGTGTCCAGATCGTCGGCGTTGACCTCGCTGACGACCAGCGGAACCTCGGGGTCCTTGCGCCACGCGCTGGAGTTGTCGACGACCGTGGCACCGGCCGCAGCCACGAGCGGCGCGTACTTCTTGCTCGCGGTGCCGCCATTGGAGAACAGCGCGATGTCGATGCCGGAGAAATCGGCGCCCTCGCTGTCCTCGACCGTGACGGGCTTGCCCTTGAACTCGATCGTGCTCCCCGCCGATCGTGCCGAGGCGAAGAACCGGATGTCGTCCACCGGGAACTCGCGCTCTTCCAAGAGGGTCCGCATGACCCGTCCGACCTGACCTGTGGCTCCGAAGACAGCAACTCGCATAACTCAAGGTTACGAGTGAGAAACGCGCGGGGCGCTGACGATTCGAGGAATGGGACGTGTGCGTGCGGCCTGCACCTCAAGAACGACACACATCGATCGGGGTCGGCGTCGACAGCGCCCGCAGGTCAGCCGCCTGCTCCTGACCGCGACCTACATCGATGTGTGTCGTTCTTGAGGTTGTCCGCGCCGACCCGCCGCCGAATCACCCGAGGCCGGGGCGGAGAATCGCCGCATGATCGCGAGTGCGTGGGCAGCCAGGGGTGGACGCGCGTGATCGGCGCACTGACCGGTTTCGCGACGATCGCGATCGTCATCGCCGCGGGCGCTCTGGTGGCGCATCTGGGGCTGTTCGACCTCAAGGCCCAAGTCGTGTTGTCGCGGCTCGCGTTCTTCGTCGCGACGCCCTGCCTGATGCTGCTGACCATCGGCGAGTCCGACCTGCACCGATTGCTATCGGCCAACCTCGCCGCGAGCGCCGGATCCGTCGTCGTGGCGGGGGCGTTGTGGCTGGTCATCGCCCGATGGCGGTGGAAGGTCGACTCCGGTGAGGCCGTCATCGGCGCGCTGTGTTCGACCTACGTCAACGCCGGCAACCTCGGCGTCCCCATCGCGGCGTACGTCCTCGGAGACGCCTCGCTGGTGGCGCCGACGATCCTCACCCAACTGCTCGTCATGGCACCGGTCTCGCTGAGCATCCTCGACCGGCGCGCCCGCGGCGGCGGCGGACTCGGCCGCACGATCCTCGGCGCCCTGACCAACCCGCTCACCGTCGCGTCACTGCTCGGGCTCGTGCTCGGCCTCACCGACACGACCCTGCCGACCGTCATCCGCGCGCCCATCGACCTCATCGGGCAGATGGCCGTCCCCGCAATGCTGTTCGCCTACGGCATCGCGCTGCGCCTCGGCCCCGGCCTGGGCGTCGGCCTGCGCGGCCGGTTGTGGGTGACGTGCACGCTCAAACTCCTCGTGCAGCCCCTCGTCGCCTACGCCATCGCGCACTGGCTGCTCGGCCTCACCGGCGGACCCCTGCTGGCCATCGTCATCATCGCCGCCCTGCCCACCGCGCAGAACGTGTTCATCTACGCCACCCGCTACGACACCGCCACCTCACTGGCCCGCGACACCGGACTCATCACGACCATCGGGTCGGTCCCCGTCATCCTCGCCGCCACACTGCTCCTCGCCTGAGCGGATCGCACCTACCGCCCTGTCACGCCGGACGGCGCGCACCCGGTCGATACCGGATGCGCGCCGTCGTCGGAAAGGCGGGGTCACTCGTCGGGGTTGGCCCGCAGATGATTCAGCGCCGCGAGGAGACCTCCCCAGATGACGGCGAGGTAGCAGACCATCATGACGATCGAGGTGATGCTCACAGGATGTCCTCCTTCGGTGCGCCACGGGTCGTATCGGGCTCGTCCATGTCCACGATCTCTTCCAGGCGACCGTCATGCCGCCACGGGACGAGGGACAGGAGCACGGACAGCAGCACGATGGCCCCGACCAGACCCCATCCGAAGATGAGGAGCATCGAGTCGGGCAACCCGCCGTACCCCTCGGTCAGCAGGGTGCGCAGGGTCAGCGTCACGGTGGTCACGAGGATGATCGGCGTCACGATTCCGAGGCAGATCTTCCACCACCCGCCGATCTTGAACGAGCTCACCGAGTTCAGGTGCCGTGCCAGCATCGGCGTCTTGCGAATGCCCCACACGACGACCAAGGCCATGATCAGCGTGGCGGTGATGAGCAGCACGTTGTTGATCCAGTTGTCGACCACGTCGAGCGTGTTGAGACCCGTCGTGGTCGGGAACAGGGCGATGGAGATGACGGCCGCGCTCACGCCGATGACCAGGGTGGCCGCACGGTGGCTGATCCCGAACTTCTCCGAGACCGCCATCGCCGGGGGCTGAAGCAGCGACACCAGCGAGGTCACACCCGCGAACACCAGCGTGATGAAGAAGACCGCCCCGAAGATGTGCCCGAACGGCATTTGCGCGATGAGCGTCGGGAAGGCGATGAACGCCAGACCCGGACCACCGGCTGCGGCCTCCGCGACGGGCACGCCCTCTTTGGCCGAGAGAAAACCGAGCGCCGCGAAGACACCGACGCCCGCGAGAACCTCGAACGAGGAGTTGGAGAAGGCGACCACCAAACCCGACCCGGTCAGGTTCGTCTTGCGCTTGAGGTGCGAGGCGTAGGTGAGCATCGCGCCGAATGCCACCGACAGCGAGAAGAAGATCTGACCGTAGGCCGCGATCCACACCTTGGGATCGGCCAACGCGCCCCAGTTCGGCGTGAAGAACGCGTCCAGCCCGGTCAAGGCGCCGGGAAGGAACAGGGAACGCACGACCAGGCCGATGAACATCACGATCAGCAGTGGCAGGAGGTACTTGTTGAGGCGCCCGATGCCCTTCTCGACGCCGAGCACGACGATCGCGATGTTGACGATCCACACCACGACGAGGGGGATGGCGACGGCGGGGACGAGCCCACCGAACATCCCGTCGCCCTGCTGCAGGAACGTGGAGATGAAGAACCCCTCCGCGTCGTCACCCCACGCGTACGTGAGGGAGAACCACGCGTAGCTGGCCGCCCAGGCGATGACACACGCGTAGAACGTGGCGATCGCGAAACACATGAGCACCTGGATCCAACCGAACGGCTCGGTCCAGCGGCTGAGGCGCCGGAACGCGAGCGGCGGCGACCCGCGGAACTTATGGCCGAGCGCATAGTCGAGGAACAACAGCGGAATTCCCGCCGTGAAGAGTGCCACGAGGTAGGGCACGAGGAAGGCGCCACCGCCGGACTGGAAGGCGACGTACGGGTAGCGCCAGATGTTGCCGAGTCCGACCGCGGAGCCGATGGCGGCCAGGATGAACACGGATCGGGAGGAGAAGGCTTCCCGCGGGGTGTGACGGGTGTCAGGCATTCCGTCCCTTTCGGTCGAGGGACCGCCAGAATGCCCGACAGGACAGCCCATTTCGTGAAGCAGAGCACCAACCGGTCGATCTGGGCGGCAGGCGGCGGACCTCGGACGATCAGTGGTCGGGCGGCCTCGCTCAGGACGACGAGATACGTCAATTCCCTCGCACCCAGGGCCACCGTGGGTCAGGATGTCCCCCAAGAGCTGGCCGGGTCTTCCTGCGGACGGCCGACGACGCCTGGCGACAGCCCTCCGGCGCCGCACGAGAGCGAGGTACCCGTGCCCCATCACTGCACCATCGATCAGATGCCGTCCGACCGGCCCACTGCGCGTCACGATGCCCCTCGCCCGGTCGTGGACGACGCCACGTCGACCGCCGTCGACCGGGGGATGACCCGATGAACATCGATCCGATCCCCGCGGCAGCGGTCTCCCGCATTCCGCCCCGTCTGCACCGTATGTGCGACGACGAATCGATGTTTCCGCCCGCCGGACTCAGCGTCGCGGAGGCGCTCACCTCTCACCTCGAGCACGCACGCAGCGATCACCGTCGCATCCTCGGCCCCCTCCTCGTCCCGGCCCGCGACCTCGACGAGCTGGCGCGCCTCGCCGAGCACCCCGTGCAGCCATCGCTGTGGTTCGCGGTCGCTGTGCCCTCCCCGACCGAGCTGGGCGACGCCATGAGTCGCGCCATCGCCATTCCTGGAGCGCGCTTTGCAGGTGCCGAGGTCGGCATCCCCGACTCGATGGCCCCCGAGGACGTCGTCCCCGCGCTTGCCGCCGGTTTCGAACGCACCGGAATCGACTTCACCGAGGTCTACGTCGAAGTGCCGTGGGACGAGCGCCGCACCGCCGTCCTCGACGCCCTCGCCGACTCCGACTTCGACGCCAAGTTCCGCATCGGCGGACACCCCGACCCCGACGTCCACGTGCACACGCCACTCGTCCCCGCAACCGACGACCTGCAGATCACAGACACACAGCTCGCCGACACCGTGATCGCCGCCGTCAGCCGCCACCTGCCCTTCATGGTCAGCGGCGCAGCGCACCGCGCCGTGCGATGCACCGAGAAAGGGACCGGGCGCGAGTTGCACGGCTTCCTCAACCTCTTCCTCGCCGTCGACACCGCCCGGCAGGGCGTCGACAGCGACGACGGCGGTGTGCGCGACCAGGTCATCGCCACCCTCGCCGACCGTGACGGACCCTCCGTCGCCCGCCGTTTCCGCACGCTGTCCCCCGAGCGAGCACTGGCGGCACGATCGTCGTTCACCTCCCTCGGCATTCACTCGATCCTCGATCCCCTGAACGAGCTCATCGAGCTCGGCCTCGTCGCCCCCAGCAACGACTGACCCACCGCGGCACCTGCCCAGACGCCTGGCGCGCGCCGACTCCTTCATCGACTGAGGTATCTTCGCTGCGCCAGGGCGAGCCGCTCGGGCGCAGCGATCGAAGGGCAGCCCCGATGAGCACCACACCTCCGCCGGAATCGGGAACACCCTCCGGGGCCCCCGATTCCCCTTCCGTCCCCACACCCGGTCAGACGACAACTGGGGACGCCGCGTCCGGCAACACTGCACCCGGACAAGCCTCGTGGGCCAACACCGAGCCCGGCCTGCCCGACAACCCGTGGCCCGCGCTCTGGGCCCTCGTCCTCGGGTTCTTCATGATCCTCGTGGACTCCACGATCGTCTCGATCGCGACCCCGGCCCTGATGGCGCACTTCGCCGCCGACATCAACCAGGTCTTGTGGGTGACGAGCGCGTACCTGCTGGCCTACGCGGTGCCGCTGCTCATCACCGGACGCCTCGGTGACCGCGTCGGCCCCAAGCGCATGTACATGATCGGGCTGTTCGTGTTCACCGCCTCCTCCCTCTGGTGCGGACTCACCGGCTCGATCACCGGCCTCATCGCCGCCCGCGTCGTCCAGGGCCTCGGTGCCTCGATGATGACCCCGCAGACGATGGCCGTCATCACCCGCACGTTCCCGCCGCAGCGCCGCGGCTCGGCCATGGCCCTGTGGGGCGCCACCGCCGGAGTCGCCACCCTCGTCGGACCCCTGCTCGGCGGCGTGCTCATCGACGCCCTCGACTGGCGCTGGATCTTCTTCGTCAACGTGCCCGTCGGCATCATCGGACTCGTCGCAGCCTGGCGCCTCGTCCCCTCGCTGTCCACGCACAGCCACGCCTTCGACTGGGTCGGCGTCGCACTCTCGGCCGTCGGCCTGTTCTGCGGCGTCTTCGCCATCCAGGAGGGCGAGCAGTACGACTGGGGCGTCATCACCGGATGGATCTCCGTGCCGCTGCTCCTCGGCATCGGCGCGGTGCTGCTCATCGCGTTCGTGTGGTGGCAGAGCCGCGTGCGGACCGAGCCCCTCGTGCCGCTGTCGCTCTTTCGCGACCGCAACTTCTCGATGGCCAACATCGCCATCGTCATGGTCGGGTTCTCCGTCACCGCAATGGTGTTCCCGTTCACCCTCTACGCCCAGACGGTGCGCGGGCTCTCCCCCACCGGTGCCGCGTTGCTGTTCGCGCCGCAGGCCATTGTGTCGATCATCCTGGCGCCCATCGCCGGCCGGCTCATCGACCGCGTGCACCCGCGGATCCTCGCCGGCGCAGGCCTGATCACGTGGTCGCTCGGCATGTTCGGCCTGTCCCACATCATGCGTCCCGAGACCCCCACCTGGGAGATCCTCCTCAACGCCACCGTGCTCGGCATCGGCGGATCGTTCGTCTGGGGTCCGCTGTCGACCTCGGCCAGCCGCAACCTGCCCCGCCACCTCGCGGGCGCCGGATCCGGCGTCTACAACACCACCCGCCAGATCGGCTCCGTCCTCGGCAGCGCCGCCATCGCCGCCCTCATGCAGGCCCGCTTCGCCGCCCACCTCGGTGGTGAATCGACCGGCGCTGCATCGATGGGCGGCCACAGCGGCACCCTCCCGCCCGCCGTGGCCGACGGCATGTCCGCAGCGCTGTCCGAGTCGATATTGCTGCCCGCGGCCGTGCTCATCGTTGCCGCCATCGCTGCCCTGCTCCTCGAACGCCCCGTCCACCTGCGGCGCAACGCCCCCGCGGAGAGCACCGAGCCCACCGCCTGAACAACGGGCCAAGGACGTGTTGTGACGGACGTAGAGCGATATGGACTACTAAGAGCGCGTCTCACATGATGAACATGCAGGTCAGGAGACTGCGGGGAGAATTCGCGGCCTCTCTTGGTAGTCCGTATCGCTCTACGATCCGGCAGCCCCCCCCTCGGCCGTGACGTCGACGGCGCGGCTTCGTCTGACGAACGCCCCGACGCGCCAACGGGCTGGCACTCTCCTCGATGTTCGAGGTGAGTGCCCGCCCGTTTCGGTGGGTCAGTGCTGCGGCCGCGCGGCCGTCGCCCCTGTCGAGGTGGCGCCGTCGACTGACCCGCTGGTCACGGTGGTGTTCTCGTCGTCCGCACTGACCGCGGCCGGGGGCATGAGGCCCGGGAGGATGTCACTGAGGGTGACGACCCCGACCTGCGTGGCTCCGCTGGTGATGACCGCGAGCTGGCGGTGGCCCTCACGCATGGCACCGACGGCCTCGTGCAGCGGCGTCGTCGCCTCCATCTCGAGCACGGGTTGCATCGCGGTGTGCACAGGAGTCGTCAGCGGTGTGTCACCGAGGGTGTCGCGCACGTGCACGACGCCCACGACCTTCTGTCCCTCGCGCACGAGAACCCGGCGGTGACCGGTGCGGCGGGTCTGCTCCTGCACATCGCCGAAGTCGGCGCTCACATCGACCGAGGTGAGCCCGCGAACGCGCGGCATGAGCTCGGCGACCGTGCGTTCCCGCAGGTCCAGGGCGTGTTCGATGCTGGAGCGGTACTCGTCACCGATCGTGCCCGCCTCCGCGGAGTGCTCGACGAGCTGCCGCAGACCGGCAACGTCCTGACCACTGGCCAGCTCATCGACCGGGGTGGCGCCGAGACGCTGCACCAGGACGTTGGCGGTGCGGTTGAGCAGGCGAAGCAGCGGCCGCACCAGCGTCATGAACCCGCGCATCGGCAGCGACAGCAGCACCGCCGAACGCTCGGGGTGCGCGATGGCCCACGACTTGGGCGCCATCTCGCCGATGACGAGGTGCAGGAACGTCACGATGCTCAGGGCCAAGATGAACGCGGCGACGTCGGCGGCCGTGTAGGGCAACCCGGTCGCCTCCAGCAGCGGCATCAACGCATGGTGCACGGCGGGCTTGGTGATGGCACCGAGCGCCAGCGTGCACAGGGTGATGCCGAGCTGCGACCCCGCCAGCAGCAGGCTCAGTTCGGAGGCGTTGCGCAGCGCAGCACGCGCCGCCGGTGACGTGCCCGCGAGGTCTTCGAGCCGGTGGCGTTTCGCGGCGATGAGGGCGAATTCGATCGCCACGAAGAAGGCGCTGAGCACGATCAGGGCGATCGTCACCAAGGTCACGGTCAGGCCGCTCATCGGGTCTCCTCCCCGGCGACGTGGGAGCCGGTGTGCGACTCGATCGTGGACGGGAGGGGAGTGTCCTCATCCGGTGGGTCGTCGAGGGTGAGGCGCACCCGGGCAGGCACGTAGTTCTCGATGTCGAGCACCTCGATGTAGAGCGGGCGCGGATCCGGCGCCTCGTCGAGGACGAGATCGGCAGGGTCCAGGGGGAGTTCGACGCGCACCGTCTCGCCCTCCTGGGGCAGACCACCGTGGACGTCGAGGGCGAGCCCGGCGATCGTCTCGTAGTCGCCCTCGGGAAGGTCGATCTCGAGGGCGCGCTCGACCTCGTCGACGTGGACGTCGCCGGCCATGACCCAGACGCCGTCGTCGGCGACCGGCTCATACTCGGGCTCGTCGGGGTCGTGCTCGTCGGTCAGCTCACCGACGACCTCCTCGGCCAGGTCCTCGATGGTGAGGATGCCGCCGAAGCCGCCGTATTCGTCGATGACACAAGCGAGTTCCTGGTCGTCGGCGCGCATCCGTTCGAGGGCGTCGGGCAGCGACATGAACTCGGTGAGGATCAGTGGCGGCTCGACGATCTCGACCACGGGGCGAGTGGAGTCGGCGGGCTCGTGCAGCACGGCGATGAGGGTGACGAGGCCGACGACCTCGTCGTCGGCGTTGAGCACCGGGTACCGGGTGTGGCCGGTGGCCATCTCGTGACGCACCTCGGCGACGGTCATAGTGTCGCGCAGGGCGTCGACCTTGGAGCGCGGGATCATCGCGTGCTCGACGTTCTGTTCGGGAAAGTCGAGGATGCGGTCGAGCAGCGTCGACAGCTCGGGCGAGAGTTCGCCGCTCGCGCGGGATTCGGCGACGACGTGCTCGAGGTCGCGCACTGTGGCGGCGTGTTCGACGTCGTGGACCGGCTCGATACGCAGCAGCCGGAGGAATCCCTCGGCCGCCTTGTCGAAGACCCAGATGAGGGGCCCGAAGATCATCAGGTAGATGCGGGTCGGGGCCGACAGCCACGACGCGACCTTGTCGGCCTCGGCGATGGCGTAGTTCTTGGGCACGAGCTCGCCGAACAGCATCTGCACGAGGGTGGAGAACGCGAGCGCGAGAATGCCGCCGATGGTGACGGCGACGGCGGTGCCGATCGAGGCGCCGGTCAGCGAGGCGAAGGCCTGGCCGATGAGCGGCTCGGCGACGTAACCGACGAGCAGACCGGTCACGGTGATGCCCAGCTGCGCGCCCGAGAGCATGAACGAGGTGCGCTTGGTGATGTCGAGGGTCCGCTGTGCTGCAGCGTCGCCGGCGGCCGCACGACCTGCGAGGCGGGAGCGGTCGACCGCCATGTACGCGAATTCCTGGGCGACGAAGAAGCCCGTCAGAGCTGTGATCAGCAGGACGACGACGACACCGACGAGCAGAGAGACGAGCGGGGTCACCAGCGACCACCCGGCCGGCAGCGGGCGTGCAGCAGGGGTGCACAGCTCGGCGCGACTCCTCCGGCACTGCTCGTCGCGGCGGCGACGGGTCTACAAGGATCGGACTGCTCGGGGTGGGTGTACACGTGACCTCTCATGTGTGTCGGGCGGTTGCGGGTGCAACGCCAGGGAAGCCGTCGAAGGTTCCCTCAGTCGAGGATAGAGATCGACCTCGGCGAACGCGCTTCGGCACGGCACTCAGGCCCTCGGCACCGCACTCAGGGAAAACCCTGGTTCGGCCCCGGCTCGGCGGCAAGGACCTGGTCGGGCTGTGTCGGCCTCCCTACGCTGGACACATGACGTCGCCAGCCGCTTCAGAACCGCAGGACACGATCCCCCACTCGACCTCCCCCGCGCCGATCCCGGCCGACGCCGTGTGGGAGGCCCCGATGCCGGTCATCGGCGAACCGGGCGCTGTCGCCCCCACCACCGCTCACGCGTCCGCCGCGAACTCCGCACCCACCGCCCCGAGCACGACCGGCGAGGTCGCGGTTCCCGCTCACACCACAGCGCCGGTTCCGATTCCCTCCTCGACCGCGGGGGCGTCGTCGACGATCGTGGGCCTGCTGGGCGACACGCGCCGCGAGGGCGCCTGGGTCGTCGGACGATCGACGAACGTGTGGAGCGGTCTCGGGGATGTCGTGCTCGATCTCCGCGACGCCGTCTCGGACACACCGGATCTCGAGTTCACGGTGGGCTCCCTCATGGGCGATACGACGTTTGTCGTGGCTCCTGGCACCGACGTCCAGTTCCGTGGCTTCGCGGCGCTGGGCGACCAGAAGGTGCAGGACCTCACCGAGGAGGGCACGCCTCCTGCGCCCCTCACCCGGCGTCTCACCGTCACGACGTATTCGCTGATGGGTGACGTCAAGGTCAAGATCGTCGAGCCCGGCCGGCCCGTGCCCAAGTGGTGGCAGCGAAAGCGCCGCTGACCGTTCATCCTGCGTCGACCCGTCGGCCACACCCCAGGTGTTCTACTGCCGCAGTCTCACCTTCCCACTGCCAGTAGGAGACCCCCTGATGCTGCGCCCGAGTCGCTCCCTGCCCCTCGCCATCGCTTTCGCCCTGCCCGCCGCTGCCGCCCTCGCGGCGCCGCTGGCGACGGCTTCTGCCGCCCCCACCGCCAAGGAGGACGGCGTCACCTTGGTGACGCGCTCGATCCTGCCGACGCAGACGTACGTCCCCGGCAGCGAGGCCTCCGGTCACTTCGTCGAGGGCAACGCCGCCGTCAAGGCGCCTTTCGCGGGTCAGCCCGTGCAGGGCTTCTCGGCCACGCACCGTCTCGGCGACGGCAGCTACCTCGTCATGGGCGACAACGGGTACGGCGCCAAGGACAACAGCGCCGACTACAACCTCGCCGTGCACCGCATCCGCCCCGCCGCGGGCAAGGCCGGCAAGGCTGGCGCGACGCAGTACCTCAACACGGTCTTCACGCTCTCGGACCCGGACTCCCTGGTGCCGTGGCAGATCTGGCGCGACGGCGGATGCGCCGCGGCGGCCACCAAGCCCGCCAACTACACCTGCCCCAAGGCCGACCGCACCCTGACCGGCTGGGACTTCGACATCGAGTCGATGCAGGTGGCGAAGGACGGCACGTTCTGGTTCGGCGAGGAGTTCGGCCCGTACCTGCTGCACACCGACCAGCTCGGCCGCCTCCTGTCGCCGCCGATCCCCACCCCCGGCGTCAAGGCTCCGCAGAACCCCACGCTGCGCGCCGGTGAGAAGCCGAACCTGGGCGGCTCCAAGGGCCTCGAGGGCATGGCGATCTCGCCCGACAGCAAGACCCTCTACCCGATGCTCGAAGGCGCCGTCGACGAGGACAAGGCCACCGGCCGGGCCAGTGACCTGCGCATCTACCAGGCGTCCATCACCAAGAACCGCGCCCGCTACACCGGCACCTTCTGGCGCTACCGCATGGAATCCGCCACGCACGCCATCGGCGACTTCATCGCGGTCAACGACCACCAGTTCCTCGCCATCGAGCGCGACAGCCTCCAGGGCGACAAGGCCGCGTTCAAGCGCATCTACCTCGTCGACATCGCGGGCGTCAAGAAGAACGGCTACGTGCGCAAGCAGCTCGTCGCCGACCTGATGAACGTGGCCGACCCCCAGGGCGTCGGCGGCGAGGCCACCAAGAACGGCCGTTTCGGATTCCCGTTCTTCACGATCGAGGATGTCGAGATCGTCGACGCCAACACGATCGCCGTGATGAACGACAACAACTTCCCGGCCATGGGCGGCCGCGGCGCCGACGTCACCGACGCCAACGAGTACATCGAGCTGCGCCTGGCCCACCCGCTCAAGGTCGACAAGCGTCTGCTCGGCTCGTTCGTGCCCTACGGCCCGCAGCGCGGCAAGGCTGCCACCACGTACAGCGTCATCGGCGATGTGCCCTACGGCGCCGACCAGATCGCCCACTTTCCCACCTGGGTCGACGACATCAACAAGGGCCGCACGAGCCGCACCATCCACGTCGGCGACATCAAGAACGGGTCCACGACCTGCGACGACGCCTACTTCGGCATGATCAAGTCACAGTTCGACCGCTTCGCCCAGCCGCTGGTCTACACCCCCGGCGACAACGAGTGGACCGACTGCCACCGCCCCAACAACGGCGGCTACGACCCGCTGGAGCGTCTCGCCACAATCCGTTCCACCTTTTTCGCCACCCCCGGGATGACCGGCGGCAAGGCCACCCCGTGCGCCTCCGAGGCCGCGAACGGCATTCCGGAGAACGTCATGTGGCGCGAATCGAAGGTGTCGTTCGCCGCCGTGCACATCGTCGGCAGCAACAACTCCCTGCTGCCGTGGACGGGCAAGCCCGCCGCGACGCCCGAGCAGATCGCCGAGGAGAAGGCCCGTACCGGCAACGCCCTCTCGGTCATCGAACGCACCTTCGCCCAGGCCCGCCACAAGGGTGACCGCGCCGTCGTCATCGCGATGCAGGCCGACATGTTCGACACCACCTACGCCCCCGAGGCCGGCTCCAACCGCGCCTTCGTCCCCGTCGTGCAGAAGCTCGTCGACGAGGCCAAGGACTTCGACGGCCCCGTCTACCTCGTCGACGGCGACAGCCACGTGTTCAACGTCGACACCCCGCTCGCGACCGGCTCCCGCTGGCTCGACTTCTACGGAATCTCGGGTGCGGCCGACAACCTCACCCGCATCACCACCGACGGATCCGTCAACAACACCAACTGGATCCGCATGAACATCAACCGCACCGGAGAGCCCCTGTCCTTCGTGCAGGTGCCGTACTCGAAGTTCTGAAACCAACGCTGAGTTCGGAACACAGCGCTGACGGGCTCTGACGGCCTGTCGCATGCACCCGGTGGCCCGGGGCCGACGTCACACCGACGCCGACCCGGGTCATCGGCGTCTGTGCCGACATGGCCACCACCGGAAACGCGCGTGCGACACCGCCCATATGCGGCGCCCCACCAGCACTTCCGACTCACCGCACTGCACATGCGCGCAGAACACCGCCCATATGCGGCGCCCGACCGGCATTTCCGGCGTGGCGGGTGGGGGTCAGCCGGCGGACGGTGACGAGCGTTTGGCCGTGCTCGCGGCTCTGGCGCCGGTGCGTCGAGCCGTCGATGCGGACTGCTCGCGCGGCCCCGGCGGCGCGTCCGGTGCCGAGGTCGAGTCGCCGTCGTCGTCGGTGGCGGCGTCCATGGCTTCGCCGGTGGTGCGGTCGGTGGGCAGGAGGGATCCGGTCACGGCGTGGTAGGGCCATTCGAGGGTGTGGGGGGCCGAGCGGGTGACGTAGTTGGGCGACTCGTTGACGCGAATGGTCTCGGGTGGGAGGAAGAACGGGACCTGCGGCGGGTTGGCCGTCCACGCCGCGACGAACAGGGTGAGGCGCACCGCCAGGCTGAGGATCAGCGCGAGGGTCGCGACGGCGGTGAACGAGGCGAGTACCGGGTTGTCGACGACGCCGAGGACCGATGACCCCGCCCAGCGCAGCAGTCCCGTCCCGAGGGCGCCGAGCAGCGATCCGGCCATGAGATCTCGCCGCACCACGTGGACGCCGGCAGTGACTCGGAACAGCATGGCGAACACGAGCGCGTCCACGAGTCCCGCCAAGAGGGTGGCCGCGACGACGGCCAACGACCCCGTCGCGCCGCCCGCCACCCCGATCCACCCGAGGACGAGGTGAGCGAACGGTCCGAACGCGGTGGTCAAGGTCAGCGAGATGAGCATTCCCACGGCGAGACCGATGAACCCGAGCAGGTCGCGGGCCTTGCCCACGTACATGATCAGTGGGGCGCCGCCGAGACCGAACATCGCCCGGATGGACCGGCGCAGCCCCGCCATCACGCTGAGTGATGTCCATAGCGCCACGATCAGCGACCCCAACGTGATCGGGTTCCAGAACGAGTCGACCACCAGCGAGTTCGGGTCGATGATTCCCGAGTTCGTGCCGTCGTCGATGAGGCCGGGGATCGTGGCGTTGATCGCCGCCAGGCCTTCGTCGAGCAAAACCGGGTTCTCGCCGAGAAAGAGACGCGCGGCGTTGACGACGATGGTGAGCACTGCCGTCAACGAGATGACAGCCGACCAGGTGACGCCACCGGCGGCCAGCGCTGCACCACCGAAGTGGTAGCGCATCGCCGCCCGCAGCACGCGTTGATCCCACAGCCAGCGGCCCGCGGGCAGCCACCCCACGGCACGCACCGGGTCAGTGGGGTTCTCGTCCTGCTCGGGCGTCCGCTCGGCCATGGGCACAACCTATCTGCGCCGACCCTGTGGGCGGGGTGGTGCGGCTGTTGCTGCCCCGACACTCATACTCACGCTCGACAAACGGGCAACCGTGTGCGTGATCCACGGCTCATCGGCCCGGTAAGCCACGCCGAGTCATCGGAGGTCTCTAGTCTCGCTCCATGACCTCCCGCAAGATCGGTCTGCTTCCGCGGATCCTCATCGCCATCGTCCTCGGCATCGTCTGTGGACTGTTCTTCCCCGAATGGTTGACACGCGTCTTCGTCACGTTCAACGGTCTCTTCGGCGGATTCCTCTCCTTCATCATTCCGCTGATCATCCTGGGCCTCATCGCCCCGGCGATCTCCGAGCTCGGCAAGGGCGCCGGAAAGTGGCTGGCCATCACGACGGCCATCGCTTACGGATCGACGGTCTTCGCGGGCCTCTTCGGGTTTGCCGCAGGAATGACGTTCCTGCCCAAGCTGCTCGCCGGGCACGAGGTGGCGTCGTTCACCAACCCGGAGGATGCGCTGCTCAAGCCCTACTTCGTGGTCGAGATGCCGCCGGTCTTCGGCGTGATGACCGCCCTGATCCTCGCGTTCGCGATCGGTGTGACCCTGACTGTCATCGAGGGCGACACGCTGCAGCGTGGCTTCGTCGAGTTCCGCGCGATCGTCAACAAGATCATCACCGCGGTCATCATTCCGCTGCTGCCGATCTACATTTTCGGCATCTTCCTCAACATGACGGCCGTCGGTCAGGTGTGGGCGATCATCAGCACGTTCCTGGGCGTCATCCTCATGGTGTTCGCGCTGACGATCATCCTGCTGCTCGTCCAATACTCCATCGCAGGGGCTGTGGCACACCGCAACCCGTTGAAGATGCTCAAGACGCTGGTGCCTGCGTACGCCACCGCGCTCGGCACGTCGTCCTCGGCCGCGACGATCCCCGTCACGCTGCGCCAGACGATCCTCTCGGGCGTCTCCGAGCCGGTCGCCTCGTTCGTCGTCCCGCTGTGCGCGACGATCCACCTGGCCGGTTCGACGCTCAAGATCACCGTGTTCTCCCTCGCCGTGATGATGCTCTACGGCATGCCGATCGACCCGGCCCTGATCTTCGGGTTCATTCTCATGCTCGGCATCACGATGGTCGCTGCGCCCGGCGTTCCCGGCGGCGCGATCATGACGGCTGCGGGTCTGCTGTCCTCGATGCTCGGCTTCACGGAGCCGCAGGTCGGCCTGATGATCGCCACGTACATCGCCATCGACTCCTTCGGCACGGCCGCCAACGTCACCGGTGACGCTGCCATCGCGACGGTCATCGACACGATGACCACGCGTTCCAACGCCCGCAAGGGCGTCACCACTGCCGCCACCGGCACGACGACCACCACCGACACCACCGGCGGGTCCACCGTCGTCGAGGGCTGATCGCCTACCCCGTTTCGCATCGACGACAGCGGCGCCGCTCACCGATTCTGGTGGGCGGCGCCGCTGTCGTCTGCCGTGGGCCGAGGGTCGGTCACCGGCCCACGGCGTGGTCGCGGGTCAGGAACGTGCGAGGAAGGTCTGGTTCACGTTCTTCTTCGCGCCCCACCCGTTCTTGGTCGTGGCGCCCTTGCCGAGCTCCCAGGCAACGACGACAGAGCGGCCAGGCTTGATCGTGGCGAGGCGAGAGGTCGTGCGCACGTCACCGATCGAGGCCGACGTCTTGCGGTTGACGGCTTTGACGACCTGAGCCTTCGTGGCGTCGGCCGGCACGGTGACGGTCACGAACTGCCAACGGCTGGCGCCCCACACGCCTTTGTCCTCGCGGAAGCGAAGGCGGCCGTCGTCGTCCAGACGGGCGACGAGTCGAGCCTGCGCGGCCGTCTTCGGCATGTAACGGTCGACCTGGAAGGTGCGGGTGACCATGCGCGGTGCGGATCTGACCGTCGAGCCCGGACGCGTCGTGGTGTCGCGCGGCGGGATCGTCGGAGTCGGTCTGCCGGGCTGTGCCGGCGGTGTCACCACCGGGTCGGCGGGCTTGACCGGAGGCGTGGTGGGCTCACTCGGCTTGGTGGGGGGCGTGACGACCACAGGCGGGGTGACGACCGGCGGGGTGGTGGGCTGGGTCGTCGGCGCACATGCAGCGGCCTGCGCCGGCGTCAAGGGACGGGTCGACGTGGAGGTCACCTTCTCGGGCTCTGCGGGGACCCAGCGGCCGGTGCGGGAGTCGAAGACGTTGCGGGTCGTCGTGGTCACGGTGGTGACGGTGACGGACGTGGTCGCACAGTCGGGGCCCGACTCGGTGGCCTGCGTCTCGACCGTGGGGGCCGGACCGCCGGCAGTGCAGTCGGTCGAGGTGCCCACGAGAGTTTCGTCGATGATCATCTGCTTGCCGGTCCCGTCGGGGCGGCCGGTCAGATTGAGGCTGACCGACGATCCGGTCGGCATGGAGGCGATGGTGACGCTGACGGTCTTGCCGTCGGCGCTCACCACGGGCGTGCCGACTCCGGAGACCGCGCCCCGGTACTTCACCGGGAGCGCTCCGCCGCCGGGGCTGAGCACCTTGACCGGCGCTGCGGCGTCGAACGTCAGGCCGGAGACCGCCTCGGCGGTGAAGGTGACGTCGGTCAGGGCCACGTCGGTGGCGCCGTAGATCCGCCAGGAGGAGGCCGTCATGGCGTCGCCCCAGGAGTCGGCGTTGGTCTCGCCGGGCAGGGCGGAGTCCTTGATGCGCTGCTCGACGTCGGGCGCGGTCAGCGACCGGATAGTGCGGCCGGTCAGTGCGACCTGGCAGGTGCCGAGCGCGGGAGTCTCACGTGCGGGCGGCGTCGTGGGCGCACAGCCTGCAGCAGCGTTGCCGCTCTCCAGGTACGCACCGGTGAGACGCGCCGTGGCGATGTAGGAGTCACGGGCGGTCGCGTCCGAGACAGGCGCCGTGAGGTTGAGGATGCGCCCGGTTCCGGCGCGGAGCGTGCCCAGGTCGATGACGATGGTGTTGCCGCGCAGCGAGACGTTCGACGGGGCGACGTTGCCGAAGGAGTACTCCGTCTTCCACTTGTTGATCCAGGCGGCGTAGTCCTGCTTGGTCTCCTGCGTCCAGGTGAGTCCGTCCGGCAGAGTGAGCGTGACCTGGGCGTTGAGGATCGTCTTCTTGGTGGCGATCGGGAGGCGGAAGTTGAGTGCGCTGGTGTCGCCGGAGCCGGTCAGGTAGTGCTGGATCTCCATGTAGCCCGTGTGACCCGTGAAGACCTGGTCGTTGACCTCGCGCACGAATCCGGAATTGCCGTAGTCGTAGGTGGTGCCGTTGTAGTGGCGCAGTCCCTCCGGCATGTCCTTCTCGTCCGGGTCCTGCAGCGACTCGACCTGCCAGTCGACCCCGCATCCGACGCTCTTGTCACCCGACTCCGAGCCAGGGTTGGTGGCCGAGGCGCCCCCGGCCGGAATGGCGATGAGCCCTCCGGTGAGTGCGACGACGACGGCCATGCTGTGGCGGCGTGAAATCCCCATGATGTTTCCCCCTGATGACATGCGGATCGACCCCTCCGTCGATCCGTACGCCCTGGTGTTTCCCCCACCGTCGGGCGTAATTCGAGATTAGCCGGACACTCGTTCAAGACAAGGGTCTGAGACGCCCGGTGGGATACAACGGGACCCCGTAGAGCACAACGGGCGGCATGGCTGACGACGGGCACGACAGAACCGGCCACCCCTGGGCAGGGATGGCCGGTTCTGCGAAGGCTGCTCGGCGAGCCGAGGGCGGGTCAGACCGTCGTCTCCTCGCGGTCCGTGCGCTCCTTGAGCTCGGCCGTGATCTCCGCGTACCGATCCTCGGTGAGGGGGTAGGCGGCCATGACCAGCAGCGACAGTAGGACGAAGACGCCCATGATCGCGCCGCCGTACATCTGGATGTTCTCGGCGACACCGGGCAGCTGGGACTGGCCGCTGGAGGCGCGGCCGGCGTCGTAGGCCGCCCAGGTGAGCGCGGCACCACCGACGAGACCACCGAAGGCCTGACCGAGCTTGCGGGTGAACGAGAACACGGCATACGTGGTGCCCTCGGTGCGGTGACCGGTCTTCCAGTGGCCGTAGTCGACACAGTCGGCCTCGAGCGCCCACATGAGGGCGTTGACGCCGGAGATGCCGATACCGAGCACGAAGAAGGTGACCGGGCCGAGCCACGGCATCGCGGACAGCGGCAAGAAGGCCAACATGATCGTACCGACGATGAACATGGCACCCATGAGGATGTACGCCTTGCGCTTACCGATGGTCGCCACCATCTTGGGAATCATCGGGCGGATGACGAACAACGGAATGGTCTGCGCCAGCTGGTTCCATGCGATGAATTGCGCGTCACCGATGACCTGCGTGGCGATATAGGCACCCAGGGTCGAGAGGGCGATCATGCCGGTGAGAAAGAGGATCGCCGAGGCCGACAGGATGAGCAGCGGACGGTTGGTGAACAGCGTGCGGAAGGTGTCACCCATCGACACCTTGGCCACAGGTCGGGCCACCTACTCCTTGGTGTTGAACACCATGAAGAGGTAGAGCGCCATACCGAGGACGAGGAACCCGCCGGTCGTGTAGAGCAGCGCCTGCTGCAGCGCCTCGGGGTCGCCCATGGCAGCGCGGATCTGGGGCGCGATGACGAACGCGATGGCGAGCATCGACAGCATCGCGCCGTACATGCGGAACGTGGCGAGCTTGGAACGCTCCACGGGGTTCTGCGTCATGGCCGGAGCCATCGAGCCGAAAGCGATGTTGACCAGGGTGTAGAAGACGCTACCCATCAGCAGGTAGGTGACGTACATCCAGATCGTCGCACCCGAGGCGGAGATGTTCGGAAAGAACGCCTTGACCGAATAGATCGACATGCTCGACAGGAGCAGCGGGAGCGAGAACCAGAGGATGAACGGACGGAACTTGCCGTACTTGCCCGGCTTCTTGAGGTCGATAAGACGCCCCGCCATGAGGTCGGTGAACGCATCGAGGATGCGCACGACGTCGAACATCGAGCCGACCACGAGCGCACTGATCCCCACCACGTCGGTGTAGTAGAGGATCAAGAACATGCTCGCCATGCTGAACGACAAGTTGTTGGCGAAGTCACCTGCGGCACAACCCAGGTAACTCATCATTCCCAACGGCTGCCTCGCGTGGGCCTCCGGTGCTGCAGTGGACCGAATGGTCGACATTGTTCCTCCCCTGATTTTTTCTGTTGACTCCATTGAAGTCAGGGCACCGGCAATCCCACATCGGTTGCCGAATGTTGCCTCGGACGACCGTCCAGTCCGGGAGTCCGGGAGCCCGGGGCAGCCGCAAACACAGCGACACCGCGCACCCGGAGATCGGGTCGCGCGGTCTCGTGTGATCGCAGTGTCGTGTGATCGCAGTGTCGTGCGGTTGTGGTGTCGCTGTGGGGCCGCGCAGCTCGTCAGTGCTGGAAGCGCTCCGAGGTCCAGCGGGCGCGGAGGTAATGAGCAGCAGCCTTGGGTTGGCGGTCGCGGGTGAACACGCCCTTCTTGTTTCCGCCGACGCGCATGGTCCCGGATTTGGTGGCGAAATCGGCGAAGTTCCAGACCTGTTCGCCCAAGACGGCATCGATGCTGTCGAAGACGCGGTGATTCATGTCGAGATATTCGACCTGGTATTCCTCTGACCACGGCTGAGCCGGCAATTGGTGCAATCCGGGCATGGTGTCGGCGCCGTACTCGGTGATGAGGATCGGCTTGCCGTCACCCGCCCACGCGGTCAACTCTTCGGTGAAGGCGATCTCGGCGCTGGGCAGATCACCGGCGAACACGTACCAGCCGTAATACCGGTTGAGCATGAGCACGTCGGCGAACTTCGACACGCGGCACTGTCCGTGCGGCGCGAGCATCACGTTGACAAAGCCGACCGGCCGCGTCGGATCGGCCTCACGGGCCACATCGAACAGCGGCTCGAAGTACTTCTCGGCCGCCTCCGTCTCCGATTCTGGCTCGTTCGCGATCGACCAGAGCACGACACTCGGGTGGTTCTTGTCGCGGGCGATCAGATCGCGGATGACCTGCGCGTGAACCGCCTGCGTCTCGTCGTTGATCGTCTCGGGCGAGAAGGTCGTGTACCCCTGACCGCCGAAGATGCCGCCGCCCAGACCCATGTTCATGCCGACGGCCGGAGTCTCGTCGATGACGACGATGCCCGCCCGGTCGGCGTAGTCCATGACGTCTTCGCTGTACGGGTAGTGCGAGGTGCGCGGACTGTTGGCACCCACCCACGTCAGCAGGTTGAAGTAGCGCACCATGAACGCGTCGATGTGCCCCTTGCCGACCGTCTCGTGGTCTTCATGCATGCCGAATCCGGTGAAGTAGAACGGCTCTCCGTTGATGAGAAAGCGCGTCCCGTCGACGGCGACCGTGCGCACGCCCACCTTCTGGGTGATCTCGTCGAGGACTCGACCGTCGACACCGTCGGCGCCTGCAGGGTCATCAGTGCTGTCGACGAGCTGCACGACGAGCGTGTAGAGGTACCCCGCGCCGGGCTGCCAGAGCGTGACGTCCTCAACCGTCAACGTGCCCTGGGCGCCGGCCCCTGTGGCGACGACCTCTCCGTGTGCATCCTTGAGCTGCACGCGAACCCGCTCGCCGTCGGCCTCTCCTGCGCCCGCGAGGACGGCGTCGTAGCCCACCTGGCCAGTGCTGCCCGAGTAGTCCGTCGTCACCGTGACGTCCTCGATCCGCGCCTGCGGCGTCGCGCACAGCCAGACGCTGCGGTGCAGGCCCGCATAGTTGAAGAAGTCGTGCCAGTAGATCTGCTTGGGTCCGCTCGGGGAGTCCTCGATGACGCCCGGCGGGATCGTCTGGAACGACAGGCGGTTGTCGACACAGATGGTGACCAGCGCCTCCTGACCCGCGACGACCTGCTCGGTGATATCCACCTCGAACGGCAGACACCCGCCTGA